>NZ_CP071527.1:1426500-1770500 GCF_023921225.1 Legionella lytica
TGAAGAGGCTGCGGTAGGGCTTACTAATGAGGTGCCATTCTTGGTTGAAGATGAGCTGAAGCGGCTTGGTGGGCTGTTTGAAAAAGCCCCTGATTGGCAAAGTTTTGTAATTGTTGATGGTCGTCTTATTACTGGACAGAATCCTGCATCATCTACTGCAGCAGCTCAGGCACTATTAAAGTTAATTGCGCACAATAAGAGGGCGGCTTAGAGATAAAAGAAGCCTCTTTCTGCTATTAACTTAAAGATGCTATTTATAGGTCGGGGTCTTGGCCTGAGGTATCGACTAGTTTTATTTGAACAATTTAGTATGTAAAATATTTTCAAAAAAATTATCATCCTTTGGGAAGCAAGAAACCAGTCATGCATGGCTTCCGCCTTCATGGTAACCATAATAAAAACGAGTCGATACCTCAGGCCCACGGTCCAATAAGGTATCAAGTCAGATCAGAACTTTATGTTGGACTAAGTGCCATTAGAAGATGGACCTAAGCAACATGAAGGGGGAGGAATTCATTTGCTATACTGTTCATTTTTGCCTAAATTGTAATTAAAAAGTGATGTTCAACTAAAGGAATAAATTACATGTTAGCAGGAGCATTTATTTTTTTTGCTGTGGCGCTTTTTCTGGCAATCTACTTATATAAAGGGACAAATCCTACGCTTATCCTTCTTGCAAAAGTTCTCCTTTATTTTTCTTTAGTGTTGTTGTTTATTTTATTAATAGTGAATTTTTTTAATCATGTACCTCCGATTCCGGATGATAAGAAAAATCTTCCTTTATAGGCAGCCACAAGCCTCGCTCCAAGCTACGCTCTTTTATGGATTTCCACTAATTATACTGTCTCAATTCGGGATTGTTATCGAATGTAGCCAGAATTAAAATTATTAACATCAAAGAGTATCACCGTTTTTTTCATCTCCAGAGGGAATGGGTCTTATGAAAAAAAGTAATCAGAATCATGCTAATAATCAGAATAAAGAAGAAAAACAAGCTCATGAAGAATATATCCATATCCAGCCTCATACGTATAGCTTTGATATACATGGGTATCTTAATCCCTCTGAATCATCTAATGATGTAGCAAAAGAGTTTGGTATTAATAACTTACCTCCAGCTTATGACATTGCAAAATCAATTCGCAATGATCTTAAGCCTACGAAGGTGGCTAGCCGTCTCTCTCAGGCAGCTAAAAATTTTTCTGGAAGAAGGGTGGGTATTCTAATTGAAGATGGCGCAAACGCATTAATTTTAAAACAATTACTTGCAGAAATCGAAAATGAAAAAGCCTCTTATACTCTCATTGGATGCCATGGGGGAGAGATAATGTTGAATAATCATGAAACAGTGGCTCTTCATACCCAAATACTGGGTTCTCCTTCCGCTCTATTTGACTCCATAGCTATTTTTCTTAGTGATTCTGAATTGCTTCATCCTAAAATGTATGAGTTTATCTGGGATGCTTATTTTCACTGTAAATACATAGGCTATGTACCTTCATTTGCTACGGGTTTTAAACGGATGTTTCATATTATTAAACCGGACGCAGGATTTATTGAATTAGATAGACAAGAAACGGTTACTCAATTCATTTTGATGTGTAGGGATTTGCGCTTTTGGCAGCGTATGATGTCTATGTAGTTTATCCTCGTAGTACATGCTATGGAAAACCACAATTGTTAAAAGAATGTTTGAAATCTAAAGTTGTTCACTCTTGGTTGGTGTGTGTTGACAACTAGTCTCCCAGTTAACGCACTCAATCAAGGCTTATACCAACATATTATTCATGAGGTGACAAATTATTATATAGTGCTTACTGCTATTTTTTTGTTTTATAAATAAGTATCCTAAGCAAATTGGATATTATTTATCTTTGTGTTAGATTTGCATTCATGGAGTGTCATCAAGAGTTTTATCTTGTGCATGCTAAGAAATTTTACTTAACGCATATTAAGGATAACCAGAATAAACTACATAAATTCAATAAATTAACATATAAAAAATGGCTCAAAATATAGGTATATGTATTGATATTATTTATATTAAGTAAACGTTTTAATGGGCTTTTTCATAGGAAATTTTAGGATATAGCAATTAGATGAATGGATTAATGCAAAAGAATTTACATTCCCAACTTCTATTGAAGTTTATTCATGAGTTAAATCAGCCATTAACAGTAATTAAAGCTTATCTAGGTGGGTGTGAAATTAAGTTACAAAGAAATGAGCTTAGCCCCAGTCAAATGAATAGTGCATTACAAAAAATTAATGAGCATACGGAGTTATTTAAGAATAAAATTAATTCGATGCAACAATTAATCGTTCAAGAAGAGGGTATTAATATTTCTAGTATTATTACCGAGATTAGCTCTTTATTTTTCTTCGAAATAAAACATCATCACATCAGATTAACTTTAGACTTCCACGAATGTTCTCCTGACTTTAATATCAATAAATCTCAGCTTAAAGGTGTCTTATTTCGGTTATTGAAACAATGCATTGGTACTGTAGAAAAAAATGCTATAGAGCAAAGTGAGTTAGTCATTCAAACGAAACCCCATCAAAACAATGCATTGAGCATGACCATAACCAGCAATTTTCCAATAAAAGAAGAGAGCGTAGAGGACGAGCTTACTTATTGTCGTACTCTTTTTACCACCGATTGTGGCAGTTTATCCGCTGAGTTAGTACCTAATGGTATCTGCTTTAAACTGATCATGTTTTATAAGGATTCTCGATATGCCAAATAAGCCAATGGTTATTATTGTTGATGATGATCCTGAAATATGTGCGTCGTTTCGTTGGTTATTTGAGTCAGTTAATCTTAGAGTACAAACTTATGAGAATGCCAAAGATTTTCTTGATAATTATGATGCTACCCAACACGGTTGCCTGATTATTGATGTGAGAATGCCTATAATAAGTGGCCTTGAATTATTGGAATATCTTAATACAACCAAAAATCGACTCTCCGTAATTATCATCACGGGATATGGTGATATTCCTATGGCAGTAAGAGCGATGAAAGCGGGGGCTGCTGATTTTATTCTTAAACCAGTAAATCATCAGGATTTATTAGAGATCACGCAAAGTTGCCTGAAAAAAAATCAAAATAATAGCTTCCAATTACATTCAGATTTTTGTCAGCGGATAAAAAGCTTAACTAAACGAGAAAAGCAGATTATGGATTTAGTTATTGAGGGTAAATTAAATAAGCAGATTGCATATGATTTGAATATATCCATCTCTACAGTAGAAGCTCATCGGGCTAAGGTTATGAAAAAGATGGAAATTAGAACTTTGGCTGAGCTAATACGAGCCAATTTGCTGCATACGAACAATGTGGTTTCTTTTGAATATTCCGGTTGATGTCTCTTAAGGACGTTAAATTGTTGGGCTCATGGCCCAACCTGAGCTCTAAACCGGAGTGTTACCTTTTTCCGGAGTCTCTTGCTCAGTACCTTGGGGTACGTGTGCTGAGCTAAAAAAAGAAGGTTTAGGCATTTCTTTTTTGTTTTTAGAGGTGATTGCGGCTTTTTCTTCGGTGGCCACCTCGCAGGCAAGCAAATCAATTGCTAATTCTATAACTTCACTTTCTTTGTTGTTGTCAGCCTGGGATTGTTGAAGGAGATGATGAATATCTTGCTGATATGTAGCCCATTCAAAAGTGCCTGGCATCTTATAATATTTTTGGATTTGACTCTCTGCCAATCCAAAAGATATAGCAGCATTGACCATGTAATTAAAATCCTCTAGGTTATCATCCAGTATATAAATAGAGGAGATAGTATCTGTCTGCATGGATAAAAATCCTTTAACAGCCATGTCTTTTCGTACAGAATCGAAAATGCCTAATTTGGTGAGTTCTTCTTCGCTAAATCCTTGGTAGGTCAGTAGGGCTTTAATGTAATCTTGGCGGTTTTTAGTAATGATTTGTACGGATACGTCATCATTGCTTAACATCGTATGAAGAAATTTAACTGCTTCAGGGCTTAGCAGATGGTCAGCTCCATCTTGCTCATAATTAAACTTTTCATTATATGGCCCAAATTTTTCTTCGAATAAGCTTTGCACGGTATCCTTGTCTTTTAATAGTGCTTGTCTATAGTTTAAGATTTTTCCAGGAGCATAGCCATTTAGTAGTGATTGATAAAATGGTTCAAATACGGTTTTACCGCCTTCTCTTCCGCTTAAAGTACCATCAAAATCAGTAAAGATAATAATTTTAGGCATTGTTTTCCTTTGAGTGTTTTAACAGGGGGTAATTTTAATATAATTATATTAAAGAAATATTAGCTGAGCTTTTCTTTGCTGTTTTTTTAGAGTTTAAGCAAGGTATTTTTAAGAACTGTAGCCTGGATGGAGGGGCGGATTTCGCACCTCCATCCAGGCTACGGTTAAATAACGCTTAGTAATTCAGTTTTCATGGTCTCAAACTCAGATGCGAATTGTTTCGTACGCATTACTGAATCTGTTTCATAAGATTTAAAGAATGTTCCAACATATCCTTTTGACGTTGTTGCATGAACAGTTATTGCTGGAATTAAGGTTACTGTTGCAATAATCCCGACAATTGCTCTCATCCATAGAGGGAATCCATGCCATCCTCGATGAATACTCAGTACTTGATCTGCTGTGTTAAGTGCTTCTGTACATGCGGAGTCAAATTGTTGCACTGTGTCTGAAGATGCATGAGTCTTAAAGAATTTTTCCCCTGCAACCTTGAGCTCATTGCTGAGTGTGCTCAGGGCAACATAGGGACTACCCTTTTGATTTGAATATGGGAAAGTATCACGTTTTTCATGTAATTCTTGTATCAATTGTTCATAACGACTGTATAGTCTTTCCTGCATTTGTTGCTGTTTTACATGCTGTAAGTCAATTTCACTAAGCTCGTTTCTTAAATCAGGCTTTCGATTCAATAAATAGGTAGTAAGCCTTAAATCCCGTGCATCAATCGCATCAATAATATGGCCTGCATTAAATTTGCTAACTGGAATATTGTGTAAGTAATGACTATAAGTACTTACTATGCTTCGGGCTGCTTGTGAACTCAGATCCTGCACTCTACGTAGCGTATAACCTGAATAACTTGCTGCAGTAGGTTGAAATGCAGTAATTTCTCCGGCATGAATATTAGCACCCTGCATCATTAAATATCTTGCTATTGCTAGATTATTAATTTCACAGGCATAAAAAAACGGTGTTTTATTGTTTTGATTTTTATATTCTAATAATTCAGGTTTATGTTTTAAAATGTATTCCACTGCCTCAAGCGAGTCAAAATTTATGGCATTAAATATATCTTCATGTGTTATCTCGTTGATGAATTCGGGATGTGCTTGAAGAATGCAATCTGCTAGACCGAAGTCATTTCGCATGATTGCTAATCTATAGTTCTCACTAGTGAATATAGCCTGGTATTGTTCAGAGTCAGGGGACAGTCTCTGATAATAAGGTATAAATAAATCACGGATCTCTGTTGTTAATGCTGCATCACGAGGTAATGTTCCTTGGGAATCCGCTTTAAAAATGTCTGCGCCAACTCCCATTAAATGCTGCGCAATAGGTGTACTCTTTAATTGGCAGGCATAAAATAATGGAGTTTTTCCATATTCATGGACCTCATTTAATAACTCAGGTTTTATGGCTAATATTGCCTGGACCGTTGGCAGTGAGTTATTCCGTATGGCTTCAATTAAAACTTGAATAGTAATTGCATTTTTCAGTTCAGGGAAAAATTCTAATAATACAGCCACTAATTGCTGCTTCCCCCGTTTTAGTGCCGTTAAGAAATATTCAGGGGTGGATAGGAATGGAAAATTATTTCCAGCATTAAGTTGCTCTCTTACTCGTAAGTGATAATCAGTCAATAATCTATTGATTGCGCTCTGGTTCTGTGAATGCTCTGCAAGTTTTTCGGCCGTTGTTTGGGTGGTCGAAGTCGCAAGAACATTAGCTCCTATTGACATGAAATAGTCTACTAATCTGGTTTTACCTTCATCACAAGCATATAAGAGTGGGGTACATCCTGATGGAAGTTGGGTTTCTAATAAGTTGGGAGCTAGCGTTAAAATAATTTTAACGAAGTCTAAGTTATTTTCACGAATGGCCGTAGCTAAGTGTCTTGCAGTTGCATAATTCATCATGTAACTGTTATGAACACGAGCAAAACAGTTAATTAGCTGCATATTCGCGGGGCTTTGTTTAAAGGCTAATTCGAATAGAGTGTCGTTATGCACTCCTTGTGCCACCAAAAATTCAGCACATAGGTATTTTTTCTTTATAATAGCGGTTTCCAAAAGTTGTAACTTTTGAGAGTAAGAAAAATGCTCTGCGTTATATTCTAGTGACTGTAAAGCGATTTCTTCATATTCCGCTCCGTCTTTTAACCATTCATTGAGTGAACGGAGGTGTTCGCGGCGATCAAGATATGCTTCTGCGTGTTCGAAGAATTGTTCGAAATTTGTTTTAAATCGCTCTTTTTTCTGTTCTTCACTATTTATGTTTCCATTTTCGGTGATTTCAACTGTACTCCAGCAGAGTCTGCCACCTAAGACTATATAATGTGCCTTTTCCAATTCTTCTGATAAACATGCTACTTTTAGTTCATCAAAATGAGGAACCTCGACATGGTCAGTAATTATTTCAAATGTTGCATCAACAATTGCCTCATATTCCGGAGTAGAAATGCCATACTGTGTTTCTAGCATATGCATGAATTCAGATTCATTCTTACATAATTGCGCAATCAATTTTTCCGCTGAGCTGGCTTTTTGTAGTTCTGAAAGAAATGTTTTGGCATCATCTGTGTTTTTAAGGCGTAGTTGTAATGCACACACATAAAGAAAAGTTTGCAGTGTAAATAACTTAAAAGTCTTTATTTTTGTGGTGTTGCTAGCTCCATTTAGCGAGGAAAACTCTTGGATTGCCGGATGATAGATGGTGGAAAAACGTTTGCTTTCTTCTTTTTCTTCGCGGGGGATAAATAATCCAGTTTGTCTCAAGATGAGAACCGTTGCCTCTATAAGCTCATTTTCGGTGTATGTGCTGTAATCTTCCGTGTCTCCATAAACCATCTTTAAATTATTTGCTAAGCCATCAAAAAATTCATCGGATTGATCGGGTGCCTCTTTAAAAGAACTATTTTTTAGCGAACTATAAACCGTTTGAAATAATTGGGCTGGATTCTGAGTTAATCCTTTTTGATAAGTTTTGATGCCTTTGCTTCTTATCGCTATGCGGATATTTGCATCTAAGGGGTCTTCTTTTTTTTCAACCTTGCCTTTCTTGGGAATATAAGCCAGATTAGTGAAAATATTATCCTGATCCAAACCTGAAGGAAGAAATTTATGCCTGTCTGCCCCATTTATGGTTAAATTTAATATGTTTGGCAGGTTTAGGTGTCTAACATTATCCGGTGAGCCACTAACAATAAATTCCCCTTTAACAGTAAAACCTTGAGTACCATGGCAAAAATCATTCTGCATGAGGGCTGTGTCGGGATTAGTGTCTTTAAGTTTAATAGCTTCCTTTTTTTGCTCATTTAATGTGTCTATGATGGACTGAATTACAGCTCCATCCTTCTCAATTTGTTGTGTCCTCTTTAGACCCTCTAACTCTCTAATAAGAGAAGAAAATAAGCTGGTAAAACTCGAGTAATGCGATTCACTGCCGTTTGGTTTAAAGAATTTTTGTCTTTCAATGTCTGATTGACAGGTATTATCCCCGAAAAGATAAAGCGAGGTTGTTTTTCCTGTGCCTGCTGTGAAGTCAGCGGTAACGGTTCTTGCTCCAGTTAATGGAACAAGCATTGTTAGTTCTCCAACTGTATCAATATGAATGAAAGGGTACTTGCTTAATATTGAGTATAATTGATCTTTCATGGGCATGGGAATGTCCTTCTGCTAGAGGTTAACGACAATTGACAATCAGAATCTGCTTTAAGGGATAAAGGTAGATAATTATGCTTAGGGTCTTGTTGTGAGATCGATTTTGTCGGACTGTGTCTTTGCATAATTCAAACATCTAAATCTTAATGTGCCTGCAGTGTAACTTATTAAGATTAAGAGAGCCTTAAGTTGCACTTTTTTTTATTAACGAGCGAATTGTGTGAATTTTACTCCATTTGTTCAGTTTCAACAAGTTAATTATGCTAAATTTATAGTAACTTTGATGGAATAAAGAGCTTGTTATGAGCAGATATAAGCTAACTACATTGATTTTATGTTTTTTCTTAGCATTTACAGCAAACGCATCTCAACTAGAGGCACAAGAGTTATGTGTCAAAAAAACAGTTTCTCGTTGTATGGCTCAGTGCCAAAAAACAAAAACTATCAATTGTGCTACTGCTTGTCCCGAAATGGCTCATAATCAATGTCGTCAGGCAGGGGTATAAATAAAAGAACTTTGTTTTGTTTTTTAATAATTCATTTGGATGAAATATAGTTCAAACTGTTTGCTTGGTTATGGTTTTTTTATGGTATGATCCGTTTTGCTTTATCCATGATTGAAATTAAGGAGCTAAAATGGGTTATAAACGTTGCCTGACACTCGCATTACTACTCAGTATCCCCTCATTGTTATTTGCAGCAGATACACTTATTTTTGCCGTGGACATTATTCGTCATGGAGACAGAACACCAATTGTCTCTATTCCTGGATTAAATTATGAATGGACCTCAGGTTTAGGGCAGTTAACTGCAGAAGGGATGCAACAAGAGCATAATATGGGGGTGGAGTTTCGTAAAAAATACGTGGAGCAGACCCATCTATTGCCAGAACGCTATGAAGCAGGGACTATGTATGTTCGCTCAACCGATTATGATCGCACGCTCATGAGTGCTCAATCCTTACTGATGGGTTTGTATCCTCCTGGAACAGGACCTAATACTTCAGAAACAGCTATGCCTGCGTTACCTCATTCGTTTCAACCCATACCTGTCTTTAGTGCACCGTATAAATTTGATGATGTCATTGTACAGCCTGTAAGCACTCAGGTGCGGGAAAAGCTAATGCAGCAGTATGTTTATCCAACTAAAGAGTGGCAACAAAAAAATAATGAACTGAAAGATAGATACCCCCGTTGGAGCTCTTTAACGGGGATGCAAATTAATAAGTTGCAAGATTTGGGATTACTTGGTGATACCTTATACATTCATCAAATACACCGCGCCCCATTGCCTGAGGGATTAAGTTCACAAGATGTTAATGACATTATTAATGCCTGTAATTGGGCTTTTATGGCACAAGAACGTCCTCAACAGGTTGCTCGTGTTTATAGCAGTAAGATAATGACTAATATTGCTAATTATCTTAATAAGGGTAGTCAAAATAAGTCCAAGCTGAAATATGTTTTATTATCGGCTCATGATACGACTATTGCGAGTTCCTTAAGCTTTTTAGGAGCACCCTTGGAGCAGGCTCCACCGTATGCATCGAATCTTAATTTTTCACTTTATGAAAGTGATGCGGGTTCCCACACAGTTAAAGTGACTTATAATGGTAAGCCAGTTAGTATCCCTGCTTGTGGTGGTACAGTTTGCGACTTGCACCAGTTTATTCAATTGACGAAGGGGGCGTAGCTGCGTGCTCTTCTGCTTGGGGGGCCCCTGGGCTACCCCAATCTATATCTAAGTAAATTCCAAAGTATGTTGGCAGGGTGGATAGCCTTGATCTGCTGTTTTACGCAAAACTAAATCGCAACAGCGAATAAATTCCTGATAAGCCTGTTCTGTTTCTCCTTCTCTCTCGTCACTAAGTAATAAGGCTGCCTTTCGAAAAAGCGTGATACTGGAAACTAATTTATACGTATCAATGCTTCCTCCCATTAAGGTTCTAAGGGGTATTACTTGTAATTGCTTTAAAACCAGATGGAGAATTTCATTATAGTGTTCAAAAAGTGTAGTATTTTGTAAGTAATCACAGGCTTCTTGTAAATCTGCAATGCCAAAGTGCTTTGCTGTTGAACTGTGTCCTAGTGACTGTAGCTGGGGAAATATATACCATATCCAATGACTGGTTTTGCGACCCTGGGCAATTTCTTTATATGCCTCTGTATAGGTAGGGAAAAAGTCTTGTCCTTGCTGGGCCTGGATAAATCGTTCGATACTCATTTGGTATCCTCACTTATTTAATCGGCACCTGTTTTAAATTATTATAGTGTAAGTTAACGTTCCAAGGAAAATAGTAATCATGGCTTCTTCTTTTTCAACCGGACTAGTTATGGGTTGCATGATTGGTGCTATAGGCCAATATTGCGTGCAATTATTTTTAGGCGGGAGTAGTACAAGCTCGATAAAGAAAAATGAGAAACAAACGGCATTAAATGAGCTGTTTCAGACTCATTCTCATTTTATGGAGCAACTTAAAAAAGATATTAATGAGCCTGTTAATGCACAGATTCGGGAATTCTTTGTAGTGGACAAAATGGCAATCATGAATTCTTCTGTTCCTCGTTTACGCTATGATTTATCTGAAGAAATTATTTCTCTTCTAAATCAACTGGAAGAGCTTGGTTATATTCAAATGCTGCCTAATGATTCCTTGCTTTATCAGATCAATGAACACTTTATCCGGGATTTGAATAGGATGAATACTTCTCACGAGTTACTTTTGGTTAGTGAGGTAATTAATGAATCTTGAACAACATTCGATTTACCTAAATACTTCTGGGAGAGGTACTACCGATGTTACGGGGGAGGTCGCAGCTATTGTAGCGACTACAGCGATTCAGCAAGGCATATGTCAGTTGTTTCTTCAGCATACCAGTGCTTCATTAATGATTTGTGAAAATTATGATCAACAAGTTCGCCAGGACCTGGAAAATTTTTTAGTGCGGTTGGTTCCTGATGGCGATCCATTGTTTAAGCATGTGATTGAAGGTAAGGACGATATGCCAGCGCATGTTCGTACGGTTCTAACCCAAACCTGCCTTACTATTCCAGTGCATGATGGAAAGTTAGCATTAGGCACATGGCAAGGTATCTATCTTTACGAACATCGATATCAGCCACACAAACGTCATTTATTGCTTACGATTTTAGGACAAACACGTGCTTAAAAATTATCTTGTATGCCTATCTGATTCAGCCTATAACTATAATGATAAGAAACCTATTTTATGTGGTGCAAAATGGTTGGTAAGGACGTGAGCAGCATTAAGGTTCTGCATTTTTTATTACAAGACATTCGATGCTGCTTGGATTTGCAGTATGTGGAAAAAATATTTCCTTTGCCTCTATTGGAAGCCATTCCTGGAAGCCCGATTTATGTTGCAGGATTAATGAACTTACATGGAAAGTGTATTCCCGTTGTTGATTTGCGGATTTGTGCTGGATTGACTCGCGATGAGACTTACCCGTTGAGTATACCTATTCTTCTGTGTTCTGATGGAACACATCGTCTTGGTCTGATTGTTGATAGAATGATTGGGCTTGGTGAGATTGATAAAAACAAAATTGAGATACATGAAGAATTTACTCGTAGTCATTCACCATTTTACGGCGCGGTAACGATTAATAATGGTGTTTCATTGCTGATGGATGTTGCATCGCTCTTTGCATTGAAATTAACGGAAGAAATGGGGCAGGTTTCTGCAGATCATGACTAACTTGCTAGATAGTATAAAGATTCTAGAGCCTGCCTTTATCAAGCTAATTCATGAACGATTTGGTTTAGTGACTCATATTAATCAAGCAAGAGAATTAACGAATATTATTGCTGAGACATGTACTAAGTTTAATTTTCAGCCCAATGAATATCTGGATAAGTTAAAACATTGCTCAAGTAGTTCCGCATTATTAGCGGATTTAGTTGCAGCAATTACCGTTGGGGAAAGTTATTTTTTCCGTGATAAAACGCAAATGCAGTTATTAGAAAAAGAGCTTTTACCTCGTCTTATTCAACAAAAAAAAGAGACTCGCGCCTTAAAAATTTGGAGTGCAGGATGCTCATCAGGTGAGGAAATATATACGATTGCTATGCTTCTTTTGAAGTTAATCCCTGATATTGAGCGTTGGGATTTGCAATTATTAGGCACTGATATTAATTTGGCAGCACTCGAAAAAGCAATGGCCGGTATTTATGGGCAATGGTCAATGCGCTCTATTCCTGACGTATATTTACAAAACTATTTTACCAAAGAAAAGCGTACTTACGTTCTTTCTCCTAAGGTTCGCGATATGGTACGTCTTAAGTACCTGAATTTAAGTGATAATAGTTATCCTTCTATTATTAATGGCACTTATCAGGTTGATTTAATATTATGTCGGAATGTGCTAATTTATTTTGAGAATGATTTGGTTGTTAAAATCATGAAAAAATTAAGTCAGTGTCTGGCTGAAAGCGCTTATCTTTTATTGGGGGCCTCAGATCCAATTATCATAGCCGACACCAATCTAGTGTTTCACCATGATGGCGCAATTTATTTTACTTTAAATAGCGATAATAAATAAAAAAGGATTTGGGCAGTGGTGACTAAATTACAAAAACATGCTTCTGAACTTATGCCTCAAAGTGCTGAGGCTTTGCGTATTTTGATTGCGCGTGCCGAATTGCTTGCCAAGCCAGAAGTCAGCGCAATAGATGTACGCGGTATTGACTACGTACGGTTTCAGCTAAGTCCCAATGAACATTATGGAATTTCCTACCAGCATGTTTGTGAAATCCTCCACCATGTGACCGTTTCAAAACCTCCGTGTATTCCGACTTTTGTTGTAGGGGTAATTAACTGGCGCGGTTCATTAATTACGGTTGTTGATTTGATGAAATTTTTTCATCCAGAATATTCTGGAGCCGCAGGGGAATTTATTATTATTGTGAGCATTAATGACATGACGCTAGGGATACTTGCTTATTCTATTGAGGGGAGTTTAATGTATCAACCCAGCCAGTTAAATACACCATTGTCTTCTACAAAAGTCGCAAATCCTGAATACATCTTAGGCCTGCATCAATCAGTGACGGCAATTCTTAATATCGATGGGTTGATACCTGGTCTATACCAGGCAATTAAAGAGAGTGTATATAGGATAGGAGATGTTCATGGAAGCAAATAAGCCGGTTTTTTTTATTTCACTACGTGCCCGTTTAATTATCGGGTTTTTAACGCTGAGTTTACCGTTGCTGCTATTAATCATGCTGTTACTACCCAAAGTGAATGCGGTAGTGTTTTACAGCAAAGAAATTTATGAAGAGAATTTATCTCAAGTTTTGGATACTGGGATTTTTCAATCACAAAATTTAGTTATTGATTGGATTATAACTGGAGATCCGAAATATAGATTTCAGTTTGAGCACGTTTGGACTGAAATAAATGAAATAAAACAACGTTGGGACGAGGGGCTTTCTCGTTTGGGGAATGAGAAAATACTAGACGAATGGCGGAAACTCAGAGACTTATATGAACCCTTATATCAAGCTCAGTCGTCAGTAATTAACGCGCCTAGAGATTTAGATATTGTTGGAACTTTAAAAAAGAACATGGAGCTAACTCGACCTCTTGAAAATCAAATGATTGATATAATTGATGGGGTTTTCTCTGAGGAATCAGGTACGCGTGTTGGTGGCTTAACCGACAGCCTAGTGACTCAAATTAATAAAAATACTTCGCATATTAATCGTAATTTACATTCCTTGACTCGCTCTGCCTATGGTTTATTAATTTTAGGAATTGTTTTAACCATTATTGTTCCGCTTGGCACGCTAGGTTATTTGGCAAGTCCAATTGATCGGGTGATTGAAATTGCCCAAAGGATTGCTGCCGGTGAACGTGATATAGAAATTGAGATTCCTGCCTTGGATAGATTAGGTCGTATGTTACTTTCTATTAAAACTATGCAACAGGCAATTAAGGAAAATGAAGATAAGCTCCGTGAGCAGGAGGAAGAGTCGCGGCAATTGTTTGAGCAATTAGTCAATACATCGAAAAAATTTAGTGAGTACAGTAGCAAGGTAGCCGCGGGTGATCTTAGAGAGCGACTAAATGTAGATAAGAACGATATTTTATATGAATTAGGCAACGATTTAGATTTAATGACGGATGGTTTGGCATCAATTACTAAAAAAATTACCCAGGTCAGTAGTGATATTGTTGCTATGGCGGATAAGGTACTTACCTCTGCAAATGAGCAAACTGAAAGTATTAATTCGCAAGCATCTGCAATTAATGAAATCAGTGCCTCTTTAGAGGAAATCGATAAAAGCTCTAAACAAACCATGAATAAAGCCCAGGCTTTACGTGAAGTGGCAAAAAATACATATGAGCAAGGAAAGTGGGGTAGTGATTCAGTTGCTCAAAGTATTGAGGGAATTAAAGTTTCTGAAGAGAAAATGCAATTAATTGCTCAGACGATACTTGATTTAAGCATGCACACCCAACAAATTGGTGAGATTACTGCGGTCGTCAATACACTGGCTCAGCAATCTAAAATGTTGGCTTTAAATGCGGCAATTGAAGCATCAAAGGCAGGAGAGGCTGGAAAGGGGTTTGCTGCTGTAGCAACAGAGGTAAGAAATCTGGCTGAGCAGTCTGAGCAATCAACCGTACAGGTGCAAAAAATTCTTGAGGATATACGTCGGACCACTGAAAAAGCAGTTGAGGTAACTGAGGAAGGGGCTAAATCTTTAGGATCTGGAATGCAGTTAATTGAAAAAGCAGGGGACGTTATTCAAACTTTAAGTAAGATGATTAATGATGCATCTATTTCAAGCCAACATATTGAAGTGGCCATACGTCAGGAAGCGGTTGGGATTGAGCAAATTGTTGAAAGTATGAATGAAATCAATCGAACGACCTCGACTTTTTCTGGAGGGCTAACGGAAATGATGGATTTCATTCACAAGTTAAATGAAATTGCCAAACATCTTAAAGATGATGTAAATATCTATAAAGTTTAGGAACTATTATGACTCCAGACGATTCATTACTAAAACAACTTATAGAAACCTTTAGTGCAGAACTTGAGTCATTGATTTCAGTAATTATTGATAATTTGCAAAAAATTCAAAAAGATACCTCAGAGGCAGAGTTAAACCAAATCGAAGCAGAAATTTCACGTTCAGGGCGTAATATTAAAGCCTCAGCGCTTTCCATAGGTATTAATGACTTAGGGGGCATTGCTGAATGCATTGAAAAGCTTTTTTTGCCTACAGAATATATTTCTCTTGAACGGGTGAGCTTGACATACAATGCCGTGGAGGGGATGCGTGAGTCCTTGCGAGATTTTATTGCAAAAAGACAACCCTCGATTAAGCTGCGTGAGTTAGTACATCAACTTCGACAAGAAGCACGTATTTCCGATGGAGAGGAAGGGGAAGCTGAGGAAAATGCAGCATCAATTGAACCTATTGTGTCTAAAACCATCACGCCTGAAAGCGCCTCAGAACGCGAGTTTCTCAAGAAAATCGTTGAAACCTTTAAAAGTGAACTTCAAGAAAATTTAATGACGATTACTGAGGGCTTATTACAACTTGAAAAAAGAGATCACGGTGGGGACGCTCTTCAGCATTTATTCACGGTGATCTTTCGAGCAGCACATAACATTAAGGGCTCAGCACGCAGTATTGGCGCAATTGATGTGGGGGAAATTGCTCATCAGATAGAAACCTTATTTGCAGGAATCCAGCAGCAACATATTGAAATTTCCCATGAAATTATTAATCTCTGCCTACAGTCTATTGATTTCATGAATGAAGCAATGCGTTGTTACAGTGAAGAAATACCTTCAACTTTCGACTTGCAAGCTCATTTGAATCAACTTAAATACTATACAGAACATCCTCAATCGGAATTGCAACATCCAGATATTGAAAAAAACCAAGAAATGCTGGCAGCGAATACACAGGCGTTAGAGGCACGCCCTAGAACTGGTGAGTTTGAATCCATTCGGGTTTCGTTACAAAATCTGGATCGTATTTCTGCCGACATGGAGGAGCTTCAGGCAATTAAGATTATTATTGAAGAGTATTATTCTGATTTAATCAAAATAAATTATAAAATAGATTATTTTGTACACGCGTGGAAAAAGAATTTAGTGAATTTAAAAACGCTATTTAATAAGGAAGACGAGCGTTTTAATGCTTTATTTTCTACACCAGTCGCGGAATTAACTGAAATCAATAATTCCATGCATATGATGCAACGAGCATTACGCATGCCGATGAATGAGTTATCCACCTTACTTAGTTCTCTACAGGATGAGGTGCGTCGAATTCGTTTGATTCCGGTGGACGCACAATTACGTTACTTGCCGCGAGTGGTGCGTGATTTAGCTCATGGATTAAAAAAACAAGTTAATTTTGACATTATCAACAATGATGTCAAAATTGATAAAATGATTCTTGATGGTTTAAAAGATCCTATAGTGCATTTGTTGCGTAATGCCATTGATCACGGGATTGAACGCTCTGAGGTGCGCCAAGCCGCAGGCAAATCAGTGCAGGGAAACATTCTCATTGAGGTGCGACAGGAAGATCACCAAATTATTTTTGAAATCTCAGATGATGGTGCTGGGATTAATCCGGAAGTGCTCATTCAATCTGCATTGAAAAAAAATATTATTACTGCGGCTGAGCTTGAGGGGATGAGCCAAGAGGATGTTCTTGATTTAATCTTTCGACCTGGCTTCTCTACACGAGATGTTGCTACCGATATTTCAGGGCGTGGGGTGGGCTTAGATGTAGTTCGTTCTAATTTAGTGCAATTAAAAGGACAAGTCAGTGTGGTAAGCCAATTTGGCAAAGGAACTCATTTTATTCTACAAGTACCAATTACTTTGGCCACTGAGCGTGGATTGATTATTTCCTGTAGTGATCAATTATTTGTTCTTATCACTCGTGCGGTGGACAGCGTATTTTTGTTAAAACGACAAGATATTATTGAGGTGGAAGGGAGCCCAACGGTGCTTGTCAATCAGCAACCGATTTTGCTATGCTCATTATCTAAGGTATTGCATCTTAATGAAAAAATACAAGAAAAAGAACATTTGTCTGTGGTTGTGATCCATAAGGAGCAGGAACGCATTGCTTTACTTGTTGATGAAATTATTGGGGAACGAGAAATTGTCTTGAAGCCACTTCAAGAACCTTTAACCAATATACCTTGTGTGACTGGCGCTACTTTATCCGGAAGCAACCAAATTAATTTTGTCTTAAACTCAGCGGAACTCATTAAAAAAGCACTGTTTTAATTTTACTAGTGAACTATTGCCTATGATAAGAGTTTTAATTGTCGATGACTCACCGACGGAAGTTGCCTTAATCCAGCATATTATTGAGTCTACACACGATATGGTTGTGGTTGGCGTTGCCAAGAATGGCAAAGAGGCAATAGAATTAACTGCCAAATTAAAGCCAGATCTGATTACCATGGACATTCAAATGCCGGTTATCGATGGGCTTGAGGCTACGCGTATCATTATGGCACATCATCCAACTCCTATTGTTGTGATTAGCTCAACAGTAAGCGATGAGTCGATTAATGCTACCTTTCATATCCTTGAAGCTGGGGCATTAACTGCGTTAGCAAAGCCAGTGAATATATTTTCTCCTTCGTTTAAAGAACGTAGTGTTTATATTATTGATACATTACGTAGCCTTTCAGAAATACGCGTTACTAAAAAACCATTGAAAGCATCGTTAACTGATGAAAAAAGAAAAATAACCGCGCACGAGCATAAAGCTAAAACCGGACAGTATGAAATAATCGCTATTGGTGCTTCGGTGGGTGGCCCTATGGCATTAAAGAATATTTTATCTCATCTCACTCCTGATTTTCCTTTACCCATTGTTGTTGTTCAACATATGAGTAATGGATTTATCCGCGGCTTTGTCCAATGGCTAGAACAAAATGTAAGTATTAAAGTGAAGGTTCCAACAAACGGCGAATTATTAGAGAGAGGAACTGTTTACATTGCACCAGATAAAAAAAATTTACAAATCGAACGAGAGTATGACCGATTGACCAGTAAGCTTGTTGATGGTGATTCTAGTGATGCTTTTTGTCCCTCAATTACTGCTTTATTGCAATCGGTGGCCAAAGTTTCAGGTAAAAAAGCGATTGGAATACTTTTAACTGGCATGAGTGATGATGGGGCTGAAGGCTTATTGGCATTAAAACAAGCTCATGGCCATACTTTAATTCAGGATTCAGGAAGTGCTGTAGTTTTTGGAATGGGTGCTGTTGCTCAGTCAATAGATGCTGTGGATCAGGTCATTGAATTAGACAGCATTGCAAGTTATTTAACTACGATTTGTATCTAAGGCTGTGTGACGTTATGGACAAAGAAAATGTGTTGGTTTTAATTGTAGACGATAGCGCTACGATGCGTTTGCTTACTAGTAATGCATTAACTAAAACAGGGTTTACTGTTGTGCAGGCGGAAAATGGTGAGCAAGCCTTGTCCATCCTAAATACAACAAAACCGGATGCGATTTTATTAGATGTGGAAATGCCGGGCCTAAATGGTTTTGAAGTATGTGCGCAAATACGCAAGCTAGAAGATCATCAGTACACACCAATTATGATGGTCACAGGATTGGAGGATTATGAATCCATTAATAAAGCATTTGAGGCGGGTGCAACAGATTTCACTACGAAACCGTTGAATGCAAACTTAATTGGTTATCGTGTACGTTATATGGTCCGTACCAGTTTGTATTTTCAGGAACTGCAGATTGCTGAGAAAAAAGTGCATGCTCTTAATGATGAACTCATCAGTAAGCTCATGGAAATTCAACAAAATGCAACTGCTGTGGCTCGTTTTGTTCCCCAGAATTTCTTGAAAATGCTCAATCGAAAAAATATAGCAGACATAAGAGTAGGTGATTGTGTAGAAAAGGTTATGACTGTTTTATTTATGGATATTAAATCGTTTACGACCCTCTCTGAACAGTTAACCGCAGTTGAAATTTTTAATCTGGTCAATACGTTAATGAGTTACATGGATCCCGTTATTGTTAAGCATTCAGGTTTCATTGATAAATACATTGGCGATGCCATTATGGCTTTATTTGATGACGCGGATGATGCCTTACATGCTGCATTGGATATGTTGAATGCATTAAATACCTTTAATATTCAGCGGAGCAGGAATAACTTGCCTCCTGTTAATGTGGGAATAGGGCTGAATACGGGTCCATTAATCGTAGGAACCGTTGGTTTTGAAGCACGGATGGATTGCAGTGTGATTAGCGATGCAGTCAATATTGCTTCACGCGTTGAGTCTTTAACTCGAGATTTTAATATTGAACTATTAATTAGTGGACAAACCTACCAACAACTTAAGTTTCGCCAGAATTACCATTTACGTTCATTAGGATTAACTTCAGTTAAAGGTAAGAGCTTACCCATAGCTATTTATGAAGTATTTAATAACAATAGCCCTGCAGAAATAAAGCTGAAAGAGGATGGTGCTTCTATTTTTGCTAGTGCTTTAAAATACTATGAGGAAAAGCAGTATCAAAATGCAGCAAATTTTTTCGAGCAGATACTCGCAAGAAATTCCAATGATTCTTCTGCACATTATTTTTTACATCAGTGCCAATTGAAGTTGCAGTAACCACTACTAACGGGAATCTTTTTTTCTCTTGAGCCGATTTGAGGCATGTTATTTATTAAACATTTATCTTATAATTATTGTACAGATTGATTTGTTTTGTGTCTCAGGTCTTTGAGAGGTTGCATCATGAGTTATTTAGGCCAAGATTTATTAATAGAAAATTTAAATCGAGAATTTAAGAAATTACGCTTTCCTGCTCAATTTCATTTTAATGAGGGAGGTGTGTGTAACGGTTTAGCTATGGTGTATGCTCAATATGTTTTGCAAGGACCTGAAAAAGAAGCCGAATTTTTTAAGGTACTTCAAATAATTGCTGATGGAGAACTGAATGAAGAAGAAAAGTATGGATTGCAACCGGGCTCTATTTTATTGTTTGCAAGCCAAGTATTACTAGCCTATCAACCTGGCCAGTACAACCTAAGCCAAACTCAATCCACAGGCATGCAAATGTTAAACATTGATGGGAAGCCTCTGGTATCCTCATTTGATTTTGCTTTGGCAGCTTCGGATAAGGAATGGGGCAGCGTTATTGCTAAAATAGGACTCCAAAATGATGAGGTAATGATAGTACAAAGCATTAACCATGCTATTTCAGTACGTAAGGTCGACGATAAATATCGTGTTTATGACCCTAATTACGCTACAGGATTTAAAGAATTTGCATCAGAAGAGGCTTTAGTCAGGGAGTTACATAAAAAGGTTTTTGGCTATGGTAAGGGAAATTTGGGTATGGAGGTGCATGTGGTTCGCAATCCAGAAGCAGCTTCTAGACAAGTTCCTTTTCCTGATATTCAAGAGCTTTATAAGCAGCATTTACCACTACCACCTAAAAATACAACTGCGAAGTTGGGTTCTAAAACATTTGATACGTTGGCTGTTGGCGCTGCTGTTGTTACCGATCCACAAGTTATAAAGCACTTAATTATTGAGACTAATGCTGATTCGGAGACGATTTTTACCGCTGCAAAGCAAGCGGTTTCCCATAATAATGTCGCTGCTCTAGGCCCCTTATTGGATAGCATTAATGCGGAATCAGAATCAACTGAAAAATTAAAATCATTAATTGAAATTGCAATTGGATCTGGCCGCTTAGAGGCTTATGATCAAGTAGAAAAATATTTCTCTGAGTGCTATGCCAAAGAGAATGTCAGTTATCTTTTGATTCTCGCGGCAAAGGGTGGAAATCCGAAAGTATTAGAGCGATTTTTAGTTACGATGCAACCTGTTCAGGAGGCATATATTGATGAACTTGTGACTGAAAATATGGACAATGGAGTATTAACTACGGAAGGAATGGAGCGGGAGCAAGCAAAAGAGATTTATTTACAAATTTTTATGACCAAAAAAATGGTAGAGGGAATCCAGGCATCACTGGGGCCTGCCATAGAGAAAGGTAATACCGAATGTATTAAAGTATTGTTAAATCAATTAAATAATTATAAGCAGCCGCTTGATGAAAAACAGCTCCTTGATTATTTTTTGAAAGCAATAGAGCATAATCAACCTTATGCATTAGAGAAATTAATTGATGCACATCCTGAAATGTCTAAAAGTGTATTAAAACTGGTGTCTATGTCTCCTTTGTCTGTGCAACGAACGGACTTAGATGTATTGAGATTATTGCAGCACCATGGAATGCCTTTTTCTGCTCAAGCGGAAGAAATTATTCAAAGTAAAGAGAAAGATCAGTATCGCTCATTCACTACTACAATAAATCTGCTCATTAACCACATCCAAAATTTCTTTGGCAAAAAGCAATTAAAATACGATGATAAGCAGTTGTTGGCGATGAAAAAAGATGAATGTAGGGAGACAATTAAAGAATTAGAGAAAGAATTAGCTGACTTGAAAG
This sequence comes from Legionella lytica, assembly GCF_023921225.1. Classification (NCBI taxonomy): domain Bacteria; kingdom Pseudomonadati; phylum Pseudomonadota; class Gammaproteobacteria; order Legionellales; family Legionellaceae; genus Legionella; species Legionella lytica. The sequence goes on from NZ_CP071527.1 coordinate 1,447,912, forward strand.
AGACAGATAAAGCCCAATATGATGCCTATGCCAGAGTAATTGAGGCTGAAAAGAAAAAACTTGATGGTGAGCAGAATTTTTCCAGTGTTGCACGAATTGGTAATAAGCTGCAAGGCATACTCGATAAGTTAAAAGTACCTAACATTCCTTGTTTCACTTTAGACGATTTTAACTTTGATGATCTGGATAGTGAGGAAGAAGAGCAATATGATTTGGAGGATGTTGCTGGGCTTTTTGATGAGCATAGTAGTGAAGAAGAAGTGATTTCTGAGGCCGCTCAAGAGCAAGCATATAATCCAGTTGAAAGACAAAGTTGTGTAACGGGTAAATTCAAAGGGCAGATGAGTGATCTAAGGAGCGATACCTCGGAGACAGATGAAAGCAAAACAGCCATTCGAACCATTCCATAAGGCTGAAACCTAAATAATGGACTCCTGGTTGCTTGCAACCAGGATTTCCTTTTGAATTTCATTGTTATTGAGGGAACAGAGAGGCAATTCATGGCTCAGTGCCCTGTACTCCTGGGTTGCTTCGTCACTCCGTTTCTCGCAAGTGCGAATGAAGTGAGGCAATCCAGGGTGCTGTGCTTCGATGTTTTAAGTTACTGCTCTACCTACATAAAATTAGCAAGATCTGCCAATTGTTTTGCTCGCTCATTAGTGAGGAAAGTCTTCCAGTTCGTGGTGTTGGCATTAGGACATTTAAGTTGCGCGAAAGCGACCCAGGCATCTCTGTAATTGATCCAGGCACGTTCTGTCTTTTGTATTCCCGCACTAGTAATAGATACATCTGTTGGAAAGGAGGTGTCTTGAGTCTTTTTATAAGCGCGATTAAGTTGAGCATCCGCGACTTGATATTGCTTCTCGCTAAAAGTAGGTAGTTTGCATGCTAAGGTATTTTTAATCATTTGGAGCATGGTTCGGTTCAATGTCATGCGCTCTGAAATGGCAAAAGCAGCCGCTCCGGTTCCGCGATCATCCAGTTCATTATCAACACGTGCTTTAAAATAAATCACGCTTGTATTCAGAAGTTTTTGAAAAGTTACTTGCTCAGTTGGATTTAGCTTTTGTTTTACTTCAGCTAAGTATTTTTGTTGCTGAGGTTTTGCTTGCGATTCATCAATGCTTGCGCATATACCCATCATGTAGCCGCTGGTAATATCATCACAGATATCAAAAGTAGAGGTGTCATTCCCAGCTTTTATCTGTGCTAAATGGCTCACTCGACCTTCGGTTTCTGCCGGGGCTGCTTCCATCAGACAGGCATAATGAATGGCTAGAGTAAGATCAGGTTTTACGCCTTTTCCATTGGCATAAATCATGGTCAGTACACCATAATCATTTTGAATGAACGCACATCTTCTTGCCTGAACATAATCAGGCACATTCTCAAAGCCATAATAAAAGGTGTTTGCATCACATTGAGTTAATAATTTTTTCTGCGCATCATCGGGTTGATCTTGAGTGGGGGCAGAAATACTTTGAGCCGATAAGCAAAGAGTTTTTGTCTCCTCAGCTAATGAATCCCAGTTATTCGCATAGCCAATATGAAAAACTGTAATTAAGGTAAAAAAAACGATGGACTGCTGAGTTATAAAAATAGCCACGATTTAGGATCCTTCACTGATGTAACTTTCCATTTTTGCACTTTGTTTTTCGATTAGGACTAAGACAATAACTAGTATCCATACTAAGCTTAAGGTTTCTGCAAAACTGAGTAAAGGATTAACCCCTAAATAGCCCATCACAATTACCCAGAGTGTTGCAAAACTCATATTAATGAAGCTCATCATTCCTGCTGCACTTGCTTTGTCGGTCAGGGCATTTGAGGCAATAAACGAACCACTGGAAAATAATAGACCATTAAATAAATAAAAGCTGGCAGCGATTAGGAAAAACCATAAGGCTGAGTGACTGTTCATTGTCCACATAAAAAATAAATTCATAATGCCTAGGGCAATGCCAAGAAAACCAACCGCAATAACTTGAATTGCGGAGAAGCGTGCTAAAAGCTGTTTCACAATGAGGCCACCGGCCAGCATGCCAATGATATTTATTCCATTCCAGTATCCATACTCTGCAGGAGATAATGCTAGTAAATCTTTCGCTATCTGTGGGCCGGCTGCAGAAAAACAATAAGATATTGCCGTAGAACTACCTACCACCAGAGAAAAAACAACGAGTTTAGGAGAAGATAGTGCGGCTGTATAATCTTTAATAATCGTTAGAACGTGAATTGGCTTAGAGACAAAGGGGGCTTCTTTGAATACATAAGTTCCACACAATACTGCGATCGCATGAATTAATAAAAACCAAAAACACCCTTGCCATTGCCAAAAGTCAGTAATCATCCCACCTAAGACTACGGCAATTCCCAGACCTAGGGCAAAGGAAAGAACAGAGTATGCCATGGCTGTTTTGCGTTGCTGCTCAGGTAACCATGCATTGATCAGCATGAATGTGCAGGCTAATCCACTGGCAGCACCTAAAGCGGTAATTAGACGTCCAATGACTAACAACCAATAATTATTGATTGAAAGAGCAACGAGGCAAACAAGTGTCCCGAATAAATTGATTATTAGTCCGAAACGTAACGCTTTTAAACTACCATAACGATTAGCAAGTGGGGCATAAAGCAGTTGCCCAATTGTATACCCAATTAAAAATGCTGAAACTAACCATTCTACTGCTCCGGGATTCAATGCATAGTATCGCTGGATTAGGGGGAGGGCAGGAGTAATAATCGTTGCTGATACAGAGGCAATAGATATGTAGCTTAATAACCAAATGAGTTTAAATGAGGAGATAGACTGATTCGACATAAGACACTTTTATTTTTATGGGGTTGGATAAACCACAGTTAGTATAGTGGGCATTTTAAGTGCTTATGTTTTTTAGTCAATAGACTTTATTCTATAGCTGATTTACGAAAGGTGCGCAGGACTTTTTTTGTCTGATTATCAATTATTTGTCCATGAATGTTTCCTATATGTGTACTTGCTTGGGTTAGCATCCAGGTATAGAGCACATCAATGTCATTCCCAGCCTGGTTAGCAATCTGTTCTTCGCCACAGTATATAGATGCGGTGTATTGCTCATTCATTTTGGGACCTTTTGGGAAGGCTACTCTCTATTCTAAGTTTAGATTCATTTATGTCAAGTTGTCAATAATTTGAACAATAAATAACATGCTATTGCTCTATAATTTAAGTAAGGAGTTTTTCTGGAGAGTCGTCATGACGATTACCTATTTTTTGGCTTTTGCGCTTGGTTGGTATTTGGTGATTACAGGGTTGCTCCTGCTCTTACGGCGTGATGTTGTAATTGCTGCTACAAGTAATCTTATGGAACAGCCTGGACAATTATTAATTATTGCCTTCATAACCATAATTTTAGGATTACTTATGGTGATTAGTCATAATATTTGGGTCATGCACTGGCCAGTAGTAATTACCATACTAGCCTGGACTATTTATATCTCAGGTCTTATCAGGTTATTTTGTCCTGAATTAGTTCATAAAATGTGGAGCAAAATGGTGGCTAAACCTGGTGTGTTCACTATATCAGGAATAATCGTATTAATTATTGGTTTGTTCTTATTATTTATGGCTTACTTTAAATAGTTATACTCGTCTTAATCACCATCTTAAAGGGATTTAATATGGTGCCATAACGCTTTTTTTGTTAAATTACCTTTTTTAATTCGAATGAGAATCTTATGCCATCTTTTGATATCGTTTCAGAAACGAATGAGGTAGAACTACGCAATGCCGTAGATAACGCAGTGCGTGAAATGGGAACCCGTTTTGATTTTCGTGGGGTGGAATCAAGTATTGAGCTGAAAGAGCTTACTGTCACTTTACGCGCTGAATCGGAGTTCCAGGTACATCAACTGGAAGACTTGTTTCGCAATCATTGCAGCAAGCGTAACCTGGATGCATCAGGTGTAGATATGGAAGATAAACCAGTTCATAGTGGTAAATTCTATTCTTTGAATATGACCTTTAAGCAGGGGATTGATCAACCTACGGCAAAAGAAATTGTGAAGTATTTGAAAGACGCTAAGTTAAAAGTACAAAGTTCTATTCAAGGGGATAAGGTACGTGTTTCGGGTAAGAAACGTGATGATCTTCAAGAAGCAATCGCTATGCTAAAGAAGTCTGAGATTAAGTTACCTATGCAGTATGAGAATTTTAGAGATTAAGTTAGAGCCCTTTTTGTAGGTTGGGCCCATGTGTAAACTACGTCCCTGTACATTCCACCCATGGGCCAACAAAATGTATCAAGCCACATCAGAACTCAAGGTTGTTGGGCCAGAGCTAAGCCCTTCGGGTTAATTAACAATCTCATCAATTTTCGCTGTAATCCTTGCCTGCAAATATTCATCATTCTTCGCAAGACCGCGAGCAACTTTCAATTGTGCTACTGCTGCTCTTTTTTGTCCCTCAAGTAATAAACATTGTGCTTGCGTAAAATACGCATAACCTTTTTGGTTTGACTTGGCTTGGGCTCGAGCTAACTCTCGGCAAAGTGGGAGGTCTTGTTTATACTGGCGACTTCCTTTAAGTAAGATGCTGGTTGCTTTGGCATTTTGGTCCGCTGCCAATAAGGCTTGAGCATGGGCCATGAGCACTGCATAACTGTTAGGATAATTATTTTGCATTTCCACCATACGGGTTACGGCTGCTTGATGCTGAGATAATCCACTTTCCGCCTGACTCATCGCAATTTGGAAGTAGATATTATTCTTTTGTGCTACTAATGGGGTCAGTAACGTTTGTGCTTGTGAAAATTTATTAGTATTTAATAGCGCCAACACTTTCCCGTATTGGCAAGCATCTATTGGGCTTACTTTCGGGCAGTGGTGTGTATAGTATTCAAATAATGTATTTGGATCTGATGCTACCGCATTGCGAATTATTTCTTTAACAAAGGCATAATCGGTAGAACTCGGATAGCTTTTCTTGGCAAATTGAGTAGTGCGACTCTCCGCTTCTGCAATACGGTCTGAATCTAATGGGTGGGTACGCAGAATCGCGGGTACATTGGCGGTATAATAATAACGTGAGTTTTCCTGCATTTTTTTAAAAAAAGCAGCCATGCTGTGTGGGTTATAACCTGCTTTAATCAGCATATCGATACCAATTCGGTCTGCTTCTTTTTCTTTTGAGCGCGTAAAATTAATATTGTCCTGATTAAAGCCTGATAAAGATCCCATCATTGCGCCCATGCCCACGGTAGGATTAATTACACCTAAAGCCACAGAAGCAAGCAAGGAGGCAAGCATAGGGATACGCATTTGTTTTTGATGCTCGATGGCACTATACAGATGATGTAAACGTACGTGTGCAATCTCGTGAGCCATTACTCCGGCTAACTCGCTTTCATTATTGGTGATTAAAATAAGTTGCGAGTTAATCCCTATATGCCCTCCAGGGCCGGCAAAGGCATTAATTTCGTGAGATTTTACAATAAAAAAATCAGGCGTTTTGATACGTCCGTGAGTTGCCAGGTTTTTTCCTACATGATTTACGTATTGAGTGGCTAAAGGATTACGCTCCACGCTATCTGATTGATTAATCTGCTGAACAAATTCTTTTTCTAATTGTTCCAGCTCATTTGTGGAATAGGGGGACAACCCTTGGGCCGCGACAGGTTGAATTAAAGTGCTTACCAGAAGCATTCCAAAAACATAGTTTTTAATTTTCAATCTAATCATTAGGCTACTCAAAAATTGAATAATTTGTTATCATTCGTACAGCGTTTAAAGGTACCGTACATCAATGCATAAAAAATTTTTGCTCGCAGCACTCGAACAAGCCCGACTGGGGCTAGGTTTTTGCGCTCCCAATCCCTGTGTTGGAGCTGTAGCTGTGCAAAATGGAAATATTATAGCACAGGCAAGTCATCGTGGGGCAGGAACTCCACATGCTGAACCATTATTGTTAGCACAGATCCCACCTAAAACGCCAGGAATTAGTCTTTATATTTCTCTTGAGCCTTGTAATCATTGGGGACGAACACCTCCTTGTGTTGATGCAATTATCAAACATGGCGGAGTTGAACATGTGATTTTTGCTTATTCTGATCCCAATCCGATTGTGGCTCAAAATAATTCGTCTGAAAAGTTACGGGCACAAGGAATTAAGGTAACTCATTATCCAGTAGAAGAGATAACTGAGTTTTATAAAAGTTACACCCATTGGGTTGTAACTCGTAGACCACGAGTGACGGTGAAAATGGCCCATACTCTAAATGGTAAAATTGGCCGAGCAATTGGTGAGCGAGTCATACTATCGAACTCACTCTGTGGAGAGTTTACCCATCAAAAACGAGCAGCAGCAGATGTCATTCTGACCAGTGCACGCACAATTCATCTCGATAATCCTAAGTTGAATGTACGTTTAGGGAATGAAGAAAAGGCTAAGCCGATTGCTATTGTTGATAGGCAATTAACACTGAATAAAGAAGCAACCATTTTTTCAACAGCCTCTCATTGCCACATTTATCATTGTGATGAGCGACACACTACTTATCCAAACAGTAGCATGCATTTAATGCCTCTGGTGGATGGGGGGATGGATTTAGCTACGGTAATTCAGCACTTAGGTGAATTGGGTTATCATGATGTTTGGGTCGAAGCCGGTGGTGCTATTTTTAGCGCCTTACATCGTGAAGGATTAGTTCATCGAACTTATTTGTATCTCGTTCCAACCAGTTTGGAGCCCAATGCAATTTCTGCATACCAGCAAGAAGAGATATTTAACCGTCCACATACTGTCTCATGGAAGGCTATGGGGGATAATATGATCGCATGTATCGATTGGCAAGAAGACCAATCTAATCTGCATTAAATGAGGTCGCGTTTATGAAGCATTTACTCGCAACAATAGAACAGGCAGTGGAAACACTAAAGGCCGGTAAGATGATCATCCTAATTGATGATGAAGATAGGGAAAATGAAGGAGATTTAATCATCGCCGCTGAGCATGCTACTCCTGAAGCAATCAACTTCATGTCGCGTTATGGTTGTGGCTTAATTTGTTTGTCGATGGCTGAGGAGCTCGTTGACAAATTACAATTACCTATGATGGCTCAAAAGAATAAATCACCTTATGGCACGGCCTTTACTGTCTCCATTGAAGCATCTGAAGGTGTTTCGACTGGGATTTCAGCCAAAGATAGAGCTCATACAATTCAGGTTGCTATTAATTCTGCAAGCACGGCCGCAGATATTATTTCTCCTGGACATGTTTTTCCTTTACGCGCACGCAAAAAAGGTGTGTTAGAACGACAAGGCCAAACTGAAGGCAGTGTTGATTTAGCGAAGCTTGCGGGTTTAACTCCTGCTGCAGTGATTTGTGAAATTATTAATGAAGATGGCACCATGAGCCGTTTTGATGATTTAGTTCGTTTTTCACAAGAACACGATATTCCTTTAGTTACGATTAAAGACTTAATCGATTACAGAGTACGTCATGAAGTTTTAGTTAGCGAGGCAGCGTCTGCGCGTATCCCCTTACAGGATATGGGGGATTTTAATATGACTGTATTTACTAATGAATTGGATTCAAAAGAGCATTTTGCTTTGGTGAAGCCATCTCAATACGCAAACCGTGTGCCTCTGGTTCGTATTCATTCTGAATGCATTACAGGCGATATTTTCGGTTCGTGTAAATGTGATTGCGGCAAGCAACTTGACCAATCATTAGCACAGATTGCTGAGGAAGGGGGCGTATTAATATATTTGCGCCAGGAAGGGAGAGGCATTGGTTTAGCTAATAAGTTAAAAGCTTATGCGTTGCAGGATCAAGGCTTGGATACGGTGGATGCGAATTGTAAGTTAGGCCTCCCGGTAGATAATCGTGATTACACTATTGCCTATCAAATATTAAAGTATTTTGGAATTGATAACATAAGGTTATTAACCAATAATCCACTGAAAATTGCGGCCATTGAGAATTTTGGTGTTACAGTGACACAGCGTATTCCTTTAGAGGTTGATCCGACGACAGAGAGTCAGGGGTATTTAAAAACTAAAAAGGAAAAGATGGGGCATTTTTTAGGAATTAATTAATACGCGGCTTGAGCTGCGGAACGTTAAAAAAGACTCGTGTTGAGCCTATGGCTCAACATTAAGTATGATGTGGCTCGATGTCTTGTTAGGTGTGGAATTGAAACTCGTTGTATGCTTTTTCTTTATCACCTGAAATCTTAAAATGATTTTCTCCTGGGAGTACAATTTTAGTTCCCGATTGCTTTAAATTGTCTTTAAATAATATTTTTTAGCATGGATATTCTCGCTCAAAACCAATTAATATAATTATAGGAGAAGAAAGTGGTGTCATTTTTATCTGCATTTTGATAGAATTAAATCCCGTTTACATGCGAATGTTATTTTCATGTATTGTAGGGGCACAGGCCCTGGTGAATTAAGCATTTTGAACGGGGTCAATATGACAAACTTTATTTTTATTACTGGCGGTGTGGTTTCTTCTTTAGGGAAGGGTATCGCTGCTGCATCTTTAGCTGCCATCCTTGAGGCACGCGGTCTTAGTGTTACATTAATCAAACTTGACCCATACATTAATGTCGATCCAGGCACAATGAGTCCTTTTCAACATGGAGAGGTTTTTGTAACTAATGATGGTGCTGAAACTGATTTGGACTTAGGACATTATGAGCGTTTTGTAAATACAATCATGACAAAACGGAATAACTTTACTTCGGGAAAAATTTACGAAAACGTAATTAAAAAAGAGCGACGTGGAGATTATTTAGGGGGAACGGTTCAGGTTATTCCTCACATCACTAATGAAATCAAACGATGCATTAAATTAGGTGCTGATGGTTTTGATGTGGCTATGGTTGAAATTGGCGGAACAGTTGGAGATATTGAGTCCTTACCTTTCTTAGAGGCCATTCGTCAATTACGTATCGAATTGGGAGCACAAAGAGCGATTTTCATTCATTTAACTTTAGTTCCTTATATTGCTACTTCAGGTGAAACCAAAACCAAACCTACTCAGCATTCTGTAAAAGAGTTACGTTCTATTGGTATTCAACCAGATATTTTAATTTGTCGTTCCGAAAAAGCCTTATCAATGGCGGATCGCGCTAAAATCGCGTTGTTTACGAACGTGGAAAAAGAAGGTGTGATTCCTTTAGAAGATGCGCCGAGTATTTATCAAATTCCAATGATTTTACATGAGCAAGGCTTGGATGAGATTGTTGTTAAAAAATTGGCTCTGAATGCGAAACCAGCAGATCTAAGTGAATGGCAGCGTGTTGTTGATATGCAAAAGACTCGAACCATGACGGTAAAAGTAGCCATGGTGGGTAAGTATATTGAACTAAATGATGCCTACAAATCTATTAATGAAGCTTTATTGCATGCCGGAATTCATACACAAACCAAAGTAGAAATTGTTTATGTTGATGCAGAGCTCATTGAAAAGCATGGTACCGAGTTACTGGACACTGTAGATGCGGTTCTGGTTCCTGGTGGCTTTGGTGAGCGTGGGGTTGAGGGCAAAATTAAAGCCATCCAATATGCTCGTGAGCATAAAGTACCATTCTTAGGAATTTGTTTAGGAATGCAAACAGCGGTAATTGAGTTTGCGCGACATGTTGTTGGTTTAACTGGGGCAAATTCTACTGAATTCGATAAAAATACCCCATATCCTGTGCTTGGGTTAATTAATGAGTGGATGGATGCTGATGGTTCCAAACAATTACGTGATGAACATACCGATTTAGGTGGTACTATGCGTTTAGGAGCTCAGTTATGCCAATTGGAAGAGGGTACCTTAGCGCGCCAAGTTTATGAAAAGCCACAAATCATCGAGCGTCATCGCCACCGATATGAGGTGAATAATAAATTTGTGGAAAGCTTAGTTGAACATGGCATGATTATTTCAGGCCGGTCAGCAGATAATACCTTAGTGGAAATGGTTGAGCTAGCGGATCATCCTTGGTTTTTAGCATGCCAATTTCATCCAGAATTTACGTCAACTCCACGAGGCAGTCATCCATTGTTTAAACAATTTGTACTTGCTGCGCGGACTAAACATCAAAACAAGGATAACGCATGAAATTATGTGGATTTGAAGTAGGCTTGAATAAACCTTTATTTTTAATCGCAGGCCCCTGTGTTATTGAAAGTGAAGGTTTAGCATTGGAAACGGCAGGCTATTTAAAAGAGTTATGTAGCGAGCTTAATATTCCTTTTATTTATAAATCATCTTTTGATAAAGCAAATCGTTCGTCTTTGTCCAGCTATCGCGGCCCTGGTTTTGAAAAGGGCTTGGCGATTTTGGAAAAGGTTAAGGCTCAAATTGGTGTGCCTGTATTAACCGATGTTCATGAAGATACTCCTTTAGTGGAGGTATCTAGTGTTGTTGATGTCCTACAGACCCCCGCATTTTTATGCCGCCAAACGAATTTTATTCAAAAAGTAGCGGCAATGAATAAGCCTGTAAACATCAAAAAAGGCCAGTTTTTAGCACCTTGGGAAATGCAACATGTTATTGCGAAAGCTAAGGCCGGGGGCAATGAGCAAATTATGGCGTGTGAGCGAGGCGTGAGTTTCGGTTACAACAATTTAGTGTCTGATATGCGTTCTTTAGCTATTATGCGTGAGACGGGCTGTCCAGTAGTTTATGACGCGACCCACTCAGTCCAGCTTCCTGGTGGAAATAATGGAGTTTCAGGGGGGCAACGAGAGTTTGTGCCTGTTCTTGCTCGTGCTGCAGTAGCGGCAGGTATTTCGGGTATTTTTATGGAAACCCACCCTAATCCAGATCAGGCTTTAAGTGATGGTCCTAATAGTTGGCCTTTAGAGAAGATGAAGCCATTATTAGAATCGTTAATGGCTATTGATACGGTATTTAAAAAGACCGGTGAAATTCTGTAGTGAATGTAGCTTGTTACATGACGTATATGGAAAATCGAATTACCGTGGCTTGACCACGGTTTCCAACTCTACCTTGTTTCTCACTCTGAACTTATGGATACCGCGGTTGAGCCGCGGTAATTCGTGAGTATTATTAGCAACTATATTACTATCTTTGAGGTTGTATCGTAGAATCAATCACTGATCCTTGATCTTCATCGGGTTTTTGCTCCTGAACCTGTGGTGCAGCATTTATAGTTAAACCAGCAACATTCTCTTTCAATGTTGATGCTGAGTCATTGAAAAAGGTATAGCGACCAGTGGCTACACGGTTCACACCAGCAGCTACGACGTAACCCACAAGTAATAAGGAAAGAGCCAGGATTATATTTGAAATAATATGTCTAAACCTTTCATGCTTGTCTAATTCGGCTCTGGGCTTTAATAACTCCCTGGTACACTCACTTTTAAAATCAGCAAGCGCTTCTTCCTCATTCTCAGTTGGATTATTGCCATATTGGCTAATAATACCCCTAAGAGCTGAAATTAATTGCCCAGCTTCCTCCTCTGCCTGTGCAGTCTTCGGCCCTTTTTTGGCTAAATCCTTCTTCAGTTTTTCCAGGTCCTCAATATCGCTCAGAATCGGAGCAATTCTCGCCATACGTGCTTGAGCCGTTTGTCCTTGTTTCAGTAGTTGTTCATATCGTTTTCTTGCTTCTTCAATTTCAGCTTGAAGTCTTTGTTGTGTTTCTAAATGTGCGTTAGTGAGCTGTTGTTGCTGTAATTTATAGCTTGCAAACTCTTGTTCAAGTTGAATTCTGTTTTCTTTTTCTTGTGCCAATAATCCTAGTTGCTCATCCATTGCAGCTTGCGAATGCAATTTAGGTGCTTGGCTTAAAATGACACGACATTGTTTAATCTGTTGATCTAATTCTTTAACCTTTTCTGCACTAATCCCTGATACAGGATTGGATACGATTATGCTCACCCCTAAATCAATTTCAGTTACTGACAATGAGTCATCCTGGGGTTGGAGTAATAAAGAGAGTTGCTCTTCTAAATCCAAAAGAAACTTGGAAATTCCTGAGTCTTTATTAATATAATCTGATTCAAAGTATTGTTTGATTGCAACTATTTTTTGCACCAGCTCATTTCGTTCTTCTTGCAACTCTTCAAAGCGTGCTTTTAACATTAATTCTTGATGCGCCGCATTTAGCCCATTATCAAGACTAAGTTGTAATTTAAATAGTTTCTCAATACGCGCAATCGCTTCTTTATATTGCGTAGGTATTGACTCGTTATCTTGAATTTGTTCGATTAGATTTCTAAACTCTTCATAAGAGTCGACATCACCTTTCTGGAGTTTTTTAATAAGTTCTAATAACCCATCTTGTAATATTTGAAATTCTAGTTGCTGTGGTTGGCTTAAACCGCTGTTTTTGATGAATGTACTATAAACACGCTGCAAATAAGCTTTAAAATCAAGTGCAACATAACTTTTGCATTCTTGTTCTTGGGAGCTGGCCGTTGTTGGTTTTTTCAAAAGGTGTTGTAATAGCTCTGCCTCTGATTTTTTCGCTGCTGCTTGTTTGAGCTGATCTAAGAAGCTTTTAATCGCAGGCCAATTTTTATTAGTTAAAGTAACTTGCATTGCACCATATTTTTCAGGTGGGAAGCAACCTTTTTCTAAAACGAGTTTAGCTTGATATACAGGGTCGCTAAAATATAATGATGCAGCTGCAGTATATACGTCAGAGGCTCCTGTTAACGAATGTCCTTGCCCAAATTGGTCATTATTCTGTTGTTCTTCTTCACTGTATGTCGGATGTCCGGTGAATAATTCTAAAATAGATGCCGCAGGTGCACTTTGCTCCAACCCAACCATTAATAAATTATTGGAATCATTTTTGTGAAAATAAACATGGCCACTAAATCCATTGGAAGAAATCGTTTTGCCATAGAAATTCTTCTTGCCCTCACCACCCATTGCTATATTGACCCCAAAATCGCGAGGTGTATTTAACATAGAGGGTAATTGTCCGCGCAAGCCTATAATAAGTCCTTTACCTTCAACAATAGTCTCTTCAGAATTGCGATATACATTATGAGTTGCTGAGCGGGAAAATACAGAATTTGATGAGTCAGGAGCTGGAAAATAGCTTAATAATTCGGCTCTATTAGCTTCAGAAAGATCCTGATAATCTAGAATAATACGGCTGGCATGCGACAAATAATCAGCAATTGTTAATTTATCATTTGGTGCTTGTAATTCATCAGATGAAGAAAAGGCCGAGCGAGTTTTAAAATCACCAGCAGCAACACAGGCACTTAATAATTGCATGATTTGCGTGCCTACATCAGTGGGTTTATTGTGTAAAAACGTATTGGCCCACTGACTAGCGACTGTTTGTTGGTCCTGATCAATAGTTGATGCTACTATGTCTAGTTTTTTATCGGTCATTTTTGTACTTTCTAAAGGCAATAATAATTAATAATAACAAACGGAGCTTAAGAAAATATTATGAAGTGCTTTTTTTATTTTCTTTTTGCTCCTTTTAGGCATAGTGAATAGTAATTATTTTTTACAATGTTTGTCAATTTAATTTAAAATGAAAAAAAAGTGTAAATTAGAGCGCGTGCCCATTTTATTTAATATTTGGTTAATATTTAGTGATCTAAGCTAATGCATATAGGTTTACTAAGTGGTAATTATTATGCAAGAAAAGGGTGATGGTGTTCATAACCGAGTAAATAGAATTATTGCGTATATTGAAAGAAATTTGCCAAGTCCAGATGATGCGGTTAATACACATTCTATTTATATTAAATCTTTATTAAAACAAAGCTTTGCGGGAAGTGGTCGTGATGAAATTAATATTGCTAAGCTTTATGAAGCGATTCATTACATTGAAACCATGAAAATCCGAACTCCACCCTCTTTCTTTTCTAGGCAAAATGAAAAACTTATGACCATGGCTGATAAGATGGTCCAAAAGGGAGAATACATCCTTCCTGTTCATGAGCGAGCACAAAAAGCGATTAGTGTCATTTCTTCAGCCGGTCCTGTTCCCGTTAAAGCTGAAAAACATTTTGGTGCGATACATCATGCCTTGGTTGAATTGGTTTCTGCGCGTTATCAGTTTTTAAAAAATGAAGAGAAGCACGAAAAAGTTAAAAAGGCTTCTTTGAGCTGGAGTTATAATTATCCACTTGATGATGAGTTAGGTGAGGTAATGAATCAAAGCATAGGAGAATGGCAGGCACATCACACGCCAATGAAGGCTGAGCCTACAAAAGCTTATAAAGACTTTAAGCGTGATATATGTATTCGTGGGATTACTGCTGCAACTGATACAGAAGTGGATGACGTATTAGATTATCTGGTTAAGGGCAGTTCATATTCATTAGAAGAGCAAAAAGCTATAAAGCGATGGTTGCAATCTAATGGTGGGCAGGATATGAATCGCTTTTTAGATTTATTATTAATGAGTGGTGAGTTTACTCCAAATCCTTCTTCCTTGGTAAATACAGAAAGTCTGGAGCAGGGGTGGACTATTGAAAAGGGTAAAGTAGTGTTTTCCTATGAGTCTGTCATTTATTCGATTAATATAGATGGTGATGTAATGGTGGATAATGGTAAAGGCCAATTAGTAATTGAAGAAAACCCTGAAACAATAAAAAATAAATCTGGCAATTATTCTGTTCCTCCTTTAATGAGAGTTAAAAGTAAAATTGAATTAAATATCAATGAAGGGGTAGTGACTCCATCAATTACTGCATTAAACGTTCAAAGTTACAATTCTGAATTGTTAAATCCAGAATCAAAAATATTGAACGATACGCAATTTTCAATGTATAATAAGTAATTCATTTATTAAAAATATGAACAAGATATGGATGGTTTACCTGTTGAAATGATTAGGCATATATTGCAGTTCTTAGATGTAAAATCATTATCAACAGTGTGTTATCTTTCTCATTTTTTTAAAACAGTTTCTAGCGAACAATTGCAGTGGCTTAAACGGTGTTTTACCGAACCTCTATGCCATCCCCTACTTCGTGCTGCCATGCTTGAAGAAGAGCTGTTAAACCGAGAACTTGATGCGCAATCTTTATACAAAAGTATTCAAGAAGCAAATGTAACTCAGATAAAAGATTTACTATTTTCCAAACAGTCGGTTAGGGAGTTTGTGCTTTATGCTCCTTTTTATGAACGGTCTATTCCACAACTTTTCCCACGTGCTGTATATCCTGCACGAAAACTATACCTGACTGAGGATGCTGCAAGGATAAATACACCTAATGCAGCAAAGGTAAAACATTGGCTTAGAGTAAAAGTATCCGTTGATAAAGATAGCTTTGAGGCCTTGTATGATTCTCAACAACTACAATCTGCAGAATCCATTAAAGCGATGCCAATCATTGCCCAGCGTGAGCTGAAATGCAGTTTATCTGTAGAAGGGGATGACAGGCCAGCTGTAAGTCTTCAAGGAATATCGTAAGTTTATTAGACTGGTGTAGCCTGGTTGCAAATCACTGTACTTATACATATCCCTCGAAGTCTACTATTAAATTAAGGATTATATTTATAAGCGTAAGTTTAGCCTATGGTCGAACAAGGGCATCAAGCCACATCAGAACTCAATGTTCAGCCATGGGCCCAACCAACAAATCATTTGGCGTTGAATAATAGAGAGTAAATAGAAAACCTGGTTGCAGGCAACCAGGTTATACTGCTCAGATAATTATTTATATGAGCTAAGTAATTTTTAGAACTGATAAATTAAGCTAAATCACTCATCGTTGAAACAGCATGATAACCCGCATCAACATGAACGATCTCGCCAGTAATACCTGATGCTAGGCTTGAACATAAAAATGCAGCAGTATTACCTACTTCTTCAATAGTAACGTTTCTATGCAACGGAGTGATATTTGCATAAGCACTTTGAATCTTACGAAAATCTTTAATTCCTGCTGCAGCTAAGGTCTTAATTGGTCCTGCGGAAATGGCGTTAACACGTAAACCGCGTTGTCCCAAACTTGATGCTAAATAACGTACAGAAGCTTCTAAGCTCGCCTTTGCAATGCCCATCACATTATAATTAGGCACGGCTTTTTCAGCACCATAATAACTAAGAGTAATGATAGAACCTTCTGTTCCTTCCATCATCGGTAGTGCTGCTTGGGCTAAACCAACTAAGCTGTATGCGCTGATATCATGAGCAATTTTAAAACCTTCACGAGTACAGGAGGTCACAAAGTCACCGCTTATTTGGTCTGCAGGTGCATATGCTACAGAATGAACTAGGTTATCTAATTTATCCCAGTGCTGTCCTAAGTTAGCAAACAGAGTTTTAATTTCTTCATCATGAGCAACATCACAGGGGAAGACAAGCTTTGAATTAAACTCTGCAGCCATTGACTCAACACGCTCTTTCAAGCGGTCGTTTTGGTAGGTGAATGCTAATTCAGCGCCTTGCTCATGAAAGGCTTTGGCAATTCCATAAGCAATAGATCGATTGCTCGCTAGACCAATGATCAGTGCTTTTTTACCAGCTAAAAAACCCACAGTTATTCTCCTATTACTATTTGGTATTAGTATGTGAAGCTAATAATTCACGCATTTTTGCTTGAATCATTTCGATAGCAATCCTATTTTCACCGCCACGAGGCACAATAATATCAGCATAACGGCTTGATGGTTCAATAAACTGCAAGTACATAGGACGTACGGTTGTTTCGTATTGGTGAACTACAGATTCAAATGTTCTATGACGCTCCACCACATCTCTTTTTAAACGTCGTGTCAGGCAGACATCAAGGGGAGTAGACATAAAGATTCGAATGTCCATAATGTCACGTAATTCCTTATCACTAAAGAGTAAAATACCTTCCAGAATGATAATAGCATGTTTGCCGATTGTTCTAGTTTCTGGTAAACGAAGATGTTTTGAATGAGAATAAATAGGTATCTCGACCGATTTACCTTCTCTGAGCTGACGCAAATGTTCACATAAGAGTGCATGATCAAATGAATCAGGATGATCATAATTTATTTTTTCTCGATCAGCGAAAGGCAGATGTCCATTATCTTTGTAGTATGCATCTTCAGAGATAACTACTACATGCTCGGATCCTAATTCGTTAACAATAGTATTTGCAAAAAGACTTTTACCAGACGCAGAAGGGCCTGAAATCCCAATAATAATGACTTCTTTGTTCATGATGATATCGCTTAAATTTTGGTCCAAATATTAATGGTTTTTTGTATCAAATTCAATCTTTAATTGTGAAACTGGGCAACGTAGTCCGTATTAGCGTGGTGTAATACGGGGATTTGTGTTCATAACCCCCGTATTACGACTTGTCCTGATAAGGGTTACATGCTTTGGGTGTTCTCATAAAATGCACCCACTACTTCTTCCAACGGTTGTCCAACTGCCGCAGAAGGGGCCTTGATCATCAGTAAGGAAGATAAAGTCGTTGCGATATCCGTTGTATAAACTTTACGGAAAATGTGCTGTGCTTTAAAGCTTGGGTGTACAAACAATAAAGGAACATAACTATCATAATTCCATGGGCTTCCATGGGAGATACGATAAATGCCTTTAGCCCCATTGGATTGGTTTGGAGGTTGTACAATATATACATCTCCGGCGCGATCAGGATAATACATTTTATTTACTTTTGCGCTGAGCCAGTCTTTTTCAATTTGGGTTACAGGAAGGGGATAGGCTTTAAATATCCTGGGTTTCAATGTTAATTGCTGAGCAAGGTAATTACTTACTTTACGAGGACTTAGGTGATGTTTTTTTATTATATGATGGTTCAGATAAACATAAGGTGGCATTACTGACATGAGAGCTTTTTTAGGGAGTTTGTAGTGTTTTTTTAGGGCCTTATGAATAAATTGCTCCATCTCAGCAATTTGGATAGGCTGAATTTCAATTATATTATGTGCCTTAAGATAAGTCGGTCCATCATTAACACCATGATCTGCCGTAAGGACAATTAAAGTATTGTTTAATCCAACCTGCTTATCAAGCACTCCAAGAAGATGAGCTAATGTTTTATCTAACTCTAATAAATTATCTTCAGCTTCAAGACTATTGGGCCCAAACTGATGCCCAATCGCATCAACTCCGGAAAAACTAATGGCTAAATAATCGGTCTTGTTCGCGCTTAATCCAAGTTTCTCTTCAGTTAATAAATGTTCTGCAAAACTGGCGGTCAGCTGATCGGCTCTTGGGGTTTTAGAGAGCGCTTTGAAATAGTCTTGATTTTCTTCATGCCGCACATGATGAGGAAAACTCTGTCCAAAAGCCAGGTCTACTTGTGGGAAGACAGGCGCGTTTGCATTTTGATACTCTGTTTTTGATTTACCTAAATGCCACTCAAAATTGGGTGAGTGGTAATTTTGGTTCCAATTTTTTACCCAGCTTGGGTATTCCTTCGCATAATAGTTGCTGGTTACAAAGCCACCATTGGTTGTATCAAACCAAAAAGCTTTACCCGCATGTCCCGCAAGCGTTATTGCTGAGCGATCTTTAAATGAAACACCAAAGGCTCGTCCTTTTTGGGCTAAGATTACTTCATCACTTAAGGTTGATGCGTATAAATTTCTTGGTGAACGTCCTGGAATATTTGTTTTAGTGTGTTGTGTGGGCAATACTTGTGTTTTTAAATCTTCCATGCAATAGATTGTTTGCTTGGATTTTCTGTTGTACCAGTCATTATTGATAATGCCATGCATAGCAGGGTAACTACCAGTTGAAATTGTGGCATGTCCTGCACAAGTAGTGGTATTCGCATGAGGATGATGTGCATTACTGTAATTGATAGAATGCTTTAATAGGTAATTAAATCCTGAGTCACCGAATTGTTGTTGATGCTTATGAATTAAGTCACCACGTAATTGATCGACTACTATTTGTACAACCAATTTAGGCTGATTGGTTTCAGCATAGGTATTAAAACAACTCAAGGCTAATAGAGCAGAGCAGATATATTTTTTCATAAGACTACACCTCCATTGGGGGGAATGTGTAACTTAACTTAATGTACTAGGATAATGCAACTATAAGAGGAATAAGGAGCGATCAAAATAGATTAGGTTTGCTATAAAAAATAACATTATTTTTTATATCGGACTCACATTAATTAGTTTAGAATTCACTGACAATGGAATTTTTATCTATACCCCTAAGGTATAAATCTTAGTAAAGCCGTTGCTTTTTACTGTCCTGCTAATTGTGCTTTATAGGGGATGTCTGTGTTTAGAAGTTTATGAAGTTTATGGAGGAATGAAATGGCTTTTACATTAGTTAAATATGATTTACTAAAGCAAAATATCATTAGTAGCATTAAGTCCTTAGCAAGGCATTACAAATATTATGACGTAACAGACTTCATTAATGCGTACTTAGTAGACAAGACTGTGGATCCCGAAACATGGGGACACAAATACAGTAAAATTTCCGCAATCAGACGTTCTCAAATAGCCTTTTTATTAACAGTTATTCGCTGTTTGGATGAACAGATTTCAGCTAAGCCCGAAGCATTAGATAGTTGTGAATACATACTTAATGCTGCTACGTGTTATGTCCGCGATATTATTAATCAGTCTTATGATGCAAATGCTTCTTGGAATAATTATTGGGCATCCTTTGTAACCTCTGTGGATAATAGTAAATTCTTTACTCTTTTGGGTACAGCACTAGGTTTTAATCGTAGTAATTTACCTACGAATAACGAAGCATCAACAATGTACACTAGTTTAAAACACTTTATTTTGAAACAGACTTATCAAGATCCTCATAATCCTGAGCATGGATATATCGTTGTTGATATACCGTCAGAGTTTCAGGTCTCGAAAACCCTTACTTCTTCTATGGTATTTTCTATTGAACGAATAGAGGGATTTATTGTCGAAGATTTTGTTGGGGAATTAATTGCTCGTGTTGCGGCACTAGAACAGAAAGTCATGGACTCTGCAAAAAAAGAATGCAAGAGTAAAGCTGAGGTAAGCAAAATAGGGATGTTTCGCTCCGAAGTGGTTTCTGATGAAAGTGGACAAAATGCGATCGTTAATGCGAACCTCAATGATCCTACAAAAGAACACGACTTATTTATTTATTGTGTGCAGTAATTAGATTCTTAAGAATTACGTCATCCCGCTTGGTAGTCGAGATGACGTATGCACAAATTATTGTTCTATAGGATAACCAAACATAGCCCATTCCATGATACCGCCGTCTACGGAATATACTTCTTGGTACCCTAAGTCCATCAAACACTGGGCGGCATATAAAGAACGAACACCTCCTTTGCAATGAAGATAAATAGGGTTATTTTTATCTGCTATGTGTGCTTCAATATTAGCGCTAATGCTGTCTTTAGGAATATGAATTGCACTGGGGATGCGCACGGATTGCCATTCCTCCTGCTCACGAACATCAATTAGACATAAATGAGGATTTTGTTCCATTTTATTTTTTAATTCATGTACATCAATTGTTTTAATATTAGGGTTTGTCATAACGTACTTCTCTTATTGCGGGTCTTGTTAATGTTGAATGGTGTAATAACCAGTAAATAGTCGCTGTTAATACACCTCCGATTAAAGTTGCAAATGCCCAGGTTGATGCGGATACAAGGACTGTTTTTTGCCCTAGACGATTCATACCTCCTGCATCACGAGCAACAGCTCCTGCAAAAACTAAATGCAAAATGCCATTGATTACCATAATCAGATAAAAAAAAGTTTGTATTTGAGTAGTAAACTGTTTTGCTAGTTCCGCGATCACTTGTTGCCTTCCTTCTCTATAAAAATCAAGTGCTAATATGATAACAGAAAATGACACAGATCTTTTATTTCTTTCCTAACCTCGGTAACATGCGGGGAATAAAAATAATAAGAGAGATAACATGAACGCTTCTGAAGTCCCTGTTCCTCATTTAACTACAGCTAATCCTGGCCCCTTGTATCACGTTGAAAAAGTTGTTTTAAATCAAGTTGCTGCGATTGAATCTTGGTTTAGAAAGCAATGGAAGCAAACGCCTCCGTCGTTAACATCCTCAGTCGATTTGCGTCAAGCAGGCTTCAAATTAGCACCGGTCGATACGAATTTATTTCCGGCTGGTTTTAATAATTTAAATCCCGATTTTCTTCCTTTATGCATTCAGGCAGCCCAATCCGTTTTAGCTGATTACGTTCCTTATTGCACTCGGATTTTATTGCTTCCAGAAAGCCATACACGAAATAAATTTTACATGCAAAGCTTGCATGTATTGCGCACGATTTTTAGCAAAGCGGGTTTTGTTGTACGCATTGGTAGTTTGGATCCTGATCTTAAAGAGCCAACTGAAATTACTCTTGAAAGTGGTGACACTTTATTAATTGAACCAATACAAAGACAGGGAGATCGTATTGGTTTATCTGATTTTAATCCCTGCTTTTTAATGTTGAATAATGACCTATCTCAAGGGGTTCCCGAGATTTTACAAGGGTTGCAGCAAAAAATCAGGCCTACAGAAAAATTAGGATGGTCCTCACGATTAAAGTCCAGTCATTTTAGTTTTTTTGATGAAGTAGCGGCGGAGTTTTCTGAATTAGTGGGCATGGATTCTTGGCTTATTAATCCTTATTTTAGTGCCATTGATGGGGTTGATTTTATGGCTCAGGAAGGCATCGAGCAGCTGGCTACTGAAGTAGATAAGCTTCTTAAATCCATACAAGATAAATATGCTACCTATGGAATCAAAGAAAAACCATTCGTCGTGATTAAAGCCGATAATGGCACTTATGGTATGAGTGTGATGATGGTGCATAATGCGGAGCAAGTGCGCCAATTAAATAGAAAGCAACGGACTAAAATGTCAGCCAGTAAAGGCAGCCAAAAGGTAGATCGTGTGATCATTCAAGAAGGGGTGTACACCTTTGAAACCATGCCTAATGGTGCGGTTGCTGAACCGGTTGTGTATATGATCGGACAATTTGTTGTTGGCGGTTTTTATCGAGTGCATCAGGAGCGCGGTATTGATGAAAATCTGAATGCACCTGGGATGCATTTTGAACCATTAGCATTTGCCCAAGCTTGCAATATACCTTCGGATGAGTTGGAAGTTGTTGATTGTCCTAATCGCTTTTATGTGTATGGAGTGATTGCTCGCTTAGCTGCTCTTGCTGCAGCACGAGAAATTGCTGCAATTGGGGGATAATAAATGAGATTAGCAGTATTGATAGATCCCTTAGAGTATTTAAAACCGTACAAAGATACCACTATTGCCATGATCAAAAGGGCCCAGGAGCTGGGGTGGTCTTGCGTTTATTTTACTCAGCAGGATCTATTTTGCCGTGAAGGTCGTGCTTATGCTCATGTTTCTGAGCTCATTATTGGGGATGAGCATAGCCGTGATTGGGCCCAAACCAATGACTTAGGTGAAAAACCTTTAGCTGATTTTGATATTATTTTAATGCGTAAGGATCCTCCTTTTAATACAGAGTATATTTACACAACCTACTTATTGGAGTTGGCTGAGCGTGAAGGGGTTTTGGTTGCAAATAAACCGCAAAGCTTACGTGATGCCAATGAGAAATTTTTTACTTTAAATTTTCCGCAATGTTGCCCAACAACTTTGGTTTCACGTGATATAAAAAAACTACGGTCCTTTTGGAAAACTCACCAACAAGTTATTTTTAAACCTGCGGAAGGAATGGGCGGAAGCTCCGTTTTTCATGTGGACGAGCATGGACGTAATTTATCTGTCATTCTAGAAGTGCTTACTGAAAATCAGACACGAACTATTATTGCGCAGCGTTATATTCCTGAGATTAAGACAGCTGGGGATAAGCGTATTTTAGTAATTAACGGTGAACCCGTACCTTATGCTTTAGCTCGTATCCCTGCTCAAGGCGAGTTACGTGGAAATTTAGCTGCTGGTGCGCGCGGTGAGGTAGTTCCCATTAATGAGCGTGACCGCTGGATTTGCCAACAAATTGGCCCTACATTGAAATCTAAGGGCTTGTATTTTGTGGGTATTGATGTAATTGGTGATTATTTAACTGAAATTAACGTGACTAGCCCCACCTGTTTAAGAGAAATCACTGCGGAAACCGGATTGGATATTGCTGGTGACTTTTTGAAAGGGCTTAAGAGTATTTGTTTAGGGTAGGTTGGGTTCTTAAGTTCAACAAACACCCGAGGCTGGGCTTAACAGCCCAGCCTACACTTATTTATTCATCCACGTAATCACTACCTGCATTGGCTGTAGCTGCTGCGGCGCTCTTATCTGCCTCGACATCATCAACATAAAGTTCACCATTATCTTGCTTAGCACCTGAAATGAGGTAATTACGGTGTTGTAGATAAGCATCACGCATGAATGCATATTTATCCAAAGCTTCATCCATAATGCGATCAGTCGTTAGCAACTGAGCACGTAAATCAACATAACGTAGCGCTAATAAGCTGTAAACCACGGCATCTTCATCAATATAAACATAAGGACTGTACAGAGCAAATTGGAATAGCCATCCAGCACCGTCACGAATGGTGCTTGGGCCTAAGAAGGGGAGAACCAGATAAGGTGAGTTTTTATCGCCCCATTTCGCCAAGGTAAGACCTAAATCATTAGAGTGTGGCTGCAGACCAAATTCTTGAGCTACGTCCAAAATACCACCTACCCCTAGGGTTGAGTTAATTAGGAAACGCCAAGTATCTCTAATGACCCATTTACCTTCGGCTTGTAATAGGTCGTTACCCACGGTAGGGATCAGATCTAAGTTACTGTAAAAATTATTCACGCCTTTGCGAACAAAGGCTGGAAGTACTGCTCGGTAGACTTTGGCTGATGGTTTTAAAACCACTTTATCAAGTGCCGAATTGAACTTATAAACTTTGCGGTTAAATGGCTCATAAGGATCCGCGGGGTTTGTTCCTTTACTTACACAGCCCGCTAATGCAAGGCTTCCTGCCAAACTGATACTTATTAATTTTAATCGCATGATTCTTATAACTTATTAAACCAACTTAGGGATGATGTTACACGAGTTTATCGCTCTTGCAAACGAGTAGATTTAAAATTGCATTAAAAAGGTAACTGGGCCATCGTTGCACAAATGAACTTGCATGTCCGCACCAAAACAACCGCTTTGCGTTCCTGGATAGAGCTGGGCTGCCCGAGTCAATAAGTGATCAAATAATTGGCGGCCAAGTTCAGGTGGGGCCGCACTTGAAAAGCTAGGGCGGAGTCCTTTTTGAGTATCTGCCATTAAGGTGAATTGAGGCACTAGTAATAAGTCACCATTAATCTCTTTCAAGCTTAAGTTCATTTTACCCTGACCATCATTAAATATGCGATAGCTGATGCATTTTTGCAGCATTTTTTCGATGGTTTGTAAGCTATCATTTGGTTCAAAACCACAGAGTACCATCAGTCCCTGGTTTATTTGCCCCACGGTTTCATTATCAATATCAACACGTGCTTCGCTGACTCGTTGAATTACAATTAGCATGCATCAGGCCCTTGTTTGGAAATTTCTTTACTGGCATAAATGAGGGCATCAATAATTCCTGACTCTCGATCTGAATGACCGGCATCCCGTACAACTCTTAAATTAGATGCTGGAATCGCTTGATGTAACTCATAAGCTGCCGCAAGCGGTGATACCAGGTCAAATCGGCCATGCACGATGTAGGTAGGAATGTGTCTTATCTTATGGACATTCTCGAGCACCTGATTTTCTTCAATAAAATAGTTATTCGTGATGTAATGTGTTTCAAGTGTTGCAAGAGCTAAGGCAAAGTGTGGGTCACTGTATTGATCAATGACATACAAATGAGGTTGTAAGCTACTGCAACGCGCCTCCCAAAGTGCCCAGTTTTTTGCTGCACTCATACGGATTAGATCATTAGTACCTTGCAAGCATTGAGCATAATATTGTGGAATTGCATCACGCATGTGTTGTGGAACACAATTAATGAATTCTTGCCAATAATCAGGATAAACCAGACTGGCACCTTCTCGATAGAACCAGTTATCATCTTGTCGACGTCCTAAAAAGATTTGGTGTAACAATAATGTTTTCACTTGCTGAGGAAATTTTTGTGCATAAAGTAGGGCAAGCAACGACCCCCAGCCACCACCAAATAATACAAATTCGGATAAGCCTAAGAAATCTCTAATGGCATCGATATCATCTAATAACAAAGGAGTCGTATTTTCTCTGGTTTCTAAATGGGGAGTAGAACGACCGCACCCGCGTTGATCAAATAAAATAATACGGTAGTGTTGTGGATCAAAAAAACGACGCAGATACCCTTCAGCAGAACAACCACCTGGTCCCTGATGCAAACCAATAACTGGGATCCCTTCAGGATTTCCGGTTTCTTCAATATACAGTGTATGCAAATCGCTGACTTTCAACTCATGTTGTTTATACGGTTTAATGGCGGGGTAGAGAGAATGCATCTTAATCCTTTAAAGAATCAATGGGTTTAATGCCCTTTATTCTGCTCTGGGAATCATCGGAATGCAAGGGCTCGCAGAAAACATAAAATTTTGCACTCACTGTAGGTTAGGTCCATGGCCCAACATTATGCTCTGAGGTGGTACCAATAACCTTTATTGGGGTAGTCACCCAACCGACAAAAGGCAATATTTTTATAGTTTTTATGTACTAAATTGATGATAATACGCCCACAGTTTTTAGTTGGAATAAATGTATGAGCATTGCTGCACTTCTCAATGGCCTAAATGAACGACAACGTGAAGCGGTTTCGGCACCGCTTGGTAATACTTTGGTTTTGGCTGGAGCAGGTAGTGGTAAAACAAAAGTTTTAGTTAGCCGTATTGCTTGGTTGATTGAGAAAGAACAGCTTTCTCCCCATGGTATTCTTGCGGTAACGTTCACAAATAAAGCTGCTGGTGAAATGCGGGCGCGGCTTAACAACATGTTAGCAACCCCAGTCTTGGGTTTATGGGTTGGTACGTTTCATGGACTATGTCATCGCTTATTACGTCGCCACTATAAAGAAGCGAATTTACCTGAGCAATTTCATATTCTGGATTCTGAAGATCAGGCTCGAGTAATTAAACGGGTTATCGCGGCATTAAATCTAGATTCAGAACAATGGCCAGTGAAACAAGCTCAATCCTTTATTAATGGCCGCAAAGATGAAGGCATTCGCCCTCAACATGTACATACCCTAAGTTATGGCCCTGGTAGAACTTTATTGGCGATTTATAGTGCTTATGAACAAGCTTGCCAGACAGCAGGAGTTATTGATTTTGCCGAATTATTACTGCGCACCCATGAATTGCTGCGTGATAATCCAGATATTTTGGCACATTATCGCCAACGTTTTCAGGCCATTTTAGTTGACGAGTTCCAAGACACTAACACCATTCAATATGCCTGGATACGTCTTTTAGCTGGGGAAGACACTGCGGTGCTTGCAGTGGGGGATGATGATCAGTCTATTTATGGTTGGCGTGGTGCAAAAGTTGAAAATATTCAGCAATTTGCTCGTGATTTTAAAGGAACACAAGTTATTCGTCTGGAACAAAATTACCGTTCTACCTCGACTATTCTTGATGCAGCTAATGCCTTAATTACCCATAACAATTCACGGATGGGGAAAGATTTATGGACTGCAGGTGGCGCAGGTGAAAAGATTTTAGTATTCAGTGCATTTAACGAATTGGAAGAGGCTCGTTTTGTTAGTGAGCGCATCATGATGGAAATTAATCAAGGTGCTAGTGCTGATGAAATCGCCATTTTATACCGATCTAACGCTCAGTCGCGGGTAATTGAAGAAGCACTTTTACGTGCGGGAATTGCTTATCGTATCTATGGTGGTTTGCGCTTCTTTGATCGAGCCGAAGTGAAAGACACCTTAGCCTATTTACGTATGCTGGTTAATCCTGGGGATGATACCGCATTTGAACGGGTGGTGAATTTTCCAACGCGCGGCATTGGTGAAAAAACTTTGGATGATGTACGTCTTCACGCGAAAGCAAAAGAATCTTCTTTATGGCATGCGGCTAAAGACTTACTTTATTCTGGAGCGTTACCTCAACGAGCGGGTTCCTCATTAGCTAGATTTATTGATCTCATCGAACAGTTACAACGCAATACTGCTGAGATGGAATTGGATGAACAATTATCCTCAGTCATTCAGATGAGTGGTTTATATGCGCACTTTAGCAAAATCAAAGGGGATAAATCGGAATCTCGTCTGGATAACTTGCAAGAATTGATCAATGCGGCGAAGCAATTTCGCTATGAGCAAGAAGAAGACGAGGAGCTGCCTTTAGTTAATGCCTTTTTGGCTCATGCTTCTTTAGAAGCTGGGGAGATGCAGGCGGATGATCATGAGCGCTCAGTCCATCTAATGACCCTGCATGCTGCTAAAGGTTTGGAATTCCCTACCGTATTTTTAGTTGGTTTGGAAGAAGGGGT
Organism: Legionella lytica; assembly: GCF_023921225.1. NCBI lineage: Bacteria > Pseudomonadati > Pseudomonadota > Gammaproteobacteria > Legionellales > Legionellaceae > Legionella > Legionella lytica. The sequence goes on from NZ_CP071527.1 coordinate 1,475,273, forward strand.
CTTTCCAGGAAAACAATCCATGGAAGAGCCAGGACGTTTAGAAGAAGAACGTCGCTTATGTTATGTTGGTATGACTCGGGCAATGAAGAAATTAATTTTGTCTTATGCTGAGGTTCGCCGTCAGTACGGACGTGAAGAATATCACCGCCCATCTCGATTTTTACGTGAGTTGCCACACGAGTTATTGGATGAAGTGCGAGTTAAAGCACGCTTCCAGGCACCGGCTTCTTCAAGTTTTGCTCCTCGAACTAAAGAGCCGATGATTGCGAAAACCCAAGCTCAAGATGCCGGCTTACCTTTAGGACAAAGCGTATCCCATGCAAAATTTGGTCAGGGCGTTGTCTTGGCTGTTGAAGGCAGTGGGGCGCATACTCGCGTGCAGGTTAAATTTAGAGAGCATGGGGTGAAGTGGTTGGTGTTGGCGTATGCAAATTTGGTCGTTGAAGCCTAGGTATGTATTAAGTTTAAAATACCTAACTATTGAATTTTTCCCTAGTGAATGCTAGGGTGCCGGTTGGAAGTATATTACTATTAAATAAGGGGAATTGTGTGAAATTTACAAATCTATTAACAGTTGGAGCACTAACTGCATCTTTAGTATCACCTGCAGTTATGGCAGATGATAATACTGCTCCTGCTATGTCTGATGCACAAAAAAAAGAAGTTGAAAAAGTTGTGCATGATTATTTAGTAGCTAACCCAGAAGTTTTATTGGAAGCATCACAAGCGCTGCAACAAAAACAACAACAAAACATGCAGCAACAAGCTCAATCGGCAATCAAAGAAAATACTGATCAATTATTCATGGGTAAAACGACAATCGTTGGTAACCCAAAAGGTAATGTAACTATTGTTGAGTTTTTTGACTACCAATGTATTCATTGCAAAAAAATGGCTCCAGTTATTAGCAGCCTACTCAAAAAAGACAGTGACTTAAGAGTAATTTACAAAGAATTCCCAATTTTTGGTAAGAGTTCAGAATTAGCTTCAAAAGCGGCTTTAGCTGCGGGCATGCAAGGCAAATACCAACAAATGCACCATGCTTTAATCAGCATTGACAAGCGCTTAAATGATAAAATGGTTATGGATGCTGCTAAGTCTATTGGTTTAGATATGAAGAAATTCAAAGCGGATATGGATGGCAAAGAAGTTGCTCAAGTATTAGAAGCTAACCGTGCCTTAGCTGAAAAATTACACTTGATGGGAACTCCTGCCTTTATCGTAGCTTCTACTCCTGATGGGCAATTTAAAGTAGGTTCTGAGCCTTCATTCATTCCTGGTGCTGCAAGCGAAGAATCATTACAAGAGTTAATTAAGAAAGCAGCTGGCAACTAAGCCTAAATATATAATTCCTTTTGAACTGTATAAACGTAGCCCGGATTAGACGAAGACGTAATCCGGGTTGGTTTCAGTGCCTGTCGTTCCCACCCTAGGTGGGGATACAGTTCATATTTCGTATATTCTGCGTTAAAATAATCACCATTGCTTTTTTTTGAGATTTTCATGACAAAACCAACTACATTTCAGGATATTATTCTCACCCTGCAACAATATTGGGCGGCTCAAGGATGCGTTATATTGCAACCCTTTGATATGGAGGTAGGTGCGGGTACTTTTCATCCGGCAACGTTTTTACGCGCAATAGGGCCGGAACCTTGGTATGCTGCATACGTTCAGCCTTCAAGAAGACCTACAGATGGTCGTTATGGCGATAACCCTAATAGGGTTCAGCATTACTACCAATTTCAGGTTGTCCTAAAGCCATCTCCTTTAGATATCCAGGAAAAATATTTGGATTCGTTGCGCGCATTAGGTGTGGATCCTTTAGCTGATGATATCCGTTTTGTTGAAGACAACTGGGAATCGCCTACTTTAGGAGCCTGGGGTTTAGGTTGGGAAGTCTGGCAAAACGGTATGGAAGTGTCTCAATTTACTTATTTCCAACAAGCCGGTGGTTTACCTTGTAAGCCTGTAACCGGTGAATTGACCTATGGTCTTGAACGGTTGGCAATGTATATTCTTGGCGTGGATAATTTATTTGATTTGCCATGGAGCAACACGGCAAATGGCATAGTGACCTATGGGAATGTATTCCATCAAAACGAAGTAGAAATGTCTGCTTATAATTTTGAACATGCCAATGTGGACGAGTTATTTAAGCAATTCGATTATTATGAAGGTGAGGCGCAAAAGTTGATTGCCTTGCAATTACCCCTTCCGGCATATGAAATGGTGATTAAAGCATCTCACTCATTTAATCTTCTTGATGCACGTAAAGCGATTTCTGTTACTGAACGACAACGTTATATCTTACGTGTACGACAATTATCAAGAGCAGTGGCGCAAGCTTATTATGAAGCACGCGAAGCATTGGGCTTTCCTATGGCAAAAGGTGTGTAATGGTCAACGATTTTATATTTGAATTAGGTTGTGAAGAGCTACCTTCTGGTTCCGTTTGGCCTTTGGCAGACGAGTTTGCAAATCAGTTATTAGCCGCTTTAGATAAAGCGCAATTAAGTTATGGGGAAGTAAAACGTTTTGCTACTCCAAGACGTATCGCTCTAATTATCCATGAGTTACAAGCAGAACAACAAAGCCAACTGGTAGTTCGACGAGGTCCTGCGGTGGCTGCTGCTTATGACAAAGAAGGGAAACCAGCCCCTGCATTACTTGGTTTTGCTAAATCATGTGGTGTTGGGTTAGAGCAACTTTCTCGTATCGCTACGGATAAAGGCGATTGGATTATCTATGAAAGTATGAGCGATGGAAAAAAGACAACAGAATTATTGCCAGGCATAGTAAGCCACGCTTTGGCGGCATTGCCGATTGCAAAACCCATGCGTTGGGGCGATGGGGATGATGAGTTTGCTCGTCCTGTACATTGGGCTGTCATGCTTTATGGTGATGACGTAGTTGAGCATCAACTACTGGGTATTAAGACCGGTCGTCACAGTCGAGGACATCGTTTCCATCATCCAGAACCAATAGAAATTGCCTCAGCACAAAGTTATGAAGCGCAAATGAAAGAGGGATTGGTTCTTGCAGATTTCGCACTTAGAAAACAGGTGATCAAAGAGCAAATTGAAAAATTGGCTGATAGCCGACAAGCTACGGTGGTAATGCCGGAGGATTTACTGGATGAGGTTACCTCCATTGTCGAATGGCCCCAGGCTTTAATGGCAAATTTTGAAGATGAGTTTCTTGAGGTTCCTGCTGAATCATTAATCGCTTCCATGCAATCGCATCAGAAGTGTTTTGCTTTAAAAGACCAGCAAGGAAAATTATTACCTCATTTTATCACCGTTTCTAACATTGCGAGTACAAATCCACAGCAAGTTATTTTAGGTAATGAAAAGGTAATGCGTGCCCGTTTAAGTGATGCTGCGTTTTTCTTTAGACAAGATAAAAAACAGCCATTAAGTAATCACATCGGAGCAACTGAGCAGGTTGTGTTTCAGGCTAAACTGGGTAGTCTGCAAGACAAGGCTTTGCGTGTTAAGTTGATGATGAGTTATTTAAGTCCAGCATTGAATTTGCCCTTAGAGCAGGCTGAGCGTGCCGCTGAGTTAAGTAAGTGTGATTTATTAACAGGAATGGTCGGTGAGTTTCCTGAATTACAAGGATTAATGGGATACTATTATGCGTTGCATGATGGTGAAAATCCAGCAGTAGCCCAAGCACTAAATGAGCAATATATGCCTCGTTTTGCTGCGGATGCTTTGCCTGAGTCTACTTTAGGTATGGCCTTATCACTAGCTGATCGTATTGATACTTTAGTAGGAATTTTTGCTATTGGGCAAAAACCTTCTGGAGCTAAAGACCCATTTAAATTAAGACGCCATGCTTTAGCTGTTGTGCGTTTATTAATTGCAATTCCTGCTCCTTTAAGTTTGAACACCTTACTTGAGCAAGCAGTGGTGCATTACGGGAATGCGATAAGCATTGAGCCGCATTTAATTCTTGAGTTAAAAACATTTATTCTTGAGCGTTTACAATCTTATTATCAAGCCCAGGGCTTAGGTGTTGATTTAGTTCATGCAGTATGTGCTCGCCAAGATGATTGGTTATATGATTTAGACAAACGTTTGCATGCATTGCAAACCTTTATTAGTCTGCCTGAAGCTGCTTCACTTTCAGCTGCATGTAAGCGTGTAAATAACTTATTGAATCATGCGGGAGAAAATACGCTGGTAGCGATTAATGAGTCTTTACTGGAAGAGGGGGCAGAACAGTCTTTGTTTAGCCACATTAATCAGGTTGAAGATGCTGTTGAGCCTTTGTATGTGTCTGCTGAGTACGGTGCGCTGTTGAAGTTGCTGGCAAGCCTGAAAGAGCCTGTCGATGCCTTTTTTGATAAGGTAATGGTGATGGTCGAGGATGAAGCAATTAAGGCGAATCGTTTAGCACTGTTAGCTAGCTTACAAAAGTTACTGCAGGGTGTGGCTGACATTTCTTTATTACAACTCGCATGATTACTGTTTCCGCAGTAGGTTATGCTGATGACAGCTTGCGTGAGCAAGCTTTAGTATTGGCAGAACAGTTACACTTTGATTTGGACAAGGATGCAAATCCTTGTCTTTTCCTTAGTAAAGAAGGAGTTGCCTTAAAAATGCAGCGTTTTTCTTTGCTTTCTCCGGACTTCCACGCGGTTAATTGGATGAAACGGCGACAAGAGGGAAAAAAGCAGGGATTAGTGCGGGCATGTAAGCCAACTCCGGGTTTAAAAATTATCGATGCTACTGCTGGTTGGGGGCGAGATGCTGCTGTTTTAGCAAGTTTTGGTGCAGAAGTACTGATGTTAGAGCGACATCCAGTTATGGCTGCTTTGCTGGCAGATGCCTTATCGCATCAAGAGGAGCAGGATAAGCAGCAATTACAATTGTCGCTGCATGCTTGCGATACGATGTCTTTTTTAAAGCAGTTACCTGCAACAGAATATCCTGATGTTATTTACATTGACCCAATGCACCCTGAACGCAGCAAATCAGCTTTAGTTAAAAAAGACATGCAAGCTCTGCAGCAAATGATAGGTGCTGATGAGGATGCATTAGAGGTAATTGAAATAGCGATTACTCGTGTAAAGCAAAGGGTTGTGGTGAAATGGCCACAAAAAATAAAGCCATTGTTACCCACCAATGCAAGGATTGAAGGTAAAACCGTACGCTTTGATATTTATACCCCTTAACTGCGTAGGGTCAATTCATACATTGCATAAAGACGCGTGTTGCCTAAAGATATACATTTTTTTATTACTGGCGCAGGCATGCCAAGAGTAGGTGCTTGGGCGTTGACAACAAGAAGAAGCTGTTGCTTTAATATAGGAAGCAGGCTCGGATTGTCGTTGGAATCTACATTAGGGCCGGCTGCAATGATTCTATTAAATAAATTTTTAATTTTGCAGAATATTTCAATTGGATTAAGGTTTGATGAGCATTGAGGTAGGGGATAGGAACCTGGGTTAATCTAATCTAGCTAACCCAGGTTTAAAATTAGCCAAAATCTGCCAGCTCTTCTCTTAGGAGTTTTTCTTCCTGTAATTCCTCAATTTTACGTCTGCGTTCTAACTTTGTAGAGGGATTTGCTTCAGTAGCGATTGTAGCGCTGGCGCTATAATCTTCCAGTTCATTTTCTTCTTCTTCAAAACCACGAGCACTCATAGCCATCTCCTTTTAGCCTTAACCCGTTATTTTCGTCTATAAAATAACAGAATTAAGGCCTCAGGAACAGTGGAATTTTTTGAACAGTCGTTTTAGTGACTCAATGTTCGTGTATCATCATGGTCAGAAATAGGAGTAACTCCCACATTAACTTCTGCTGCTTTACGTTTAATCTCTTGTAACTCACCTTTAATTGATGTGAGATCTCCTGGTGGCGAATTATTAAGTTTCTTCTCCACCCCTTCTTTAATTATTTTATCTAAAGCTGCTCGAGTGTCTGCTGCATGTTCGATAACTTTATCATATCTTACTTTGTCAGTTTTATTTTTACTGGTTTCGTCATAATAGAGGCTTGAAATGGCCTTATTCACGGGTTTGCCATCTTTTTCCTCTGGTTTATAGGTATAAAGCTGACCATTAACTTTAATATTAATTTTCTCTGGCGGAAAACCACTTTTTAGGCTGGCTTCAAAGGCTTGACGTGCTCTTTCTTCGGCAACTTTTTCATTTTTAAAAGTAAGAGACATGGTAATAGTTTCAGAGCCAGAAGCACGAATTGCTTGAGCCATTGTCTCCATGTCCTTTTTGTGATGATCATTAAAATAGTAACGAGGATTAGTAAACTTCATCCCCATATCTAATGAATATACTAAATTACCTTCATCATCTTTTTTAGGTGTTATTTTACCACCGCCTAGGCGTTGAATAAACGTCAACTGGTCCAGGTTAACGCAGCTTATATCTGCTCTATCTTCCGAGATATGTACTGAAACATTTGTTGCCCCAGACCGATTCTTCTCAGCAAGTTGTTCAATCATTGCTTGCATTTTAGGATCATTCTTACTTAAATCAGCCATAAATAAGAATGCTTTTAATTGTTGTTCCGCAGCCTTATGCAATTCAACTTTGGCATTATCAACTTCTTTATTAAAATCATCTAATTGCTTGGTATGAGCATTTTCTAAGTCTTTACGCATGCTTTCTTTAACTGCGGCTAGAGCCTCGGTATTTTCTGCTTCATCCTCAGGAAGATCGAGTGCTGCTGTAAGATTAGCCTGGAACGTTTCATCTTCAAAGAGTGCTTCGAGCTGATTAATTTCATCTTTTTGTCGGTCTTCAAGGGTAGTACGCGTGTTATTAGTTATTTCTTCTAATAGCCCATTCAGTTCTTGGACATGAAATTTTTTATCGCCAGCTAATAATTTCTGGAATGCTCCCATCGACTCCTTGTATTCTTTCTGAGCACCTTGTTCAAGGGCCTTGCCGTCTAAAATTTGATTGATCTCATTTTTTACCGCTTTAATCGCATCTTTTTTATCTGGGTCGGTGTCACTTAATTTTTCATGAATTAGGGCACCATCCGGAGTTTTTGCCTCTTTTAGACTTAGGACATCATTAACTCGGTTAGCAACAAATTTGTCAACAGCATCGGTAGCCAGTTTCGCATTTGTTCCGAGACCAATACTGGGTAAATAGCCAAGGTATTCATCGGAAATTTGCTGTAGCGACTGAGGGCTAAATCGTGGATAACCGACTCGATCACCAATAATTTTATTTAATAAACTTCGCTCTTCAGGTTTTACAGGGTTTTGATCTGGGCCACCAATCAAAGGGGATGATGGAGTTAGCTTATCCCGTAGGGCATTTGCAACACGATTGAGAAAACCAGCCATAATCTAATACCTCTATACTTGATATTAAACTAAGTATAACACTTTTTTTATTAAGGTAGGATTAAGATAGTTTAGAAATTAAAATGTTAGATGCAGTTGTTATATAGAAGCTTATGGATGCTCGCAACTACCTAGGTAAAACTACGAATTACCGCGGCAAGCCACGGTAATTCAGTCTTCCAGGCAATCAAGCCAGGTTAATGATTTACCACGCAGGGATGGCAGCATCACCAAATAGAGTTTTTGCTTTTTCTTTTACTTCATCAGAGTTTAAAGCTTTCACAAATAATTCCAGCTGTGCTTTTTTGGGGCTATCGCTGCGAATTACAATGATGTTGGCATAAGGTGAATCTTTATCTTCACTAAAGAGCGCATCATGGGATGGTGTTAAGCCTGCAGGTAGTGCAAAGGTAGTGTTGATAATTGCAGCATCTACATCAGGGAGTACTCTTGGTAATTGTGCCGCATCCATTTCTTTAAATTGAAAGTTATGAGGATTCGTAGCGATGTCTTTTAATCCACTGCTTTCATTATTTTTTAAAGTAATTAAATGGGCTTTCTCTAATAATTGTAATGCACGTAGCTCATTGCTTGGATCATTAGGTACTGCAATCACTGCTTTTTCAGGCAAGTCATTTAGGCTTTTGAACTTTTTAGAATAAATTCCTACGGGATAAACGAAGGTGCGGCCAATTGCTTCTAAATTATAATGGTGCGCCTTAACCGCAGCTTGAAGATAGGGGAGGTGCTGGTAAACATTAACATCAAGACTACCATCTTGTAATGCTTCGTTAGGTAAGTTGTAATCGTTAAACGAAACAATTTTAATATCAATTCCATACTTATTTTTGGCGACTTCTTTTGCTGTTTCGATGAGTTCTGTTTCAGGCCCTGCAATTGCTCCTACGACTAGAGTATTAGGAGAGGGCTTATTGCATGCAACCAGACTAAATAATAAAACAATATAAGTTAAAATCCGCATCAACAACTCCAATAATTAATTATGTACAAAACGTTTTGCTAAATAATCACCAAACATTTGAGTTAACTGCACCATGACAATTAATACAACTACTGTTGCGAGCATGACTCCTGCATCGAAACGTTGATAGCCGTAATTGATAGCCAAAGTGCCAAGCCCTCCAGCGCCTACTGTTCCGGCCATTGCAGAGTAATTTACCAAGGTAATTGCAGTAACAGTAATTGCATGAACTAAGGCTGGTTTTGCTTCGGGAAGTAAGATATGGAAAATAATTTGTTTTGTATTGGCGCCCATCGCATAACCCGTTTCTATCAGTCCATTGGGTAAACTTTGGTAGACATTATCCACAAGTCTAGCAAAGAAGGGGATGGCGCCTAACGTTAAGGGAACGATCGCTGCATTCATACCAATTGAAGTCCCTACAATGAGGCGGGTAAAAGGAATAATTGCCACTAATAAAATAATAAAGGGTATAGAGCGCGCCATATTAATAAAAACAGATAAGGATTTATGTAGTTTTGGCATGTGCTTTATGTGATTAGATGAATACAATAAGGTACCTAACGGTAGTCCAAGCAATACTGCAAATACAGTACTGGTAACGACCATATAGAGCGTTTCAGCAGTTGCAATTAATAAATCATATGCCATCGGGAAGGACATAACCTAAAACCTCCACAGTTAGTTTTGCTTGCTCACAGCGCTCAATGAATGCTTCGAGTAATAATGGGTGGGCGGTTAATTCAACGATTAGCACGCCACATGTTACCGTATCAAAACGATCGATGTTCGCAAGTAATATATTGATATCCAGATTTAATTCACGACTAGTTTGGCTAATGAATGGGACAGTAGCTTCTTCGCCTTGGAAAAATAAACGTAGTAAAGGTTTATCGGTAACGTAGGTAGCGAGCCGGCTTGTTAAGCATTCTGGAAGTTCTGGACTCAATTGAGCATAGAGCATACTGCGGGCTAAACTGTCTTTTTTATTAAACACATTGGCCAGGGAGGTGGTCTCGGTTAAACGGCCATGTTCAATGACAGCAAGCCGTTTGCAAATGCGTTTTACTACATCCATCTCGTGGGTGATAAGAATTATGGTAATTCCATAGAGGCCATTAATTTTTTTTAATAAAGTTAAAATGGAATCGGTAGTTTCAGGATCTAGGGCTGATGTTGCTTCATCACAAAGCAAAATTTTAGGTGAGCAGCTTAAGGCACGTGCAATTGCTACACGTTGTTTTTGACCACCACTTAGTTGGCTTGGATAAGCAAATTTTTTATCGGACAATTCGACTATAGGAAGTAGCTCTTCAATTTTAATGCGAATGGCTTCTTCATCTATACCCTGAATACGCATGGGCAGGGCAATATTGTCATAGACTGTTTTTGAGCTAAGCAAATTAAATTGTTGGAAGATCATCGCCATCTTATGGCGTGCCCGAGCTAAATCTTTGCGTGAAAGACTGGTTAGGTATTGGCCATCAATGATGACATCACCTTGATCAGGTCGTTCTAATAGATTCATACATCTTAATAAAGTAGATTTTCCAGCACCACTTTTGCCAATGATACCAAAAATCTCACCTTCTTGGATGAATAGGTTAATGTCCTGTAAAACAGGTTTACCAGAAAAGGATTTATTTAATCCTACTAATTCAATCATTGTTATAACCTGAGATTATGTATTTTATGCTTGTGGGATGGCTTGGAGGGAATGGTTTACACTACCCGCTTTAGCCGTATTTTCAAAAAAGAAATCTTTTTTGAGCGTCCGCAAGCTGAATTTCAAATCGACGCCGTGCTTAGAATTATACACAAACTACTTGCTGAAACAAAGGATTATTTTGGCAGTTACAAGACAGAGAATTTTAAAAACCACATAGATTATATATAAATCTATTGCCAGAATAGTTCGCTACATTGTATGATTTTTCCTTTTTTCACAAGGATGTACCATGTATTTGCGTAACACAAAGTACAGTACGGCAGTCGTTGCATTATTATCAACTTTAAGTTGTTCAGTATCATTGGCAGGATCAATGGGGGCTGTTAGCTCAGCTTTTAAAGGTCATTTTCTTGCTCAAATCGGCGGTTATTCTGTCATTCAAGGAAAGGAGCAAACGATTCATATTGCTGAAAATTTAATAGGTAATCGCTATACAGTAACAACTCACAATCAAGGTAATGGCCTGGTTGGGTTGGGGTATTTGTTTGATGGCCCAGTCATTCAGGGCAAATTTCCAATTTCCTATGGAATAGATGCCTTTTTCTTAGGTCAGACCACGGTTCGTGGTGATATTATCCAGGAAGACGAATTTACCAATCTTTCTTATCGCTATAAAGTGCAACACATTCCTCTTTATTTTGTTGCTAAAACAGTGCTTGATACCAAAGTAGAAAAACTGAAATTAGCTTTTGACGCTGGTATTGGTCCAAATTTCATGAGCGCAAGCCATTACAAAGAAATGGCATTGGCTTCTTATGTCATTCCTGACAAAGCTTTTTCCGGCCGTAATAACACTACATTTTCTGCAACGGTAGGGGCAAGCCTTCGTTTTATGAGCGCACCTGATAGTATTCCTTTAGAATGTGGCTATCGCTTTTTCTATTTAGGACAAGGAAAGTTTAGTACTAATAATGACCAAATACTTAATACTGTTAAAACGGGTGATAATTACGCGAATGCGTTTGTTTGTACTGTCACTGTTTAACCGCGTTAAAATAGAGTAGGTCGGGCTCATGGCCCGACATTTCCGCTCCTCACGCTATCCAAGTCTTTTGCAAATCCACAATGATGTATTTATTTGATTTTAGTGATTAGATGAGAAACGTCGGGCCATGAGCCCGACCTACAGAGGTAGCTATGAAGTGCTTAACTGATAAGCTCTTTTCGATTTTTGAATTCTTCTAGTGCTTGGGGATTGGCAAGTGATTGCAAGTTATTTACGGGTTGACCATGAACTACTTGTCGAACAGCGACCTCGACTATTTTCCCACTAATAGTGCGTGGTATGTCAGTCACTTGCACTATTTTACTTGGGACATGACGTGGCGAGGCATTTTGGCGAATAGTTGAACGTATTTTATTCATTAACGCTTCATCCAAATCAATTGTTTCACGTAGCTTAACAAATAGAATGACACGGACGTCATCCTCCCAGTCTTGGCCAATGACAATGCTGTCGAGCACTTCATCAATTTTTTCGACTTGGCGATAAATTTCTGCTGTGCCTATGCGGACTCCGCCTGGGTTTAATATTGCATCAGAGCGGCCGTAAATAATTAGACCGTGATGTGATGTTATTTCTGCAAAATCACCATGAGCCCAAACATCTGGAAAATGATTGAAATAGGCGCGATGATATAATTCGCGATGCTTGTCGTTCCAAAAACCTACAGGCATTGACGGGAAGGGCATAGTACATACTAATTCGCCACGTTCTTCTTGAATTGAGTTTCCTTCCTCATCAAAAACTTCCACAGCCATTCCTAAACCTAGACACTGTAATTCACCGCGATAAACTGGCAGCATAGGATTGCCTAAAGCAAAACATGAAATAATATCGGTGCCACCAGAAATAGAGCTAAGTTGGAGATCACTTTTTATTTGTTCGTATACATAGTCATAATTCTTCGGCAGCAAAGGCGAGCCTGTGGATAGAATGCAACGTAACGTGCTTAAATCAAATTCTTCTTTCGGTTTGCACCCAGCTTTTTCAACGCTAGAAATAAATTTAGCACTAGTACCAAAAACAGTAACTTTTTCTTCTTCCAGTAGTCTGAATAGACGATTACTTTCGGGGTAGGTTGGTGACCCTTCATATAAGGTTAGGGTAGCACCTAATGCTAAAGCAGAAACGGTCCAGTTCCACATCATCCAGCCGCAGGTCGTATAAAAGCATAAATTATCTTTCGCTTGTAAATCTGTATGCAATCCTAATTCTTTAATATGTTGAACTAAGGTTCCACCTGCTCCATGGACGATGCATTTAGGTTTTCCAGTAGTACCGGAAGAAAACATAATATAAACAGGGTGTTCGAAGGGGACAGAGGCAAATTCACATTCTTTAGCAGGCTTTTGAAATTCATCCCAGTGGCTGACCTTAGGTAGGTCCGCTAAATCCATTCGTTCATTAATATTAGGGCAGATGACCGTATGTTTTAGTGAGCTAATTGAGGTGCTAAGTTGCTTAATTTTTTCTGCACCACTAAATTTTTTACCGTTATATTGATGACCATCACAAATGAATAGGACTTTAGGATCAACTTGCCCTAATCGATCCATTGCTGCTTGCGTGCCAAAATCCGGCGAACATGAAGACCATATCGCGCCCAGTGACGTTGCTGCTAACATAGCGATAATGGTGTAATGTGTATTCGGCATTAAGGCGACAACCCGATCCCCGGTAATAACTCCGGCAGCTTGTAAGCCTGCAGCACATTGTGCTACTGCGGCATATAATTCCGCATAGCTCATTACATGCCGGTCATTATTCTCATTTCTGCTGATTAATGCAATGTGGTCATCTCGTCGGGATAAGAGTTTTTGCGCAAAATTTAATTTAGCTCCAGAAAACCAACGAGCCTCCATCATTTCGCTGTAATAATTTAAGATTTGATGGGCTGGGGTATCAAACTTTAAGTGAAAGAAATCACATAATGTAGACCAAAATGAGTCAGGATGTTTGATGGACCAGGTATGTAAATCCTGGTAGCTTTCAAATACTTGGCAATGCTTTTCTGCGGCAAAATCCATAAATTGCCACATTCTAGTAGCTTTAGGGTTTTGAGGTTTCCATACGAGCTCACTCATGCTTAATTCTCTATTATTAGAGACTGCTTACATTCCGCTAGCTTGAACCAAAACGACATGATTTTCGAGCATCGAAGTGCAGTATACATAGTATATGAGCAGTGAAGCACAGAAAATCATGTCGTTTTGGCCAAGATAGTAGAAATTCAAACAGCCCCATTTAGTTACAGGGATTTGCCAATAAGGCATTGGCAACTTTTGATTGGTTTTTTCGGCCGAGGATCTTACAAATGAGATCGCCTACAGCAACGATTTTAAATACGTCAACGCCGGTTTCTATTCCCAAGCCATGCATTAAATATAAAACGTCTTCCGTTGCCACATTACCCGTAGCGCCCAAGGCATAAGGGCAACCACCTAGACCGGCAACAGAACTATCAAAACGATGTACTCCATGTTGTAATGAGGCATAAATATTAGCTATCGCTTGCCCATAAGTGTCATGAAAATGCATTGCTAATTGATTTAAAGGTAAGATTTTAAGTATTTGATCTAAAAGTAATTGAGTTTGTTTAGGAGTACCTACGCCAATCGTATCACCTAAAGAGACTTCATCTACACTTAAATCCCAGAGTTTTTTGGCTACATCAACTACCTGGGCCGGGGAGATACTTCCCTCATAAGGACAACCTAAAACACATGAAATATAAGCTCGCACTTTGATGTTTTGTTCTTTAGCTAATGTAATAACAGGTTTAAAACGCTCGATGCTTTCATTAATAGAACAATTAATGTTGCGCTCATTAAACGCTTCACTGGCGGCGGTAAATACAGCGATTTCTTTGACGCCGGCCTCTAAAGCTTTTTGCATTCCCCGTTCGTTGGGTACCAAAGCTGAATAATGTATCGAAGGTGCTTTATTGATCGCACGGAAGACCTCTTCATTATCTGCTAGCTGAGGAATTGCTTTTGCAGAAACAAAACTGGTGACTTCAATGTATTCTAAGCCAGTTTGACTCAATGCATTGATTAACTCTATTTTATGTTTGCTGGACACAAAAGCAGATTCATTTTGTAGTCCATCACGTGGTCCTACTTCTATAATTGTCACGCGCTGCGGATAGTCCATATTTATCTCTTTGTGTTCGCCGTTGTAGTCCTGATCAGGTAGTAGCTCTAATCTAGGAATTAATTAGGGTCGCTTAATGATAATAGTTCTTCACCTTCATTAACTTGTGCACCAACTGCATAAAAAATATCAGCGAGAATCCCATCACTTGGGGCATGAATAGTATGTTCCATTTTCATGGCTTCGAGCACAATCAGGCGATCCCCTGCTTTCACTTGCTCACCTATATTTTTTAGTATAGCTACTACAGTTGCAGGCATTGGTGCGGTTAATTGACCTTTGTGTGTTGATGATTGTGCACCTAGAGTATTCCAATTAAATCGTACAAAAGTAATTTGGCCCTCAGTGGTATATAAGGTCAAAGTATCTTTTGTATTTTCAACTATGGCCGTATATTTTTTCTGATCTAATTCAATAGTCAGTTGCATCTCGTTTAAGGATACGCGAAGACAATGTTCTTGTTCATTAATTTTTACCTTAAATTGGCTGGCATTAATGGGAGTAATCAAGGCATCAATTCGTTTTTCGGCATCCTGATAGCGGTATACCCAATTTCCTAAGCCCTGAGCTTGCCAGGAAAATGCGTCACGTAATAAAGGGTCAGCAATTTCATTGATGGTATTCAAATAATCAAAACTCACCGTCATAAGCAGTGCAATTTCTTTATCAGGAGCTGCTAATTGAATCGATTCTTTAGCTAAAAAGTCTGTGCTTAATTCGGCATGGCTAAATTTGGGATGTTGGCATATTGCTTTAAGAAAGGGAATATTCGTTTTTAAGCCACCAATATAGTAATGACCGAGAGCCTGTTCTAAGCGTTGTAATGCCTCTTCACGATTTGCCCCCCAAGTAATAAGTTTGGCGATCATCGGGTCGTAATACATAGTAATTTGGGAGAGGCGTTCAACGCCAGTATCTATACGGATGCCTTCACCTTTAGGTTCTTTTAGAAAGTGAATCTGACCTATAGAAGGAATGAATTCATGATAGGGGTCTTCAGCATAAATACGGCATTCAATAGAGTGCCCCTGAGCTTTAATTTCTTCTTGAGCAAGTGGCAAAGGCTCGCCGGCAGCAATTTTTAATTGCCAGGAAACCAAATCAAGGCCAGTAATCATTTCCGTAACGGGATGCTCAACCTGTAGTCGAGTATTCATTTCCATAAAGTAGAATTGTTCTTGGGAGTCGACCAAAAACTCTACGGTTCCTGCACCACGGTATTGTATGGAGCGTGCAACTTCACATGCTGCATCTGCTAGCCGTGTACGTAAAGCAGGAGAGAGGTTCGGGGCTGGAGCTTCTTCAATAATTTTTTGATGGCGGCGTTGAATGGAACAATCACGTTCAAAAATATGGACCACATTACCATGGTTATCTGCCATAATTTGTAATTCAACATGGCGTGGATGTAAAACCAGTTTTTCAATGATCATTGTATCATCAGCAAAACTTGCCATCGATTCACGCTTGGCACCAGCTAAAGCGGTACTAAACTCTTCTTCGGAATGAACGGTACGCATGCCTTTACCGCCACCGCCATTCGCTGCCTTAATTAAAACGGGAAAGCCAATTTTTTTTGCTTCGTTCAGCAAATGTGCTTCGGATTGTTCACTACCGTGATAACCTGGAGTCAGTGGGACTTTAGATTTTTCCAGAAGTTGTTTGGCTAATTGTTTGGAAGCCATGGCTTCCATAGCGGCGACTGAGGGACCAATGAAGACGATACCTGCTGCCTCACATGCTTGAGCAAACTCGGGATTTTCAGATAAAAAACCATAGCCTGGATGAATGGCTTGAGCTCCACTTTCTTTTGCAACACGAATAATGGCCGCACTATTTAAGTAGCTTTCTTTAGCTGCTGCTTCACCAACATAATAGGCACTGTCAGCACTACGTACATGCAGGCTGTCTTTATCTACTGAAGAATAAATCGCTACAGTATGAATGCCCATCGAGCGTGCTGTTTTGATGATTCTGCAGGCGATTTCTCCGCGGTTAGCAATAAGAATTTTATTAAACATGCAAGCCTCTAATTCCAGTTAGGTGTTTCTTTATTTAAAAATGCATTAAGACCTTGTTGTCCCTCAGGCGATACTCTCTTTTTAGCAATCAATGATGCGGTATAATAAAGTAATTCTTCGTTAATCGGTTGATTAGCCACGTGAGTTGCCAAGTTTTTAGAGGCTTTCACGGCTTCTGGAGCATTATGACTAATTTGTTGAGCATAATTTAAGGTGAATTCTAATAATTCTTCCTCGGCAACACAGTGTTGTACTAAGCCTAATGCTAGGGCTTTATTGGCATCAAATATCTCAGCACTCATAAATAAAGCTTTCGCACTGCGTTCACCAATGGCTTTCACCACATAAGGGCTAATTACGGCAGGAATTAACCCTAGTTTTACTTCTGAAAAACAAAAGCGCGCAGAAGTTGCTGCGATGGCGATATCACAGGCTGCAGCAAGTCCCGCACCACCACCAAAGGCTGCGCCATGAACCATTGCTAACGTTGGTTTTGGGCTTTGGTTTAAGGTAAACATCAAACGGGCGAGGACCATGGCATCATTGAGATTTTCTTCTTCGCTAAACCGCGCCATATCCTGCATCCAACCGAGATCGGCACCAGCAGAGAAATGTTTGCCATTTGCTTTAACAATAATAACGCGTACTTGGGGATCAGCTATTGCTGCATCAAGTTTAGTTTGCATTTCTGCGAGTACTGCATTGTCAAAGGCGTTATGTTTGCTGACACGATTTAGTGTCAGTAAACAAAGATGCTCTTGAATTTCAAATAATAGGTCGCTCACGTGTTATCCCTTACATGCGAAATACGCCAAAGCGTGTTGGTTCAATGGGTGCATTTAGTGTTGCAGACAAGCCTAAGCCTAATATTTTACGTGTATCTTGGGGGGCAATCACACCATCATCCCACAAGCGCGCACTAGCATAGAAGGGATGACCTTGAGTTTCATATTGAGAGCGCATTTGTTTTTTAAATAGCTCCTCGTCTTCTATGGACCATTCATGGCTTTGTTTCACTAGCTTATCGCGATTGACTTGCGCGAGAACATTTGCTGCTTGCTCACCCCCCATTACGGAAATTCGTGAGTTGGGCCAGGACCAGATAAAGCGCGGTGAATAGGCGCGTCCACACATAGCATAATTCCCTGCACCAAAACTTCCACCAACAATTACGGTAAATTTAGGAACATTCGCATTGGCAACTGCCGTCACCATTTTGGCGCCATGTTTGGCAATACCTGAAGCCTCGTATTTAGAGCCAACCATAAATCCAGTAATATTTTGCAAGAAGATTAATGGGATCTTTCTTTGGCAGCACAGTTCAATAAAATGACTTCCTTTAAGAGCACTTTCACTAAAGAGGATGCCATTATTGGCAATAATTCCTACCGGATAGCCATATAAATGAGCGAAACCACAGACTAAGGTAGTACCAAAAAGCGCTTTGAATTCGTCAAACTCAGAGCCATCAACAATACGTGCAATGATTTCACGTATGTCAAAAGGTTTTCTCGGATCGGAAGGAACAATTCCAGTAAGTTCTTTACAGTCATACAGGGGCTCAATGGTTTCAATTCGTTTTAATGTTATTTCTTTTTTCCGATTTAAATTTGTAACCGCAACTCGGGCTAGATGCAATGCATGTGCATCATCTTCGGCATAATGGTCGGATACGCCTGAGTGTCGGCAGTGTACTTCGGCGCCACCTAATTCTTCTGCACTAATGACTTCTCCAGTAGCAGCTTTTACTAAAGGTGGTCCACCTAGAAAAATCGTGGCTTGTTTTTTTACCATAATGGATTCATCAGCCATTGCTGGCACATAAGCACCTCCCGCAGTACAAGAGCCCATCACTACCGCAATTTGCGGGATGTTTTGCGCGGACATTTGTGCTTGGTTAAAAAAGATGCGACCAAAATGGTCTCTATCGGGAAATACTTCGTCTTGGAGGGGTAAAAAGGCACCACCAGAGTCAACCAAATAAATACAGGGCAGGTTATTCATCTGCGCAATTTCTTGCGCACGTAAATGCTTTTTAACGGTGAGCGGGTAATAGGTACCACCTTTAACCGTTGCATCGTTAACGACGATCACACATTCCACGCCCGAAACCCAGCCAATACCGGTAATGATTCCTGCAGCGGGTACTACATCATCGTACACGCGATAAGCTGCTAGCTGAGAAAGCTCTAAAAAAGGGCTTCCTGGGTCAAGCAATTGTTGCAAGCGTTCCCGGGGTAGCAATTTACCATGCTTTAAATGTCGGGCACGAGCCTTCTCATCACCACCAAGTACAATGTGTTGAATGTGGTGGTGTAGATCATCAACTAATGCTTGCATCGCGGCTTGATTTTCTCTGAACTCTTGACTGCCAGTATTAATTTGACTGATTATTTTTGCCATGCTTTAGTCCTTAGCGCACCAAAATATCGCTTAAAACGATTACCGTCCAAATGGTCCATGTGATTGCAATAAAGTGAGGCATCTCTTTGCCTTTAATTGCTTTGTATAAGAGTGCTGGAATTGCTGTTAGAGTAACAGGCAGTAGCACTAATACGAGGATTTTACGAATGACCAGTCCCCAGCCAGTTTGACTGAAAATAGGCGTTAATTTTACGTTTACATAAGTAAAAAACATATCAACATAAACGACAACAAGATGAGCGTATTTTGCAAATATGACTACCAGGATACTAAGTCCCAGGTAGATAAGACTTTGTCTTAGCATGTACTTCCTTTAAAGGTTATTATTTTTATCAACGATGCAGGGTACGTGGCCCGTATTAGACGAAGTCATAATACGGGTTACTGTGCCACTACATCCCGTATTATGACTTCGTCTAACACGGGTTACTTCTGATGAGCATTGGTAAAGGTGTTTTAAGCAGATGTTATATCAACTCAATCGCCATTGCTGTTCCTTCACCACCACCAATACATAATGCAGCAATACCTCGTTTTTTACCTTGATGCTTCAGAGCATGTAGTAGAGTAACTAAAATACGGGCACCTGATGCACCAATTGGATGGCCTAAAGCACAAGCTCCGCCGTGAATATTAACCTGTTCTGGATTTAATTCAAGTTGTTGAATCGCTGCCATAGCAACTACCGCAAATGCTTCATTAATTTCATACAAGTCTACATCACTTTGCTTCCAATTTGCTTTGTTCATTACTTTGCGAATCGCATCGATTGGCGCTGTAGTAAACCATTGTGGGGCTTGTGCATGAGTTGCATGAGCTACAATGCGAGCTAATGGACGAATACCACGTTTTTCTGCTTGAGCGGCAGTCATTAGAATTAAGCTAGCTGCACCATCAGAAATAGAGCTTGAGTTTGCTGCGGTAACGGTACCGTCTGCTTTAAATGCGGGTTTTAATTGCGCAATTTTAGACAGTTTTGACGCATCAGGGCCTTCATCAGTAGTTACACTGACATCCCCTTTACGGGTATTTATGGTTACGGCTGCAATTTCTTCAGCAAAAGCCCCACTTTCAATGGCTTTTATTGCTTTGCTCATTGATTGAGCTGCATATTCATCTTGTTGCTCGCGGCTGAAGTTGAAATGAGCAGCAGTTTCTTCAGCAAAACATCCCATGAGCTGGCCACGAGTGTAGGCATCTTCAAGCCCATCAAGAAACATATGGTCTTTAACTTCCCCATGTCCTAGACGGTATCCGGCACGTGCTTTAGGTAATAGGTAGGGGGCATTACTCATGCTTTCCATACCACTAGCTAAAACAATATTTGCTGAACCTGCTTTAATTAAGTCATGGGCTAGCATCACTGCTTTCATCCCAGAACCACACATTTTATTGAGGGTAGTAGCACCTGCTGAATCAGGCACGCCCGCTTTGATTGCTGCTTGTCTTGCTGGTGCTTGGCCAATGCCTGCTTGGAGTACGCAACCACTAATTACCTCTTCAATTTCAGCAGGGTTAATACCTGCTTGCTCTAAAGCTGCTTTATGAGCAATTGCATTTAATTCTGGTGCGCTAAGTGCAGAAAGAGTGCCTAATAGACCTCCCATAGGCGTTCTTTTGGCTGCAACAATTACTATATCATTCTGATCCATGTCGATATTCCTTATGCTGTTTCTTTAAAAAGTTCACGTCCAATAAGCATTCTTCTGATTTCAGAAGTGCCAGCCCCAATTTCATACAGCTTAGCATCACGTAATAGACGACCCGTTGGATATTCATTAATGTATCCATTGCCACCTAGAATTTGAATTGCCTGTAAAGCCATTTGTGTTGCTCTTTCTGCAGTATACAAAATCACACTCGCAGCATCTTTGCGGCTGACGTTCCCACTATCACAGGCTTTAGCAATTGCATATAAATAGGCTCTACTTGCATTCAAATCTGTATACATGTCAGCCAATTTGCCTTGGATAAATTGGAATTCACCAATAGGTTGTTCAAACTGTTTGCGTTCATGCACATAAGGTAGAACAACATCCATGCAAGCTTGCATAATGCCTACGGGACCTGCCGCAAGAATAGTACGTTCGTAGTCAAGACCACTCATCAATACTTTAACACCCTGATTTACTTCGCCTAAAACCTGTTCCGCAGGAACTTCACATTGTTCAAAGACTAATTCACAGGTGTTTGAACCACGCATTCCTAGCTTATCTAGTTTTTGAGCGGTTTTAAATCCGGGCATTCCTTTTTCAATTAAAAACGCTGTGATGCCTTTGCTTCCTGCCTGCTTGTCTGTTTTAGCATAAACAACTAAAACATTTGCATCAGGACCATTGGTAATCCACATCTTGGTGCCATTGAGGATGAATTTGTCGCCGGAAGCTTGAGCGTGTAATTGCATACTGACTACATCAGAGCCTGAATTGGATTCACTCATTGCTAGAGCGCCAACATATTCTCCGCTAATAAGTTTAGGCAAATATTTCTCTTTTTGCGTAGTGTTTCCATTTAAATAAATTTGATTGACGCATAAATTTGAGTGAGCACCATAGCTTAGGCCGACAGAAGCGGAGGCGCGAGAAATTTCTTCCATTGCGATGGCATGAGCCAGATAACCCATATTGGCTCCCCCATATTCTTCACTGACGGTTATACCCAATAAGCCCATATCACCTAATTTTCGCCATAAATGATTAGGGAAAGTATTGCTGGCATCGATTTCTGCGGCTAGAGGAGCGATTTCGGTACGCGCAAATTGACGAACGCTGTCTCTTAAAAGATCATAAGTTTCGCCTAATTGGTAGTTTGGCCCGGTATACATAGATGACTTCCTGTAATTTTTGTAAATGCACTAACTATACCCAATCGCATTGAAGTTGCAACCAGAATTTTTTCCTGTTTTTGTTCTTATTTAGTTATTGATTTTCTCTACACAAAATGGTTTTATTTTGTACGCGACACAAAGTGTTTCATTTGGGTTTTTAGTGAATCAGAACGAGAAAAATAAAAACATTTTGGACGATATTCGAGTGTAACTTGCCTAATAATTGCATGAATTTATTGAAGAAAGGTGAAAATTTCTCGAGTTAAGGTTAGCATACGCTACCTTGATTAAAATGGCCACAGACTTCCAGCACGGTAGCATTATTTATGACGAAAATGATAATCGGTTTTTTTTGTGGTACGGATTATATTCTCAAAAATGATAAGCTCTATGAGAACCTTCGTTCTATCCTTAATGTTAGTAAGACAAGCTTACTGGCATATGATGGCTGCCAGAGTCACGGAGGACTATTTGCGAGTGGAATACAAAGTATAGCTGATAAATTTATCAGTGACTTAAAAAAGGAAGTTGAATCGTTAGATAATACAGAAACGTTTCAAATTAATTTCATTGCTCATTCACAGGGCTGTTTTTCTGCTTTATTGGCGATTAAGAAAATTCAAGCGGATCCGGACTTAAGAGCTCGGGTTCGCATTACGGTAGATTTGCATGAGCTGGTCCCTCGTAACTTTCGTTGGTCCACAGCAATTGGCGGCAATTTAATAATCGCGAATATGGTGCATGATCTAAGTGATTGTGATTTGGTTAAACACGCTCATTTGACCCTGCACGAGAAAGGTTTGGGGTCTGCAGGCTGGGACGCGTTCATTCCCAAATTCCATGCTGCCACAATAGTTCAAGTTGAGGCTTTACCGGGTTGGTATGATGTTCAGCATAATGGACAAATTAGGCCTGAGGTAGAGCATCCCGCACTGTTTGAACTTGGGGCGACGAAGATGAGGGCTATTCTTCATGCGGATGGTTATGATGTATATTCTGATGAAGACACTTTACGCCGTCAACAAACTGATGCCTATAATAAGGTGCTTACTTGGGTAAAAAGTAGGACTATTCCCTTTGAAGAGCGAAATATTCATTACGGTGGGCATCTTATTGCAAATAATAAAGAAAAAAATGGCTTGGAGGTAATTAATTGGCGCCATGCTCAATTGATCGCCGCTGTTCCAGAACATGTTCTTTATGGGGTGACTCACGCATATTATAATTATAAGAAAACAGATCTAGAGCACTATTGTAATTTTACTTTGATACTTGATACCTATTTAACAACTCACCCAGAACACGATGTTTTAGTTCAAGAACTCAAAGATTATGCTCAAGCTTATTTTGCAGAGGGACATACTGGTTTAGATAATTTTCATACTGAATGTCAGAAAAGCCTTAATAAGGCAGCAGTACATGGCAAGCAGCTTTACATAGCCATTAATTCTTTGTGCATGAATGCTTATTTCCTGGAGTTGTGCAAAGCTTTAGATAGAACTCCTGCAAACAATGTATTTTATCATAAATTGCAGACGTTAACTTCAATACTAAAGGAAGAATTGAGTTTTGAAATTTGTTTAGGAAAAAATATTAGTCTTATTCAAAATTCAAAAGCATTGATGGTAGCAAGAAATACAGTCGCTTTTTTTAATGCAATTTATGCTCCGAATGCCAGCCCCGATAGCATTCTTGCCGCAGCTTCTGATTATGTTAAAGAAAATATGTGTTGTGGAAGGCACTGGAGTGTAGGGAATAAGGTGCTTGCTAGCGTAGTGCTTGGTCTTGCAGCTGCTGTTGTTGGATGTATGGTGGGGGCAATGATTGGTTTAGGTATTGGACTGGCCGCTGGAGCAATTCCAGGATCAGGCACGTTAATCACCACGCTTGTTAGTGCATTTTTAGGTAGTTTTCAATGGGCAATGGTTACTGCCAGTATTGTTGGTACTACAGCAGGCCTTATGGGGGGGAGTGCGGCATCTTATGGGTTTTTTGCTCTTTCAGCAAGAGAAAAGCATGTTCAAGAGTTGGCTGATGCGGTTATTGCTAATGAGGGAGCGGCTCTAAGTAATTGAGCATATTGATTATTACAGCAAATTGTAGCCCGTATTAGACGTTGTTGTCATGCGGGTTGTGTTTAATTAAGACGTTATTCCTTGCTTTTTTTTCATCCATCTTTGATCTTATTTTTATAAAAAGCTCCTTTACCTGATTTAAAAAATCGCCTAATCTTAAGCCAAAGTTAAAGGGCGTAGGGTAAATAGTAGAGTGCCTAATGCTGTTGTAGCCTGGATGGAACGCTGCGCAATCCGAGAGTTGAGCTCGAGTTTGGTTGCGTTATGCAGGTTACGTTTTAGATTTATATTTATCAGGAGAGTTGCTTATGCGGAAGTTAGTGCTCTGGGGACACAATGTTGATGAATATCGTGATATGTTTGATTTATCTCAAGACGATATGAATTCCCGAATTTTAGAATATGGATGTGGCCCAAGTGCAGTCAATGCGCAACAATTTCACGAAGCGCATGAAGCTGTAAGTTGTGATCCCTTATTTGTTTTAGATAAAGATACCTTGTCCTCTAAAGCCGTGATGATTTTTTCTGAAATGGTGCACGAAGTACAAAAAGAACAGGATAAATTTGATTTTAGTGAATATGGCAGTCTGGAACAATTAATTGAGAAACGCCAAAGAGGAATGAAAGAGTTTTTTGCTGATTATGAGCAGGGCAAAGCAGAAGGTCGCTATTATGGTGCCGCGGATTATCATCTACCTTATCCCGATTTTTCTTTTGATTTTGCCTTGAGTGCTCATTACCTTTTTGCGGATTTGGAAGATCAAACAATAGATTTTCATTTAAATGTCATTCGCGAATTGGCTCGAGTCGCAAAAGAAGTACGTATTTTCCCGCTTATCGATCGTGAAGGGAAAACTTCAGAGCTTTTAGGTCCCGTTTTACTGCAACTTCAACAGGAAAATTATGGTGTTGAAGTTAGGGAAGTGGTTTATCATTTGCATAAAGCAGAAAATGCGATGCTTCGAGTGTGGGCGCAAAAGTGTGATGTCTAATTTGTATTCTATTGTACGCCCTTTATTATTTTGCATGAATGCGGAAAGGGCGCATTCCTTTAGCTTATCTGCCTTGCATTTTATTCCGCAAACCTGTTTTAAAACAGTAAAGTCAAATCAGGTTCTGGCGATGGGAATACAATTCCCTCATGCCGTGGGATTGGCTGCTGGATTAGATAAAAACGGCGCGCATCTAGATGCTTTGGCTAAAGTCGGATTTTCCTTTATTGAATTAGGGACAGTAACACCTCGTCCTCAAGATGGGAGTCCGAAACCGCGCCTATTTCGTATACCTCAAGCGCAAGCCATTATTAATCGCATGGGATTTAATAATCAAGGTGTTGATGCCTTGGTCACTCACGTGGGAAAGGCTCATTATCAAGGCATCTTAGGTATTAATATTGGCAAAAATAAAGATACACCTTTAGAGCGAGCTGCGGAAGATTACCTTTATTGTTTAGATAAGGTGTATGAGCATGCAACATATATAACCATTAATATATCGTCTCCCAATACTCCTGATTTGCGTCAATTACAGCAGAAGGCATATTTTGCTGATTTACTATCCCATTTACAGCAGGCACAAAAGCGTTTGGCTGATAAGTTTCAACGTCATGTTCCTTTGGTTGTTAAAATATCTCCTGATGAAGATATGGAAACGCTGAAACAAATGACGGAAGTGATTTTAAGTCGTGGCATTGAAGGGATTATTGCAACGAATACTACCTGTTCTCGTGATGGGGTAGCTAATTTACCCTATGCTCAAGAAGCCGGTGGATTAAGTGGCCAACCTTTACAAGGACGCTCATTGCAGTGTTTGCGTTTGCTCAAAGAATATGTTGGCAACGCGGTAACCTTAATCGGGGTTGGTGGCATCAATAGCAGTGAGAGTGCTCAAGCTAAACTGGATGCTGGAGCTTCATTAGTGCAGGTATATAGTGGATTGGTTTATCAGGGGCCTGGATTAGTTCACGAATTAGTTGCTGGATTAAAAACGAAATGAGATGTATCACTAAAGATTTAGCAACCCAAATGGAGGGGTGTATTAAACAGACCCATATTGAAGTAACTAAGCAATATGCACAAGGAAAAATATTAGATATTAATGGCGGAGCCGCTTGTTTTTCTGGGGCTGATTCTTATTTATCTCAGGTGGTGGGGTGGGGATTTGCGAGTCAGTCAAAACAATTTAAATCTGAAATAGAAGGCATCGAACAGTTTTATCAGGACCAAGGTCATGGGCGCGTGGATATTGAGTTATGCCCTTACGTAGGTAATGAGCTAACGCTTTTTTTAAGCAAGCGTGGTTATCATGTTACCGAGTTGAATAATGTATCTGCTTTGAATCTAAAGGACTACGAACCAGTTGATTTCTGCTCAGAACCTTTTGAGATTAAGGAAGTATCCTCATCTCAATTGGATGAATGGGCGACACGGGT
This sequence comes from Legionella lytica, assembly GCF_023921225.1. Lineage (NCBI taxonomy): Bacteria > Pseudomonadati > Pseudomonadota > Gammaproteobacteria > Legionellales > Legionellaceae > Legionella > Legionella lytica. The sequence goes on from NZ_CP071527.1 coordinate 1,501,248, forward strand.
GGCTTTAGGTTTTGGTTATCCGGAGGCTCGGGATCAGTTTTTTCAGTATGTACAGGCTAATGGTGTTAGGGCTTTTGCTGCATATGATAAAGGGAAGGTTGTCGCAGGTGCTGTAATTGCGATGTATGGTGATTTTTGTGATTTAGGTGTGACCAGTACTTTGCCGATTTATCGAGGCAAAGGATTACAAAAAAAACTATTACATGCCCGGCTTAATTTTGCTAAGGCATTAGGGCTTTCCTGGGCCATTGTAACGACTGAACCAGGCACTGTTTCTGATGCTAATGTACAAAAAATTGGTTTTCAGTGTGCCTATACTCGCGTAAAAATGACTTGCACTGCTTAACTGATGGAGCTGTGACTAGCATTTGGCATGCACACTTGGCCCATTGCTATTAACTTAAGGATTATATTTATAAATTGTAGGTTGAGCCCATGACCTAATGGCACTTACTTAAGAAAAAACAGACGAATTCGCGATGCTCATCACGCCCCGGATTTCGCTGCGCAGCGAAATCCGGGAGACGAAGAGCGAGGCGAATTCCTTAAGTAAGTAGCCATTAAGCCGATTGGCCAACAAGAGCATCAAGCCACCAGAACTCAATGTTGGGCTATGGATGTGGCACAAAGACATAGGCCCAATCTATAAGTCTTTGCAAAATTTCCTTAACTTCATGGCAGCGATACCTGGCGGGACTGATAGCTCAGCCCACATAAAAAGATTAAAACAGACTCAAACATAACTTATTGTTTTAATAATAAAATTTTTAAAAAAAATATATTAATCGTGATTTGAGTGTATTGATCATTAGCACTTCGGGTTAATAAGCGATACAATCTGAGCCATTTACTAACAACCCAAATTCCTGATCGATGAAAAAAAAACTTACGGTTAAAACCAGTGTCCTCTATAAGCGTTTACTTTCCTTTGTCAAACCATTTTGGCCTGTTTTGGCATTAGGTATTGGTGCCAATATTTTTTATTCGCTTATCGATGCGGGTTTTACGTACATGATGCGGCCTTTTTTTGATAAAGGCTTTATTAACATCGATATAGAATTCATTAAAAAAATCCCGTACATCGTTTTAATTGGGATTACCTTAAGAGGCTTGGTGAGCTCTTTGGGAAGTTATTGCATGACCTGGGTTGCTCGCTCTGTAGTTAAAGTACTTCGAGAAAAAGTATTTACTCATGTCTCTCGTTTACCTGCTGATTTTTACGACGAAGCTACTTCAGGCCAATTGCTTTCTAAAATTCTCTATGACGTAGAACAAGTAGCACAGGTCAGTGCTGAGGCATTAACTGACTTTGTACAAAATACCTGTTTGATTCTCGGATTATTGACTGTGATGATGGTCATTTGCTGGCAATTATCGCTGATGTTTTTGCTAACCATTCCCTTTGTTGGATTTATTGTCAGCTACACCAACAAACGTGTGCGACGCATTAGTCACAAAGTACAAAAAACGATGGGCGAAGTAACTGAGATTGCTAGCGAAGCAATTGATGGTTATCGCGTGGTTCGTATTTTTGGTGGCCTTGATTATGAAAACGCAAAGTTTAGCAAGGCAATAGAGCGTTCACGGCAAAATGACATGAAGGTTGCAGTAAGCAAAGCCATTAATGTGTCTGGTGTGCAAATCGTGATAGCGATTGGTATCGCAGCCATCATTGCTGCGGCAATTCAACTTTCCACTGTAGTGATTGTATCTGCCGGTTCCTTTTTGGCGATTATTGCCGCGATGTTGCAATTAATTAAGCCAATGAAAACACTAACTACCTTAAATGCTGTAATTCAAAAAGGATTGGCTGGGGCTGAAAGTGTATTCAATTTATTAGACCAACCAATTGAGAACGAGCAGGGTGTCGTACTGAATCACCGAGCGCGAGGAGAGATTGCGTTTAAGCATGTTTCCTATGCATACCGTCAGGGCCAACATGTATTACATGACGTGAGCTTTACTGCTGAGGCAGGCAAGACCATCGCTTTGGTCGGGCATTCGGGAAGTGGTAAAACAACTATCGCTAGCTTACTGCCACGTTTTTATGAGATATCTCAGGGTGAGATTACCCTTGATGGTATGCCAATTAACCAAATTAACCTGCGTAGTTTACGTGAGCAAATGGCTCTGGTTAGTCAAAGTGTTACTCTTTTTAATGATACTTTAGCGAACAATATTGCTTATGGCCGTTTGGATGTTAGCCGAGAGCAAATTATTAATGCAGCGAAATTAGCTTTTGCCGATGAGTTTATTAGTAAATTACCGGATGGTTATGATACCCGTGTTGGTGAAAATGGTGTGTTGCTCTCTGGTGGACAACGACAACGGATCGCGATTGCACGCGCTATTTTAAAAGATGCTCCTATATTAATTTTGGATGAAGCAACTTCGGCCCTAGATAGTGAATCAGAACGTTATATTCAAATTGCTTTAGAAGGGGTGATGAAAAATCGCACCACGTTAGTAATTGCCCACCGACTTTCTACTATTCAGCACGCAGATAAGATTATTGTGATGCAACATGGGCGAATTGTAGAAGAGGGGGCTCATCACGAGTTATTAGCATTGCACGGACATTATGCACAATTGCATGGGGTGCAACAGACTAATTTACGATATGAGGAAGCGCTAATTTGATGTCCTCATTCATCGATAATTTATGGTATGGAAACCATGCATTGCGATGGGTTCTTAGCCCTTTTTCTTGGGCTTATCAAAGTATTGTTTCCTTTCGGCGTTGGTACTTAGAGCGTTATTGCCAGATTAAATGCCCAGTACCTTTAATTGTCGTGGGTAATATTAGCGTAGGTGGGGTAGGTAAAACCCCTTTAGTTGTTGAGCTAGCTCGCCAATTCCAAGCCAAAGGATTATCGGTAGGCATCGTTAGCCGTGGCTATGGGGCAGCAATTAAAACCTTTCCTTATGAAGTTCGCATACATGATACAGCTAAAGATGTGGGGGATGAGCCCCTATTATTAGCGCAACGAACACAATGCCCTGTGGTGATTGCGCCGAAACGAATGGATGCTGTGCACTATCTTTTAGAAAAGCACCAGTGCCAAATAATCATTAGTGATGATGGGCTGCAGCATTATCGGATGGGACGTGCCATTGAAATTGCAGTAATTGATGGAACTCGAGGCTTGGGAAATGGCTTATGTTTACCGGCTGGTCCATTACGGGAATCGGCTGCTCGTTTACGCCAGGTAGATTTTGTTATTGTCAACCAAGGTAGTTGGAAAAATGCGTATCCGATGCAGCTAAGGCCTGGTAAAATAACGCAACTTAGTACTGGTAAGGAAATAAGCCCTGAGTCAATTAGTGGAAAATGGGAGGCGATTGCAGCTATTGGAAATCCGCAACGTTTTTATTCCACTTTAAGCCGATTAGAGATAGAATTCGATACCTGTTCTTATCCCGATCATTATCAGTTTAAGCCGCAGGATCTAAATTATTTGAGCGGGCCGATTATTATGACCGAAAAGGATGCGGTAAAGTGCCGTTCGTTTAGCTCAGATAATATGTATTATTTGCCCGTAGACGCAGTATTGGATGATGCATTTTGGAACGCATTGTGGTCACATCAACAGTTAAAAGGTTATTACTAATATGTTACCTATTCGACGTTGTGCTTTTTTATTTGGGATCTTATTGTTCATTAGTACTGGCTTGTTTGCTGCTGGAGCAGAAGAAATAAAACCTGAAAATAAACCAATTGATCCGACTGTTGGCAGTTGGACTTTTTCAGGCATGGTTAATAATGAAAGTGGCGATAAATACGGATATTTTTTTGAGATGCAACGTCAAGGCGACAAGTTCCATACTAAAGCCGCACTGATTGATGGTCAAACCAATCAGTTAGTTTTTTTCTATGAAGGCAATGACAAAATTGAACAAGCCTCAACTTCTTCTTTAGATTGGCATGTTGGGCATTCATTTATTCGTTATAACCCAATTAATGACAGCTGGATTTTCGGGGTTAAGGAACAGGATAAAAAAGGATTTAATTTTAAAGTGGATATGCTAAAACAAGAAAATCATAGCAGTGAAACTTTGGTTTTACGCCCTGGAGTTAAATTGCAAGCTTTACAAACCAGCCAGTTGAATGGGCATATCCAAGTTGATGAAAAAGAGCAGTTTGTTACCGGAAATAAAGCGTGGTTTGGTAAGTTGGTCCTAAGTGAAGGCCAAAAAGATGCGCATGACATTAGCACTACTTTTTGTCGTTTAAGTGATGATAATGGTTTTTATTCTGCGAACTTAAAGGAAAAAGACGCAACCAGCGCAGCTGTTGCGGGTTGGCTTGATCCCATGGGTAATCGAGTGAAAATGTCGCAGTTTGTTTCCATCAAATCTTTGGATAAAGATCAATGCATTGTGAATGTAGGATTGCCTAAGTTAACATTAAAATTATTGAATACATTGAAGTCTGATGATTCCTCTCATTCTATTGCTGGTTTCTCCAAAGAAAATAAAGGTGCTTTCTGTTTTGTTACGGAACAATCATTTAAAGAACAGGCAACTGCTTAAAACGATCATTCCTGGTTGCCAGCAACCAAAACCAGGCGTTTCTGTGGTTAGGCATAATGCAGATCTTAAGAAGTAGCTTCGGCGAAGGATTTTTGGGTTAGCAAAAAAAACGTAACCCTACAAGTCCCTAGTGTTCAATATTTTTACCCCACCCTTTTGAAACAGTAGAACTTACTCCATAGTATTTCCAAAGCGAGTACGCTGAGTGCTGATAAAATGCTGAGTTATTTGAATTTTTTTGTTCAAAAAGAATACTTTTTAATAAAAATGTTTTTTTAATAAAAACGAGCTAAAATTAAACAAATACAAATGATCTTAGTAGGCAATACAGATGCCAAAATATACTATTTTTCATGTAGTACGAGGCAAGAATATGCACTTGTATCAGGGAGATGATTCGGCACAAATAGTTCTATCTCGTATTGCTGCACAAATTCATAGCGGAAGCTTTGTTCCTAGAACCGATGTTGATTTTGCAAATGAAGCCGATGTTATTAAGGCCCAATCTGACTGGGCTCTATTTCATACAGGTGCTAGAGTAATCGTAGAATATGAAAGGATTGACAATAATAACATCAGCGTCTTAGGCTTTCGGGATATCACGCCATATAAGAAAATTGATAACTACCAAGATTACTTCTATCGCTATAATCAACCCTTAGTTCTCAATAGGGAACAACCATCCCCAATAGCAGGACTAGTGCCTGAGGGCGTTGCTGAAATTAGGCGGTATGCTACGCCATCTACATCAGTTACAGCAGCTATGCCAGCTAAGGTAGAGCCCAAACCAATTAATAACCTGGTTAAGGAGCATATAATTCAAGCTATTACTGAGCAAAAAAATTCTTATGACCAAAGAATAAATGGGCAATTTTGGGGTTCCATGAGACAGGGGGCAAAGAAAAATATTCTAGTGCAGGCGGCACTCGATGATGCTATACAGCATATAAAAAAAGACGACTTTTCCTCGGCGCGCGCGGTTATTAGTGAATTAAAAGAGAAGCTTGGATCAGAGTTTGGGAAAAACAATGTTTTTGGAAAAAAATCAGAATCTTTCAAGCTTGTTGAATCAATAGAAATGAAATTAACTGATGTAGCCAATCAATCCAATGTCTTTAAAAAACGGCTAGACGAAATTAAAGAAGCGGGACAACAGACATCTGCTCCAAATAATAATTTATTCAAGCCCTCATTTTTCGCTTTTTTCTACCAAGAGGTTTCTCATGTATCGCTGTATTGTATGCCTCTGTTAGGCTTTGGCTTTCCTGGTGAGCATGATAGCCGTTTTTGGGTAATTCAATTCAGAGTACATCGTTGCAAGGAAGGATTATCCTTTTGAATATGCTCTATCTCACTACTGCTTTTTTCGGGCAGGCGTTGCGAAAAAATGCTGGCAATAACTAGAGCGATAGGAACACTCAAAAGCGCAAATTGGTAATCTGCTAAAGTATAATGTCCTGAGTTATTACTTGAGTAATCTAAAAAGTAGCCCACTAATGGTTGCATAAGTGGGGCAGAGAGCATTCCTAACGTATTTGTAAATCCAGTACATGCAGATAAGGATTCAGGTGGTGCAAGTTCATTAGAAATAGTAAAAGCCAGCATATAAGCACCGCAGAGTAACCCAATAAAAAAGAGAAGAATCCCGGTAAGTAGGGGGCTTTGCATTGGTAAATAAAGAACAACCAATAATAATAACGCGGTCGATAAACAAGAGAAATGAATTAGTGGTTTGCGTTTGCTGAGAATAATGGATAACCAGCCATAAATAGGGCAGCTTAAACCGGCACCGAATAAAACCATAGAGGTGAGAATACTCGCTGTTTTAATATCACAATGTAATTTTAGTTGGATAAAGGGAACCGCCCACATTGCTGCAAAAACAGTGATCACTGAAAACTCCAGCCCGACAAATAAACCATTAATCCAAACCAGTTTATCCTTCAGCATGAGTACTAATTGCTTGTTATATTGTTGTTGATTTTGTGGTTCAGGCTTATTGCTAGGAATTATTATACGGCATAGGCCGGCAATAAATATTCCTACCGTTCCTGCAATAGCAATAAAGTATCTCCAGCTAATTTGACTAATTAGAGCTCCCATACCCACCATGCCGGTTACGGTGACTGTAAATCCTAATGTTTCGGATAAACCAATCATAAACGCGTATTGTTTTAAGGGGAAATTTTGCCGTAAGACTCGCGTTAAACCGACAAAAGCAAAAGCAGAGCCAGCACCAATAATTAGACGCCCACAGAATAGTACAGGCAGCGTATGCCCCATAGCAAAGATAAAACAGCCACAGGCACATAACAGGGCATTCACGGATAATAAGGTTCGTGTATTATAGCGATCAAATAGTAAACCTACGGGGATTTGCAGGCTGGTATAGACATAATAAAAGGAACTACTTAAAAGCCCCGCAGTTAATGCAGAGAGCCCTTGCTCGTGCATGATTGCACCGATAACGATTCCAGACGATAATTGTAAAAAAAATTGGAATAATAAAAAGGAAACGCCAACTAACCAGATGATAATACTTTTTGAGCTTTGTGATGGTGGTGTATTCAATACGATCATTCCCCATATTTAACCGTGCACTTAGAATACACATTTTAAATAAAATTCGGAATATATAGGATTGTGCGTGATGTGTAAATTTATTTTAGATATTGGATTTAATTATTCCTATTTTACAAACCAAGATTGAATTATTTCTAACGGAAATTCATGATAGGCACACCATTGATGAATAATTTTTTGATCTGGCTGGGGTGTAATTCCATGTACTCCTGGGGCTAATTGTTCTTGTAAGAAGGATAAGACTGTAGAATTATGAATATAAAATTCAGGATCAATATATTTCATTGGGGTTGGGTCATTAAGCACGAAATTAATGGGCATTTCGTGATTCAATACTTCTTCAGTACTAAATTGTGGTCCAAATTCGTCATATACGCTTAGGTTGGCTAGAATTTTATCTGTAAACCAAGTTTTGGGGTACTTGTTCATAATGGCTTTTTGACCGGTAGAGGTCGCAATCATATTCGCTTCTCGAAAAGCATATTCTAATTCACTACGATTGTGTGGAGCGATGGCGTTAATCCCTAATTTTTGAGCTGCTGCACGTTGTTGTGGATCGAGATCAACAAGTGTCACTGGAACTTTGTTTTGATAACAAAAATAAGCCTACTTCTAAATGTAGGTTGGCGCTGAGCATCGCGAAGCCTAACATAGGCGTATAGTTGGGGCGCCATTGGCTTCGTTTCACTCAGCACAAACCTTTAAGTAGGTGCTATTCGTTGCAAGCAACCAGCCTAGGTTTTTAAGGCATTGATGCCAGCTTGTCTTTATTTTGGCTACTAAACAAATGGGTAAGCCAATGCCAGAAACCGGTTTGAGCAGGCTCTTGAGCCTGGAAAAATGAGAGCCGTTCTAGGGGGCTTGGTGGTTTACATATTTTTTTTAAACTAGCTAATTCTTCTTGGAATAGACTCTCTGTTGGGGCTGAATCATTCGTATTCGCTTTTTTATTAATGCATTCAATAATCTCGTCTAGTTGCGATAAGTATTTTACTAAGCGAGAGTTCTTGATGCTTCTTTTTAGTTGGTCTCTAGCGCTTTGCTCATCATTAAATTGAAGCCCATGAATCATATCTTTTTTAAATTGCTTACTCTGCGAATTAATTAAAATAGCATATTCAATCACATAGAGTTCTTCTTTGGTTTCGGCGGACTTAATAAGATTTTCATAATGTTCCGCACGTGTTTTCCCTCGGGTGTAATCAAAAAGATAGGCAAAGTAACCTAAGCTTTTATCTCGATGACTAAGGTAATTCTCAATAGCTTGGGTGCATTGGAGTTGTTGTGTTATTAACTCGGGAGAAAGCTTACTAAAGGCATGACGATAAATTTGTTTATCTAAATTAAGATTATTTTCAATCATCGCCAATTCAATGCGAGATAGACCCTCTTGGATTTCTTTCTTCCAAGCAGACGCGATTTGTTGAAGTGCATTAGGGCTCTGAGCCAAAAGCAAATTGAATAAACGAGGTCGCATATCTGCTTTATCAAAATGAATCTCTAAATTTGCAATATAAGCTTTTATAATCTGTTCGGCATTATCTTGGATTTGCTTTTGCAGTCCTATATCCACAACATCTAAGAGCGCTTGTTCCAGTAAATTGGCCACAACATCCCATTTTTTCCGGGTTAATGCTTCAGAAAGCAATGAATCTAATGTATATTTTCTGAGGAAAAGCGGTAATATTTTGGCTGTAGTTACTGGATTTTGTAAGAATGTCAGTAGATTTTCATCCACACTAGTAGGTAAATCATTTGCCTCACCAAACATGATATTAAAGCGCTCCTCATTTTCTTCTTTAAGTGCTCGTTTTAATGGTGACAAATAGAGACTGGTTTTTTGAAACTTGAGATCTGTTTCTGGGTATTTAATGGAGGTTAGAAGTTCTTCTCGTGGGTTTTTTAAGCCAGTTTTTAATAAAAGTTGATAGAGCCTGCCATAACTTTGTTGATAAGTGATGTCAAAGTAAGTTGATTGAGGCAGTTCACCAAAAAGATGTTGAATTGCTTGGCTTATTTCTTCTGCTTCTAACTTAGGTTCTTTGGCAAGAATCAAGTTTGCTATTTTTCCTTGCTTTTGAACGCAGCTATAGATAAAAAGCGCTTTATAATCCAAACCTAAATCAATGGGGGATTGGAGCAGGGTTTCAATCACTTCATAATAGCCTCGAGCAATAGCGTGTTCAACTAAGCCCATCAAGGGTTGCTCAAGTGTGGTGATGCGTTCGAGTGTTAAAAATTTCTCTACCAAGTCTTTCTTGTTATTAGCCAGTGCTGCAATCAATAATTCTTCACACTGTTGGGGAGTTAGATCGTGTTCGTCAGGTGCCAAATGAGTAACCACATTAAGCAGATTATTTTGCATTAACAGAGGAATTAATTCCGCTCTTTGTTTTAACAGGGGATATATTTTGATTAGTTGAATTACAGCCTCTTCATTTTTGGCCATAATTAAGTTATCGCATAATTCATTTAATTCTTTTTCGCTCCAGTGAACCGTTTGGGTTAATGCTCCCGCTAGATGGAGTAATTTCTGTTTAAAACAATTCGCAATAAATGTTTTATTGTCGGGATCTTGGCGGTCTACAGTTAGGGTTTCAGGAGGAAGAAAACGAGCAGCCTGATTTAGCTTTTTTAATTTAGCCAGGTTGTCTAATGAATTATTCAATGCAACATTAAAGAATTGGGGGGCGTGCTGTGCATAATGCCTGGCCACAGGCACAAGGTTCATTCGCAAGCTGGCATCTACAATATATTGTTTTACCTTTGGTTGTGAAGCATCAAAGGAGTTAAAAATGATGGCGTAATCGTTATTATCACGGCATAAAGCTAACAGTTTATCGATATTTTTTCCTAGGACATTAAATCCTATGCTCGCCAGGATGTTCAGTATAGTTAAATTTTCATGTTCCAAAGCATCTTCATAAAAATGCTCCAAGGTATCTAGAGCGAAGGTATAGCCGCATTCTAATATTTTTTGATGCAGCCATTGGCTCATTTCGGAATTGCCATCCATGATAGCAATCATTAATGCACTTTGTAGCTGGTCTTCGGAAAAATTAGTGGGTGCTGTCTTTATTAAATTATCTTTATGTAAAAAGACCAAAACACCTAGAAGAGAAACTGTACCGAAGGCGGCTCTCAGATCGAGTTCCTTTGCTTGGCCTTTTGTAGCGTGTTCCCATAAGTCTCGTTGCTTGCTTTGTTCTGCCCATGCATTAGCGATTAAATTAAAAATCGATTTATCTTTTCTATTCATGCAGCGTGGTAGTAATTGAGCATCCTGGATGTCTGGAATAAATCCCTTATCGAGCAGTTTTCTTAAACTGACAACACCAATATATTCAATAACCTGGGAGGTGAACGCTGTCGTTAGGAATTCTGGCGTAATCGGAACATTCAGTAATATATCTAATAATTGTTGTTGATTGGTGATTGCTGCATATTGAATATGTTTTACTAATTGTTCGGGTGATAGGCTGGTTAAAAAGCGCTCGAGTGCTATTGGGTCGTTATGATGAACGAGTGTTAGGAATTGCAAGTGTTCAATATAGGTTGGATGTTCCTGAGTAAGTTCCAATTGCTCGCAAAGATTTATAAATTCACTGAAGTTGGCTATTGTTTTCAGGCATCGTGAATGATTTGTCACTCGATTAATAAGTATTTCTTGAATTTGTTCTTTTAACAGCGCTTGTTCTTCTGTGCTCGTGTAGTGTGTTTGATAATGAGCAATTAGTTTTTGGGCTGTTTCAATATTTCCTACATAAAAATTAAGCCCAATACTTCTGAGTAAGGCTTTTTGCACCGCATCTGATTTTGGCTGTTTTAACAAGAGTTCGATAATTTCTGGGATTAAATGGGCCTTAGTTAAATTCTGCCAATAAGTTGCATCTTTCTGGGTTAAATAATCCATGGTCGTGATATCGCGTGCTACAGCAGCAAATTCACAGGCAGGTTGCTCTGTTGGGCTCATCGGTTTTGGAGTGATAATCTGATGAAGCTCGGTTTGAGTAGGGTAGGTTACTGCGGATGCATTGGGATTTGCAAAAGCACGAATAGTAAGGCCAAACACTTTATCTTTATATTCAAAACAATTTTTTAGTTCTTGAATGACTTCTTTTGCTGAAACAAATTCTTTCATTCTTTGTTGGTAGTTAGGATCGTAAATGAAGTATTTTCCATCTTTAAAGGAAACTGCAATTGCATGATCGTGGCTGCCAATATAATAGGCTCTATCAGGGTAGGTAATTTGTTCTAAGATTCGCGTCCATTCCTGCTCTTCAGCAACTAGGCCAAAGTTAAATTCATTGCGTAGGGCTTTTGTGCCAACATGCAGTATTTGGTCTAAATCACCCTGAATTAGTTGATGTCCACTGTAGTCCTCGGGGTTGTAGACCTTTTCTATTTGAATGATAAAGTCATCAATTAGCGGATCATTTCCAATGCGGTAACTTGGAGGAAGGTTTGCTAAACGCTCGAGAATGGAAAAAAACTGATGGGTTTTGTTTTCTACACTGTATTTTACATACAAACCGGCAAGGCCTGCACAAACCCCTAAACGATTTAAGGCAAATTCAATATTTTCTTTTTGTTGCAGACACAGATTGACTGCATTAATAATTCTAATTTGACTTGGCATACAGGCCTAGATAATTACGACACACTTGTTAAAATTGTAACCAATCTGTGCTTCAAATACAATTTGCTTTGAAAAAATGATGAGTATTTTGCATACAGTTAAGGGAACTTGCAATTTTATTGGCGCTCTCATAGTCTGTATAAGAATTATTACGTAAAAAGGAGTTTTATATGCCAAAAGAAATAAGTACGGAAAAAGTGAAACATACTGCAATCTTAGTGGGTTTACTCAATTTAGCCGCAGTACCAGCTTTTTTGGCCGACACGCGATGGGGAGCAGGTTTATGCTTATTTATAACAGGAGCAGCGTTTTATCAGTTTAATAAAATAGGTGAATCAAGGCGGCCAGGTTCGAATATGGTTAACCGAATGAATAATTTCTTTGCGCCATACACGGGGGATCCAAGCACCGACCTAGATAATACTGTCCGTAATATAGTTAACGGTGGTGATGCTGTATATCAACAGCTTTTTTCTGAAAGCAGGCCTTAGCCCGTATTAGCCGTAGCGTAACACGGGATCAAGGCATGATTCACGCTAAGATTCCGAATTACGCTGGGTTCCATCGAGTAAGCTACGATACTTCATGAATCTTAACGACCATTCCTAAATGATCATTATCTAAATAATAAACCGTATCCCCTTTTAAACGTTGTTTTTGACTTATCTTCAGTGACGCTTGTGGGTTGCTAGGAGGCGATACCTGAATATTCGCATCGAAATTATAATAATTATTTTGCGTGATGCGCAGAGTACCTTGCATTTGCCATCCATTATGTTCTACCAGAGGTAATGCAACAGTACTTTGACTATTTGCAGGTTGCCTCCATGAATAATGCCCCAGAACTGGATGAGGGGATCGGCGGCTTAGCAAATAATATTGATCTTTTAAACTGGAGTAGGAGTTAGAAAGCAAACAATAAGGCTTAGGTGTTTTTTCTGCACTGGATCTTAAGGAAATGGCATCCGTATAGGCCATGGGAATTAAGGGGGAATCTAAGCCAGGTCCTGAATTTTGTGTAGAAGGGTGTTGCGCAAAGACAATGAGGTCAATTTGATAACTTGGTTTTGCGAAACTAAGGCAAGAATACAGTAGGGTTATTGTTATTATAAGTAATCGTTGCATGATTCAAAATTTTTTGGTTTTCCAGCATTATATACTCAAGAAATACCAAAACGCTATTAGGCTTTATGCTTATGTGAATGTGTTCACCAGAAAATGCAGCTGGGCTTAAAAACCCAGACTAGACGTTATTCTACTGAACAAAACAGCATTTGAATTGAAAGAATTAATTATATCCAGTGTTTTATAAATGTTCAGTAGAATTAAAAAAGAAATTTAAGTGGCTTCCTGGTTGCAAGCAACCAGGCTAGTTCTAAAGTAGGGTGTGGAGTCGATGCTCCATTGTTGGTTTCGTTTTTATTCAACTACGACCGGAGGAAACTTATCCGCATAATTAATTGGTTTTTTAGCTAGATCGATTGTCGCACGCATGGCTGTTTTTATAAATGCATCAGTTAAATTGCTACGTGCTTGAGTTGCTGTTGGACGGCCTTCATCGCAATGTTCACGTATGGAGCTATTCAACGGAAGTTGCCCCAACAAGCTGCATTGATGCGCTGCACATAAAGCCTCGGCACCACCCGCACCAAAAATAGCTTCTTGATGACCGCATGCGCTGCAAATATGGGTGGACATATTTTCAACTAAACCGAGTACATCGATTCCAGTTTTAGAAAACATGTTTATCGCCTTTTGGGCATCTAAGGTTGCAACGTTTTGAGGAGTGGTTACTACAATTGCAGCAGTAAGTGGGATTTTTTGCACCAATGTAAGTTGGATATCCCCAGTTCCTGGTGGCAAATCAATAAACAAGTAATCCAATTCATCCCAAAGGGTAATATCGAGCATTTGGATTAATGATTTAGCAAGCATAGGGCCGCGCCAAATTAATGCTTGTTCATCATTCTTGGTCAAATAACCAATGGACATTGCTTGGACTCCATGAGCCTCGACCGGTAAATAGAAATCACCTTTAAGTTGCACTGGCTCTGTTTTTCCCAACATGAGCGGCATACTCGGGCCATAAATATCTGCATCAAGAATACCAACACGTGCGCCTGTACGGGCTAAAGCTGTGGCCAAATTAACGGTTACGGTTGATTTTCCGACCCCTCCTTTACCTGAGGCGACTGCAATTGTGTTTTTAACACCACGTAATCCTTTACCAACTAATTGAGTTCGATGCGGCTTAATCAATTGCTCAATAGTGATTGTAATCTCTTGATTGGGGTATTGGGTTTGTAATGCGGAAAGCAATAGTGGTTTATAATTTGCTTCAAGCAAGAGGGCGGGGAAGCCGGCCAGTAGCTCGATCATCAGTTTATCCGCTGTAGCCTCGACTTTGCACTGTAAATTCATCTCTTTGCCAGTACAATCTAAAAAGGGATCTTTTAGGGTATTTAATAAACTTAGTACCGTGCTTTCAACAGTCATTACGAACCTTTATTGCAAAAGGCGAATGATAGCTCAGGGTGTTGTTCATCACAAGAGCAATAATCAAGGTTAGCTGCCAGAATATCCTGATTACGTTGCGCTGTATCAAGGCTACAGGGTATGAGCTGGTTCGTATTGCCATTTGACCCAGTGATTTGTGGGGAGGTAATAAATTCCACAGTAAATGGGCAGGTGTGTGCGTTCGGATAGATACGCGCCATACTCATTTAACTGTGCCTGATGTTTTACTAAGGTATTTTTATCTTCTTTACCTGTTTTAAAGTCGATAATCCATCGCTTACCGTCCTCCTCAAAGGTTCGGTCAATGATGCGCGTAATGGGGCGATTCTGTGGCGCCACTAGTAATTCATATTCATTTTGTTCTTTATCATGAGGGGCGATAATCCATGAGCCAACTTGATCTTGAACAAGGCGAGTTATTTGCTCTTGTAGCACCTGCAAGGCTTGGTTTTGTATGTTCTCTTCAAACCCCAGTTTTTTGAATTCGTAGTGTGCTAAATTCCAGGGAACATCATCTAATGATTTAGGATGATTATCACAGATCCATTGCAAAAGTTGATGAGTAACAATCCCGGTTAAACGGGGGATGTTTGATACAAGAGTGGAGGGAGCATTCCGCGAAAAGGGCTCATCGCTCTTTGGCGGTTCATAGTAATGATGTAAGGGCAGCTGCGCTAATTTGGGTAACGGGCGCTCTAGTTCTTCCATGCGGCCAGCGGATTCATCATCAGCAAAATTTTGATTTTTTAATAAACTACGAAATGAACTTTTTGACGATTTTTCACTATGGTCCATCAGATATAAACGTGATTTTGCACGTGTTACGGCAACATAAAGGAGACGTTGTGTTTCATAGCTTCCTTTGACCTCATCCAACTGCCCCAGATAATCATAGACTGGACAACGCTCATGATGCGCTGCCTGTATGGGGGACATGAGCAATAAATTACCTTGGTCTTGGGTAGGTAAATTCAGCCAACGTAACATTGGTGAATCACCTCGGTTTGCTTGAGAACCCAAACCCGGTAAAAAAACTGTATCAAACTCTAATCCCTTCGATTTATGAATAGTCATCACTTGCAATGAGGAGGGTGTTACCTGTTGAGAATAAAGTTTATTAAATTCCTGTATGAATTCTTTCATATTTGACAAGCGGCCATCGAGCTCGTAACGATCGAGAAGGGTCCAGAATTGCTCTAAATCATTTAGCTGGGCTTGATTCAGTACTTTATTAACATGCAAGGCATTAAGGGTATTAATCACCCATGTTGATAGCTTGCTCTCGTAGCGATGCGACAATGCTTGTTGCATGATGTGAATAAAAAATTGTGCTCTGACTAATCCATCATCACTTAATCCAGAAACTTTATTTAATTGTAATAAAGTGGCATAAATGGATTTCTTTTTATTAAATTGCGCAATGGTATGTACGTCTGCCAAGGACATACCACAGTAAGGACTACGCAGCATGGATAGCCAAGTAAGACGATTAGCCGGTGATAATAAAGCTTGAGTCAGTGACCAAACATCACGTAAGTGAGGCAGGTTTGCCAATAAGGTGATGTCTGTACCTTGGTAGGGTATTTGGTATTGTCGTAATAAGCGAATAATTTCGGCAAGTTGGCTGCGTGAGCGCACTAAAATGGCTATGCTTTGTTCTGCATTTGTTTGGAATTCCATTTGAATAAGCTGCATCATTTTTTCTGCTTCTTGTTCACGGCTTTGAAATTGCCATGCATGCACAGCACTGTGTTCATCATTTTGAATGACGTTAACGCTGGGATGAAAAGATACCGCACCTGATTCAATATCCACTTGATGAGGAAATATTTTTGCAAACTGCTGATTGACCCAGCTGACAATGGTTTCTGTTGAGCGAAAATTACAACTTAACTCTAGTGAAGTAAGTTGTACAGGACCAATTCCTTGTTCTTTCGCACGGAAAAATAAACCTACCTCTGCCTGTCTGAAGCGATAAATTGATTGCATGGGATCGCCAACCAGAAATAGTGTTTTACCATCTCCAGGCAGCCAACCGTGGACTAATTTATTGAGTAATTCAAATTGCGTGATGGAGGTATCTTGAAACTCATCAACCAATAAATGGTGGATTGAATTATCTAAATATAAGGCTAGGTCGGTAGGATTATCGGAGTCACCCAAGGCGATTAGTGCCTGCTGTGAAATCGCTGTAAAATCGACCTCATTATGTTCACTAAAGAGCAGATACAAATGGCCAACCAGCAGTGGCAGCAATAAAAATAGGGCTTGTAATACTTCCCATTGTTCTAGATCATACTCTGGCTTAGGCAAATTACTGACTTGGATTAATGCTTCAATAAAGTTTGGATAATCACTTAATTGAGTTAATAGCTCTTTGCTGGCATTTTTAAGTTGTTTGTATTCAGCAGCAGGGCAAGAGCTACTCAACAACCCAACATGATGATCAAAACTTTTTCGCAAGTTTAAATCGCCTGTTAATAAGGCTTTGCTTAAGGCCGTTGCCATTTTCTGATTTGTTTGATGAAAGCTCTGCCACTCTTGCAGCACATAGCGAGGAGAATCAGGGTTATTTTCAATACATGCGAGTTCACGTACCCGTTGCACTAACTCATCGGCTAATTGAAAGGGAAGACTTTCTTTAAAGCGAGCTAACTCATGTTCTTCAATTAACCCCAATGCATGTTCAAATATAGATTTATCCTGAGTCCTTGCTTGAAAAAGGGGATAGAGCCATTGATCACGCTGGGCCAGTAGCTCTTTAAATAAATCCAACAAACGTTCTTGGCGATTATCTACATGTAATAAGAGCGTTTGTATCGCATGCTGATATTCTGGATTCGCCAAAGCAAATTGAATACAGGCTCTGCCCGCATTTAAATAATGACTTTCTGCTTTATCAGTAATTTGCGAATAGGCAATTTGTTTTTCTAATAATGGAATAGCCTGATTAATGCTTTGGCATAAAGAGTCAATAGTGACGATTCTTAGGCGGCTAGGTTGATTGAGTAAATCCCATTGATATTGGCTATTGCGCTGTAGTGCACTCTGAGCAAACTCCAGTGTCATTTGTTGATGGGCGCTCTTGGCTTCGATATTTTGCGCCGCTTGCTGTAAGGCTAAGAGAATACGCTCACGCATTTCACTTGCTGCTTTACGGGTAAAGGTGAGGGCGATAATTTGTTCGGGAGCAGTGACTGTACTTAACAAGCGCAGATAGCGTTGCGTTAAGATTTCTGTTTTTCCAGAGCCGGCAGGAGCTTGTACGATGAATGATTGAGTCGGATTAGTCGCTTGACTTCTTTGATGGCTATCAACAAGCATGATGGGTGTAAAACTCCTTACAGTCAATTTGAATAAAAAGTAGCCTGGATGGAGCGTAGCGCAATCCGGGCAATCAAAACTTAAATTAGGCTTCGATCCCCGGATTGCGCTACGCTCCATCCAGGCTACAATTTACGGTACTATTTTTAGTCCAGGACAATTTCCTGCGCTGGTGGGCGTAAATTATAATGTGAACTCATACAACGTCCATAGGCACCCGTATTCGCAATTAATAGGATATCACCTTCTTGGGTGACCGGTAATAATCGGTCATAACCTAGAGTATCTCCTGATTCACAAATAGGGCCAACGATGTGAGAAAAACCAGCCTTTTCTTCATACAAACGGCTTAAGTTGACAATTTCATGATAAGCACCATACAAGGAGGGTCTAATCAACGAATTCATCCCAGTTTCAATACCGACAAATCGAACTTTTCCTTTTTCTTTACACTGGGTAACCTTGGCTAAAATAACACCACTTTCTGCTACAAAAAAACGTCCGGGTTCTAGCCAGAGTTCTAGGTGCGGATAGCGTGATTTCACGGCCATGAGTAAGGCATCCAGATTGGCGAAATCTAGTGGTTGTTGTCCAGGTTTTTCAACGATCCCTAAGCCCCCACCTAGATTAATCACTTTAACCTCGGGGAATTGATTAGTTAATGAGGCTAACATGGATGCAGTTTGCTGCCACAATTCTGGAGTGAGGATACCACTACCTGAATGAGCGTGTAAGCCAATTACATGGATATTATGCTTCTTGGTTAGTGCCACAACATGGGCTAGGTCATTTTGGGTAATACCAAATTTGGATTCATTACCAGCGGTAGAGACATGCTTATGGTGGCCTGCTCCAGTACCTGGGTCAATACGAATAATGACGTCTTTGTTTTTAAATAATGATGCCCAGTTTTCTAATGGATAGAGGCTGTCAATCGTGATATAGCAACCGACTTTTAGGGCATATTCATATTCAGACTTGGGTGCAAAGTTTGGCGTAAATAAAATACGTTTGCGATCAATTCCTGGGAATAATTCTAAGACTCGATCCAACTCTTGGATCGAGACACACTCAAAGCCAACACCTTCTTTTTCGAGTGTTTGTAAAATAGAAGGATAGGGGTTTGCTTTAATTGCGTAAAATATAGTGTCTATAGAGTTTAATGCTAATAATTGTTTCGCCCGTTCTGCTTGCGTTGGACTATGATAGACGTAGCAAGGAGAATGCTGTATCGCAGTAGTCAGCAAACGATCGCGCTCTTTTTCCCACCAAGGTACGAATCGCACTGAGGGTGCTCCAAATTCTTCATGCCAGCTTTTAGAGTAATAGAAAATTTGCGGGTTATTTTCTATTAATAAGTGATGTAGCTTTTGGCACAATAAATTTGCTTGGGACTCATCAACCACAAAGGTTAAGTTTAAGTCATTGGAGGCTAATGACATCAAGTACACTTGCTTGGAATCAAAAACTTCTAAAGCAGGGCCCAGTTGTGGCAAAACAGTCCTAATATGGTGTCCCACTAAGCTAACCGCACTGCATGGCTCAATAAGTTTTGCACGACCAAATTGGTTTAGTTCATCTAACAGTGCATTGATGGCCGCTCGATCGTGTATTTTGGTATTAATATCCAGAGATAAGGTCACGTTAAATTCGGATGAAGACAATAAGTCTACAGAAAAACCGTGATGCTTAAATGCGGAAAATACATCTGATAAGAAACCTACTTGCTGCCACATATGTAAGGTATCTATAGAAATAAGTAGGATGCTGTTTTTAATTTGAATTGATTTAATAAATGGAGCTGACTCATCAATATCTTTAGTGATCAAAGTTCCTGAATGCTCGGGCAATTGAGTGTATTTCACCGACATTGGAATATTTGCTCGACGTACAGGGGGGATGCAATTGGGGTGTAATACTTTTGCTCCCATTGATGCAATCTCTTGAGCTTCATCATAATTCAATTTTTTCAAGAGGCGTGCATGCGGTAACTGATGAGGATTGGCAGTGTAAATACCTGGAACATCAGTCCAGATTTCACAGGCTGCTGCTTGCAGTTTTCCAGCAAGTAAGGCTGCGGAAGTATCGGAGCCCCCGCGACCTAATAATACGGTTTCACCTTCAGGATTTGCGGCAAAGAAACCTTGAGTGATAATTGCCTCAGCGCCACTGGAAAGGAATTTCTCTACTAACTTTGGATCATGTTCGCTTTCACAACGAGCGGAAAGGTAGTTTGCTGATAAGCCATCAGGGAAAGGGGTGCTGATTAATAATTCACGAGCATCATACCATTTGCAATAAATTCCCTGGCGTTCTAAAAATAGATGGCCCAAACGAGTCATCATTAATTCGCCCATACTTAATATTTGCGCATGAGTTTTTGCCGGGGCTTGCTTAAGCAAAGCAATCCCGGTCAGCCATTGTTCTAATTGATGTAAGTCATCGAGGATGACCTCAGGGTTAACTTCTAAGGCCTCAGCAAGGTTAAGATGGCTATTACGAATATCCAGCAAAATACTTTGATGCTCATTGATAAGAGCGGCATCAATTGCTTTTTCAAGTTTATTTGAAATTTGAGTTAACGCAGAACAAACGATGACTGGTTGTACTCCAGTGCTTAAGTGTTTTTTAGTAATTGAGGCGATATTATTCCAGGTACTACGAGTTGAAACACTAGTTCCACCAAATTTTGTTACGATCTGCTGCATGATCTATTTCCGCACTAAATTAGTACACCTTAGCATGGACTGAAGTAGGGATACAAGATTCTTTAGACAATTTATCATTATGCATTAAATAGGGGATTATTTTGAGCATATACCAACCTGAAAATTCTTCTGAGGACAAACTAAAATTGTTCTTCGGTGATGAAATTTCTTAGAGCACTGCTCATTAATTGCCTATCATGAATTCAATTGGCCCACCATGGGTTAATATTTTTTACTTATTGAATGCAAAAAGAAAAAAATGTTTTTAAAGATTTGAAAACAAGGTACACTCTTTTCATCGAACGGATTTTATTCAACTGTTGATGTACTGATTATTAAAGGAGTGTATAGGAGTGATGAATATGCATAAGCCCTTAAGAACGCTGGTTAGTGCAGCTGTTCTTGGTGTTTTAACGACTGGCGCAGCTCATGCAGCTGGTTTTGCTTTATATGGCGAAAGTGCTGGTTACACAACTGGTAACTATGCTGCGGGTGCTGCAGCAGAAGCAGCTGATGCGTCTACTGGTTGGTACAACCCGGCTGGTTTGGCTCTTCTTCATGAAAAAGAAGCAGTCTTTGGTGGAGTAGGTATATTCCCTACTATCCAAATGGATGGCTCGAGTACTTTTAATACAGCAGGATTGCCTCCTTATCGTCAGTACTATCGTGGGTTAGCTGGCGACTATAATGGCTTTGTTCCCTCCTCTCATTTTGCATTACCAGTAGGTGAGCGTACTACACTTGGTTTAAGTGTCACAGCTCCTTATGGTTTGGCTACGGATTGGAAACCTTCTTCTCCAGTACGTTATTCAGCTACTTTTACCGAGTTGTTGACTGCAAACATATCTCCTGAATTTGGTACTCAAGTATCTGAGCATTTTGCTATTGGTGCGGGTATGGATTTCCAATGGTCACGTGTTAAGTTCAACCAAATGGTTGGTGCGCCAGCTTTATTTGATTATCTTGGTGAAGATGCCGCTATTGTTGACTCATCGAGTAAGAATAAAGGCGCTTCATGGGGCTTAGGTTTTCATGCGGGTATTTTGGCAATGTTTAATGACAACCATACTCGTATTGGGGTGAATTATCAATCCAGAGTAAGACATGTATTTAATGGACATAGCTTCTTTAAAGGTCGTTTGGCGAATGATTTTGATCTAGTTCAATCTGAGCTTCCTGCGTCTAACGTTTGGAAAAACTATGATCTATTCAGTAATTCGATTGCATTTCCAGATGTGGTAACAATCAGTGGCTATCAAGATGTTAATGAAAAACTCGCTTTATTAGGTTCTGTTGTTTACACAGCATGGGGCACATTCAAAGACATTAAATTGACTAATATTCCTGCTCCTAACATTAGCGAAGATCCACCATTTCCTGTGAGCCGAGCAAACGCTATTAGCTCAGTGCCAGAAAACTTTTCTGACGCTTGGCGTGTAGCAATCGGTGCAAACTATCGCTTTAATGATCGAGTAATGCTTCGTGTTGGTGGTGGTTATGATCAGAGCCCAACTAACAATAGAGATAGAAACATTCGTTTGCCAGACGTTGATCGCTGGGCTGTTGCGGTAGGTGCTCATTATCAAATGAAACCAAATCTTGGATTTGATCTTGGATATACTCACTTGTTCCCAGGTAGCAGACCAAGTATTCATTCTTACCAACAATTATCTTCAACATCTTCTTATAGTGTTGATTCTGATAATGGTAAGTTCGCTGCTGATCTAGTGGGTGGACAAGTTGTCTGGGTTCTTGATAAAGCAGAAACTGCACCAATGAAATAACTTTTGAGTTTTTTCAAAGGAAAAAAAGCCACGTTTACGTGGCTTTTTTATTGTTTTAAATTTAGTTATTTCGCGAAAAAGCCTGTTTCTGCTTGGATACTACAGCCAAGCCACTCTAATTCAAGTGTTCGCAAGCGAAATAAATTAATTTTTATGAGCAATGAGAGGAAATGATGGGAGTAAGGTATAACGTGCCAAGATTATTCCCGACACGTTATAAGGATAACTTAGTTTTTGTTGATGCTTGCTTCGCCGGGGCCATTTACGGTTAATGTGTAACCATTTGCTATGATTTGTTTTGGACTAATGTCTCCAGTACTAAGTTCCATCTCTACTGTACCAACTACGATTGGGTTTGCAGTATTAGTAGCCATTTTGATTACAGCAGGACATTTGCCATTAGTAGTGTGACCGTGGCACGCTAGCTTTACTAAATTCCAATAAACTTTGCGAGTTGAATTAGGAGCGGTTGGGTAAATTGATGGGGCGCCTGCAACAAATGCATTTGATTCTTCACTTGTATTATTGTGAGTTACTAAATAAGCCGGAGCAGCAAAAGAAGTGATCGCGCTTAAACTCAAAGCTACTGCTGAAAGACTTTTAATTATTAAATTCATTATTTCTCCATTGTAATTATAAGCAATTGGCCCTCGGCCAATTTAATTGTAATTTCATTACTCTATACAACGCGGGCCGATTATACCGTAAAAAAGGTGAGTTTTATATATAATTCACTAGATTCTGCCCAAAAAACGGGCAACATCTTTTGCGAAATAAGTAATAATAAAATCTGCCCCAGAGCGTTTAATCGCAATTAAGCTTTCAATCATTGCTTGTTCTTCATTAATTAATTGGTGTTGGGCTGCAATTTTTATCATGGAATATTCACCGCTTACTTGATAAGCACAAAGAGGAACTTCGGGAAAGTGCTGTTTCATTTTGGCAATCACATCAAGGTAGTATCCAGCTGGTTTTACCATGATCATATCCGCACCTTCATCGAGGTCTAGTGCTGTTTCACGGATTGCCTCATTACTATTAGCAGGATCCATCTGATAGGATTTTCTATCGCCAAATTTAGGCGCTCCTTGGGCCGCTTCTCTGAATGGGCCATAGAGGCAAGAACAATATTTTGCGCTGTAACTTAAAATTGGGATGTTTTGATATCCTGCTGCATCTAGAGCTTCGCGAATGGCACTAACCATACCATCTGTCATGCCACTAGGGGCTACCCAATCAGCACCTGCCTTGGCATGGCTAATTGCTTGTTTAGCAAGAAGTGCTAAGGTTTTATCATTATCAATACGATCCTCCGAAACCACCCCACAATGGCCATGATCGGTGTATTCACAAAAACATAAATCAGAAATAATTAAAATATCTTTATTCACCGTACGGATTGTTTTTATAGCTTGTTGGATAATACCTTCGTCGTTAAATGATTCACTCCCACAAGCATCTTTGTGTTTGGGAATACCGAAAAGTAATACGGCTTGAATCCCTAACGCGCTTAGGGTTTCAATTTCTTGGGGAAGAGAATCAAGACTTAATTGATATTGCCCAGGCATCGCACTGATTTCTTTTGGTGCAGTTAATTCTTCACTGATAAATAAAGGCATAATCAATTGTTGAGTATGCAGTCGCGTTTCTCTAACCAGGGCGCGCGTTGCTGGATTGCTTCTTAAACGTGTTAAGCGTAGAGGAATGTTGTAATCGGTCATAAGTATTATCTCTTTAAGGGGTTGTACTCGATCATTTGGTATTCTTGTGCTTTTTCTTGTGTGAAGTATATAAAAAATCAATAGCACTACTCGTATCACTGGTACTGACTTGGATACTAAAAAACTTATTCAACATGTATTTTAACGTTAACATGTTGGTATCAGTTTGTGATAAGCCGATGTTATAGCTCAAATAAAGCCGTTTGGAAAGGGATTTCCCCACCACAAAAGCGGTTGAATCACTTACTGTATTCGTTAATTGATTATAATTCGTATTGGTTTGTACGTTAAAATCTAAGCCTGAAGTTTGTTTCAATTGTTCTAACAGCTGGCTACTGCTTGTGCCACCAACATTCATCGAGGAAATGGCAGTTAACAGTAATTGTGCACCAGCTTTATTTGCTTGGCTTGCTGGGCGACCGAGTACTAGCATAGAAAGAATATCTGCTTGAGAAAAAATCGCAGGTTCAGAATAAAGTTGGATCTGTGGTTTCATTAATCTACCGGTTACTTCCACACCCAGTGTTATCGTGTCGCCAAAACCAGCATTTTGTAAGTTTGAACTATTCATATCAAAAAGTTGGGATGCATTAGTGTAGGTTGAAGTATTATTAATTTTTTTCGCTGCACGAAGGCTTATTCCAGGGTTATCAATGGGGCCACCGGTAAAGACTAATTCGCCTTGCTTAATGGTTAAGTCTTGCCCGTATGCTTTATAAGTACCATCACGAACAGATAATTCACCATAAGCATTGATTGCACCTTGAGGTTGTTGCTTTAGATTTAAAGCGCCATCCAGATGTCCTTTTAATCCTTTAACATTTAATGCAACATTTTCTCCAAGCTGGACTGAAACATCCATACTGCTACTGGCAATCGGGGAGGGGGATTCGGGCTTTTGCTGCTTATAAACAACCTCATCGGGTAAGGACAGACTATTATTAAACGTTTGAAGATTTATTTGCGCATTAGGAATGATCACGGAACCAGAAATCGCATGTACAGTAGGAGTTACATGGAGTTTAAGCTGAGGGGAGAGCGTAATGTCGAGCTCATTGGTTTTCATCAATGGAAAATCATTACCTTCAAGGCTAAGATCGGCTACATACGCAGTATCAAGAGTGCCCTTACCTTTAAGTAGTAACGAATGTCCTGCAGAGACGATAGAACCCTGTGCATCCCAGACTTTTTTCTTACTGCGAACGTCAAGATCAACCGAATCTAAACTTAACTTTAGTTTGGGGATAAATAGGCTGGTCTTAGTCAGGAGTAATTGACTATCTATCTGTGGTTTTCCAATACTACCTGTTGCCTTGAGTGAGGCGACTAATTGCCCCTTTAGTTTTTCAATCTCGGGACTGATATTTTGTAAAAAGTCTAAGTTGTTAATTTCTAGGCGAAGTTCACTATTAAGTTTTTGTGTCGTGGTAAAGCCATCCTCAAGCGAGAACTTAGGTAGTTGAAATGCTAGTTTTAAATTTTTATTCGGATCAATCATAAAACTGCCTGAACCAGACAGTTTTTGGGGGGAAAGGGCTACATTGAGCTTGCCGCCTTTAAATTCCAATATTGGGATAGTGGTATTATCTGGGACCTGGTAGGTGCCAGGAGAGAGCGTGAATACTAAATTTCCCTTATTCTTCGCAGTAGTCTTCCCATCTAATGATAATTTGGCATGTAAGCCAGTATGTTTCGCTGATGTGCCTGATGAGGGAGACAGATTAGCATTAAAAGTCCATTGCCATGGCAAAGCCCCCAATAGTCTAGCGTTCATTTGCCAATGCTCTTCAGTAGAAGGATTTATTTGGGTATTTAATTCCACGCTTAAATCAGGGAGAGTTGCTGTTGCGGTAAGTTTGCCATGAGGGCTACTGAATTTTTGCTCTGGGTTTATTGCCCCTTTTAAGGTATCCCATTGCACTGCTAACTGATGTTTTTTCAACGAGGGGCCGGGTTGCCATTGTACATGGAGGTGATTTATTTTTATGTTAGTTTCTTGATGCTGATACTCAAGTGATTCCAAGGTAAAATCATTGAGCAAACTCCCTCTAATTTCCTGGATTTTTAGGGTGCCAGGAATATAGGTACGACTCAAATCAATTAAAGTTTCTAGCCCAGGAGTGGTAGAAATTAAAGAAATAACAATTCCTGCCAGTAAAATAAAAAACCACATCAAACAGTATAATGTTTTTACCAGGAAGCGAATCATAAATCGGGCCCCATACTAATAACTAACCGTGGACTGTGGCTGGTGCGTTGCCAATGATTATTAATTTCTTGTGCCAATCCTACTTTGATCGGGCCGATAGGAGATACCCACATTATTCCTCCCCCTACATCTTGCTGGAAGGCTGCTGGAGTTGGATTATACACATCTCCGACATCATAGAAGGCGATTAGGTACCAGTTTTTTTTCGTCTCTTTTTGAATTTCAAAGCCAGCATAAGTTAATATCCTTCCAGGGCCTATGGAATTAAAGCTATATGCTTTTAAATTATCCATGCCTCCTAATAATAGGGCGAGGGAGAGAGGCTGCTGCGTAATATGATTAATGGCAGTAAAACCTTGCATTGCATGCCCATACAAACGTAAACGCCAGGGTTCAATTCTTAAGGCTGCTTTAGCATCTACCGAGAGTTGGGCAAAATTAATGGTTGATAAGGTTGCTGTACTCGCAGCTAAGCCATTAATCGTAATGTTATAACCTGAGGGTGAGAATAAGATATTCTGCGTTTTAATAAAGGATAGAGTGGCTTTGGGATAGAGCAAAAATTGCTTTGTATTTTCTTCTGCATTGTAATGAAATCCTTCATACAGAGCATTTACTGAAAGTACTCGCTTATAGCGCGCTAGATGATGTTGTTGAGCTAAAGACAATAACCAGGCATTACTATAACCCGCACTGTAATTTAAATTAGAGTAATTTCCAGTAATGCTGTATTGATCGGTAACTGGGTTGAGCCCAGGAATAACGTATTGACCTTGCAAAGCACTTTGCACAAAAGAACCTTGTGCCAAGGCATTAAATTTATGCCCATTGTGGTTAACGGGAATGATATGCAGGGCTGCACGACCACGCACTCCAGTGTCTGTTCCATAACCGGCCCCTAAGGTGTATGAATACTTTGGTACGGGCTCAACATGA
Organism: Legionella lytica; assembly: GCF_023921225.1. NCBI lineage: Bacteria > Pseudomonadati > Pseudomonadota > Gammaproteobacteria > Legionellales > Legionellaceae > Legionella > Legionella lytica. Next base: position 1,528,202 of record NZ_CP071527.1, read on the forward strand.
ACTAGCACAGGGACCATAGTGCTGTCGGTAATTTGTGGTTTTACGACTACGGAACTAAAGTATCCGCTATTAGTTAAATCATTATTAAGTTGCAGAATCTTATCACCTGAATAGGCTTGTCCTGGGTGAAAGGGAACAAATCGATGCAGTAGTTTAGGATTAATGTAAGTAGGATCAAATTGGGCTTGGCCAAAATAATATAAGGGGCCTGTATCAAAGCTAAGGGTAATTTCAGCGGTATAGCGTTCTTGATCAATTAAAATTTCATTCGTTTTAAAATTAGCATGCATATAGCCTTGACTTTCTGCAGCGTTAATAAGATTTTGTTTGGTTTGATTATAGACTTCCGTAAGCAAAGGAGTTGCTAAGCGTAATGGCACGTTTTTTAAGGCGTTTTGCACTGCTGGGTTGTGTGCTCCCTCGCCAATAACCTCAATTGTTAAACGAGAAATCAAAATTTGTGGGCCCGCGTGTACGAATACCACAAGTTTTTTCGTATCGAGCTGCTCTATAGATATTTGAGCTTTAAAATATCCAAAAGGCTGTACTGCCTTGATAACTTGTTCACGTAATTCATCTGGAGAAAAAGCAGTTAATGGTTTTAACTGCTGAAGTTCTTGCAAGTGTTTCTCGACATTCGTTTGTACTTTGCCACTGATGCCCACTATTTTAATCGATAGGGCATCATTGCTTTTTGCAAAGGGGGAGGTGCATACAATGAGAAGTATCAGGCAGAGCGCAACCAGGCTACCTCGCATCCACCGTCTCCATTTGTTTTAAGCGGTAAATCAAATCAAGGGCTTCTCTAGCGGTTAATTGATCTGGGTCAATACGCTCTAATTCACGCAGTATGGGTGATTGACTTGCGACTACAGGTTGAAATTGTTCCGTAGAGGGCGCACTATTTTGCATATGGCTTAAATGAGAGTGAGCTATTTTAAGTACGGCTGCAGGGATCCCCGCCAACTCAGCAACCTCCAAACCATAACTGCGATTGGCTGAGCCTGGTTCTACACGGTACAAAAATATAATTCGACCGGTATCTAATGACGCTTGTAGATGCACATTCCGGATGCAAGCAAATTGCTCGGGTAAATTAGTTAACTCAAAATAATGAGTAGAAAACAGCGTATAGGCTTTAATGGACGTGGCAAGATACACACAGCTGGCATAGGCTAAGGCCATACCATCATAGGTACTGGTTCCGCGCCCAATTTCATCGATTAACACCAAGCTTTCCTCGGTTGCTTGCCTTAAAATTTGCGCAGTTTCAGTCATTTCAACCATGAAGGTGGAGCGGCCAGAGGCTAAATCGTCACTTGCGCCAATCCGGGTGAAAATGCGGTCAATCGGTCCTAGGGTCACTGCCTTTGCAGGTACAAAGCTACCAATATGAGCTAAAAGCACAATTAATGCAGTTTGTCGCATATAGGTGGATTTTCCACCCATGTTAGGTCCAGTGATCAATAAAATATTTTGTGAGGGATTTAGCTGTAAGTCATTTGCGATAAATCGCTCTTGCAGTAAATTTTCAATTACAGGGTGACGGCCTTCCTCAATAGATATTTGCGACTGAGCAACTAGTTTTGGGCAACACCAATTTAAACTCTGAGCACGTTCAGCCAGTGTAACTAAGACATCTAATTGTGCTAATGCGCGAGCAAGTTGAGTGAGTTCGCTAATACTGCGTTGGATTTCTTCCAACAGATTATCGTATAACCATTTTTCTCGCGCCAAGGCTTTTACTTGAGCGGAAAGAACTTTTTCTTCAAATACTTTGAGTTCTGGGGTGATGTAGCGTTCAACATTTTTTAATGTTTGTTTTCGATGATAATGGACTGGGGCTTTTTCTGACTGGGCCTTTGACAGTTCAATGTAATAGCCTTGCACATTATTAAAACCAAATTTCAAGCTAGACAGTCCAGTACGCTGTCGCTCATCTTGCTCCAGTTTATCTAATGTTTCATTGGCACGGGTACTTAACATCCTTAATTCATCAAGTTCCTCATCAAAGCCTGGGGCTATGACACCACCATCACGAATTAACACGGGAGGATTATCAATGATTGCAGCGGCAAGCAGCTGTTCTAATTCAGGCAAGGGCTTGGTGTGCTCATTGAGTTCTAGTGCAAGCATGCTTTGCAGAGGCATAAGGGCTGCATTAAGTTCGGGGAGTAGGGTTAATGTATTGCCTAAGGCTTGCAAATCACGTGGACGTGCTGATTTAAGTGCAATACGTGACACAATACGTTCTACATCACAAACCTGACGCAAGAGTTGATGTAATCCCGCATCAGACTGTCGCTGAATCATTTCGTTAATTGTTTGTTGCCGTGCCTGGATTAAATGATGTTGTTTGAGCGGCCTACTTAACCACCGCTTTAATAGGCGACCACCCATGGTGCATGCTGTTCTATCCAGTACGGAAATTAGGCTATTTTCCTGGCTCCCTTGCACATTTTCAAATAACTCTAAGTGTTTTTGCGTGGAGGCATCCAGTTGTAAATAATCCTGGGAATTTTCTAGGGTAATGGCATTTAAATGAGGTAGAGCTTGTTTTTGAGTTGTTTGCAAATAAGATAATAACGCACCTGCAGCAATTAATGCCGTAGGGTAGTCATGCTCCCCGAAGGCTGCTAGGTCGGCTACTTTAAATTGTTCGCGTAAACGATGTTGCGCGCTGTCTATATTAAACTCCCAACCCGGCCTTTGCTTCACAGGGAAGTTCATGCAGTATTCTTCTAAAGGAGATGCTTCTTGCAAGAGTAACTCTGCAGGTTGTAAGCGGGTTAATTCTGCACTGAGCTGGTTACTTTCTACGAGTTCGAGTAAATGGAATCGACCACTGCTTAAATCAACCCAAGCCAGGCCAATTTTTTGCTTTTGCTGATGTAACGCGAGGAGTAAGTTATCTTTTTTAGCATCCAGTAGCGCCTCATCGGTGACTGTACCTGGGGTAATAATACGAGTTACTTGTCGCTCCACTGGTCCTTTACTTGTGGCGGGATCACCTATTTGCTCGCATATGGCGACGGATTCCCCCTTTTTGATAAGCCTTGCCAAGTAGTTTTCTACCGCATGATAAGGTACACCTGCCATGGGGATTGGTTTATCAGCTGATTGGCCTCGGTGTGTCAGTGTTAGATCAAGCAATTGAGCCGCACGCTTTGCATCATCGAAAAATAGCTCATAAAAATCGCCCATACGATAAAGTAAGAGCATATCGGGGTATTCGGATTTGATGCGCAAATATTGTTGCATCATGGGCGTGTGTGCAGCAGTCATAGTCATTGGATAACAATAAAATTGCCCGGATTCTAGCAAAAGTACCACGGGAAGTCAGTATCTCAGGATCCCTCTTAGTAAGATGAAATGGATTTTTCTTTTGAATTATCAGTACCTCATGGTCGAATTTAAATTTCTTTGCTAAACTCTAGATGGAATTATATAAAACTAATAGGGAGAATTAATTATGAATCGTTTGGCTCTAATTGCTGCAACTGGATTTTTGGCATTAGCTTTAACTGCTTGCGGTGAGCACGGTAACAAACAGCCACCAGTAGCTACTGACAATGCTCCGCAGCAACAAGGTGCTCCTGCTCCGCAGCAACAACCTACTGAAGGCCAAGGCCACTAAGATTTTTTAGCGTAGGCTTTTTACATCTCTCCGACGCACCGTGGCAGGTCCGCGGGATGTCGGTGGAGAGGTATTTTAGTGGCTTCAGGCCAAGATCCCACCAACATTCCGGCGCTTTATGAATTCCTTAATCCTCGAAATAGCGGCTCTGTTACAAAAAAAGAATTGGCAATTAGTTACTGCTGAGTCATGTACTGGCGGATTAGTTTCTGGATATCTTACTGAAGTTCCCGGGAGTTCAATTTGGTTTGAACGTGGTTTTGTTACTTACAGCAATCAGGCTAAAGAAGAAATGCTGGCGGTTCCTAAACAATTGCTTCTTGAGTATGGGGCAGTTAGTGAGCCCGTTGCGGCTGCTATGGCAACTGGGGCAGTACGGCACAGCACCGGACAGATTGCAGTATCAGTTACTGGCATTGCAGGCCCCGATGGTGGAAGCGCAGAAAAACCAGTTGGTACGGTATGTTTTGGTTGGTTTGCTCTAGGTATGAGTAGTGCCAAAACCGTGAGAAGACAATTTTCAGGTACTCGTCATGAGATTCGTTTGGCTGCCTGCCAAGAAGCTTTAACCGGTGTTCATTCACTCCTAAAAAATATTCCCATCAATCCTGCTTAATTCAGTTTGCCGGTTGTTCTTATCTGTGTGATAATTTTGTCCTTGCATTAACATCTATCTGGAAAAAATTATGGAAGAGAACAAACAAAAAGCTTTAGCAGCAGCTCTCTCGCAAATTGAACGCCAATTTGGTAAGGGCTCAGTGATGCGTATGGGAGACAGCAATGTATCTCGTGATATCGAAGCAATCTCAACCGGTTCGTTAGGTTTGGATATTGCTTTGGGAATAGGTGGTTTACCCAAAGGTCGTATCGTTGAAATTTATGGTCCTGAATCTTCTGGTAAAACTACTCTTACTCTGCAAGTTATTGCTGAGTGCCAAAAAATGGGCGGTACCGCTGCGTTCGTTGACGCAGAACATGCTTTAGATCCAAGCTATGCACAAAAACTTGGAGTTAATGTCGATGAGTTATTAGTTTCTCAACCAGATACGGGTGAGCAAGCTTTAGAAATTACCGACATGCTCGTGCGTTCTGCTGCCGTTGATGTGATTATCGTTGACTCGGTTGCTGCACTAACACCTAAAGCAGAAATTGAAGGGGAAATGGGTGATTCTCACGTAGGTTTGCAGGCGCGTCTGATGTCTCAAGCATTACGTAAGCTGACTGCGAACATCAAACGTTCGAATACCCTGGTAATTTTCATTAACCAAATTCGTATGAAAATTGGGGTGATGTTTGGTAGTCCTGAAACTACTACAGGCGGTAATGCATTGAAGTTCTATGCTTCTGTACGTTTAGATATTCGCCGTATTGGTTCGATTAAAAAAGGTGAAGAGATCTTAGGTAGTGAGACTCGCGTTAAAGTAGTTAAGAATAAAGTAGCACCACCATTTAAGATGACTGAATTTGATATCCTTTATAATGAAGGTATTTCTCGTGAAAGCGAAATTATTAATTTGGCTGTTCAATTGAATCTTATTGAAAAAGCGGGCGCATGGTACAGCTACAAACAAGAGAAAGTTGGTCAAGGTAAAGAGAATGTTCGTATGTATCTGAAGGACAATCCTCATGTTGCTGCTGAGTTAGAGAAGCAAATTCGCTCTGAATTATTAGAGAAGAAACAACCTCTGCTAGCTTCTACTACAGAAGATGCGTTTGAGGCTATGGATGACTAAAGCATTTGACTGTGCTGTGCGCCTACTAGCTAGGCGCGAGCATGGTGCAATAGAGCTTTATGAGAAAATAAGGCAGAAGGGATTTAGCTCGAGCGAAGCACAAGAAGCAGTAGATACTTGTCAACAGATGGATTTACAAAATGATCATCGTTTTGTTGAGGTATACAGTCGTTCACGTATTCGTCAGGGCTACGGTCCTTTAAAAATCCGCCAGGAATTAAATAATAAAGGGATCGATAAAGACATAATTCAGAATGTTTTGCAGCAAGAAGAAGACAATTGGTTGGCCTATGCTTTAGATGTTTGGCATAAAAAAAGTAAAGGGCAGACAGAGATGTCATTTAGCGAGATGCAGAAACAACAGCGTTTTTTACTTTATCGTGGATTTAGTATGGATATTATTGCTCAGGTAACAAAGGAGTTGGAACTGTAGCAAGAATTAACTCAATTTGGGGCTTGATGCGTATGGATTACCTACGTTTACTCCCCTCTATTTGGTATCGATTTGAATATGAAAAGTTCTGAAATTAGACAAGCATTCACTGATTTTTTTGCACAACGAGGCCATCAGCCGGTAGAGTCTAGCTCATTGATTCCCGCTAATGATCCTACTTTATTGTTTACCAATGCCGGTATGGTGCAATTTAAGGATTTATTTTTAGGGCTTGAATCTCGTTCTTACCAACGAGCGGTCACTGCACAACGTTGTGTTCGTGCCGGAGGCAAACATAATGATTTAGAAAATGTTGGCTATACCGCACGTCATCATACCTTTTTTGAAATGCTGGGTAATTTCAGCTTTGGCGATTATTTTAAGCGTGAAGCCATTAAGTTTGCTTGGGAATTTTTGACCGAAGTTTTACGTTTGCCTGAAGAGCGCTTATGGGTCACTGTATATAAAGATGACCAAGAAGCCGAAGACATTTGGCTTAAAGAAATGAACGTTTCTGCAGAGCGTTTTTCACGTTGTGGGGAAAAAGATAATTTCTGGTCTATGGGAGATACTGGTCCTTGTGGTCCATGTACGGAAATTTTCTACGATCATGGTGCAGACATTGCCGGAGGCCCTCCAGGAAGCCCTGATGAAGATGGCGATCGCTATATCGAGATTTGGAACTTGGTATTCATGCAATTTAACCGCGATAAAGACGGTAACTTGCACCCACTACCCAAACCCTCTGTTGATACCGGTATGGGATTAGAGCGTCTTGCTGCAGTGGTACAAGGCGTGCACAGCAACTACGAAATTGATTCATTCCAATATCTAATTAAATCTATTGCTAAGTTGGGTACTATTTCTGATCTGAACCATACTTCTTTAAAAGTTATTGCTGATCACATCCGTTCCTGTGCGTTTTTAATTGCTGATGGCATTATCCCTGGCAATGAAGGGCGTGGTTATGTATTAAGAAGAATTATTCGCCGTGCCGTACGTCATGGGAATAAATTAGGTTTACCAACCCCATTCTTCTCTAAATTAGTACAGCCTTTAATTGATGTTATGGGAGATGCTTATCCTGAACTAGTTAGCGCTAAAGCACATGTAGAAAAAATCTTAGCTCAAGAAGAAAATCAGTTTGCGCGTACTTTGGATCAAGGATTGCGTTTATTACAAGAGCAAATGCATTCTCTAGGTGGTCAAGAAATTACCGGGCAAATCGCATTCAAACTTTATGATACCTACGGTTTTCCAGTTGACTTAACCGCAGATATTGCAAGAGAACAGGGCTTGTATGTTGATATGGAGGGTTTTAACCAGTTAATGCAACAACAAAGAGAACAGTCTCAAGCTGCCAGCCAGTTCACAACGGATTATCATGCGGTATCTCAACTTGATCACCAATCAAATTTTCATGGCTATGAAAAAGATAGAATGGAAGGACAAGTTGTTGCTTTATTGCAAGAAGGGACAGAGGTTAAGTCGTTAAGCGCTGGCATGAAAGGGGCGGTTGTACTCGATCATACTCCTTTTTATGCTGAAAGTGGTGGTCAGGTAGGGGACCGTGGGGTTCTGCTTGCAAACCAATTGCGCTTCCGTGTTGATGATACGCAAAAGAATGGCCAGGCCATTGTACATTATGGTGAAGTGGTTGAAGGTTCTATTTTTGTGGATCAATTGGTGGATGCACAAATTGATGTGCAACGCCGCGAAGCAATCCGTTTAAATCACACTGCTACGCATTTAGTACATGCTGCGTTAAAAACAATTGTGGGCCCGCAGGTGCAACAAAAGGGCTCTCTAGTTGATGCAGAGCGTGCTCGTTTTGACTTTTCTCATTTTGAAGCAGTAACTGCAGACCAAATACAACAGATTGAAATTTTGGTTAACGAGCAGATTCGCGCAAATAATGAAGTGGTGACTCGGGTAATGGACATTGAAACCGCTAAAAAGAGTGGTGCGGTTGCTCTATTTGGCGAGAAATACACAGATGATGTACGTGTATTGGCTATGGGGGAGTTTTCCAAAGAGCTTTGCGGTGGAACGCACGCACGACGTACCGGCGATATTGGCTTATTTAAGATTGTTGCAGAATATGGTATTGCCAGTGGCGTACGTCGTATTGAGCTTGTGACTGGAAGTCATGCTTTAGCTTGGGTTAATCAGCAACAAGATCTATTGGCGGAACTTGCTTCCTTAGTGAAAACTAATGTAGCTACCTTAGCGGAGAAAGTTTCTCAATTAATTCTTGATGGTAAAGCACTTGAGAAGGAAGTGGCTAAGCTGCAAGGTGAGAAAGCCCAGAAATCAGGTGCTGATCTTGCTAGTGAAGTTGAAGACATCAATGGAGTGCATTTATTGGTGAAACAACTGGAAGGGGCTGATAGCCAGGCTCTGCGCGCTACTTTAGATCAATTAAAATCCCGATTGGATTCAGCGGTTATTGTGCTCTTTGTTATTGATAACGATAAAATGAATGTGATTGCTGGAGTAAGCAAGAATCTTCTAGGCAAAGTGCCTGCAGCTGCAGCCTTAGTGCGCCATCTTTGTGGCAAAGGTGGTGGTCGTGATGACATGGCTCAGGGTGGGGGCGTTGTTCCTGCTGATTTGGGTGCGAAAATTAATGAAATCAAGGAAATGGTTCGTAATTCGCAATAAAATAAAACGTAGCTTGTATTAACGCAGCGTAATCCGGGTTATGCTGCTCTAATACGGCTACGTGGTTAAATCAAAACTCGCTATAAGGAGATAACATGAGTTTTATGAAAGAGTTTAAAGAGTTTGCTGTCAAAGGTAATGCGGTTGACTTAGCAGTTGCTGTGGTCATTGGCGCTGCATTTGGTAAAATAGTAAGCTCCTTAGTGAGTGGAATCATCATGCCTCTAATTGGATTGCTTTTAGGGGGTGTCAATATTGCGGGTAAATCAATCACGGTAGGAGATGCAGTAGTTAAATGGGGTGAGTTTACCCAGACCATTATTGATTTTACTATTATCTCATTTTCAATTTTTCTTGCCGTTAAAGGGATGGCGCTTATAAGAAAAGAGGAGAAAAAAGAGGCGCCTTTGACTCGAGAAGAAGAGTTATTAACCGAAATTCGTGATCTGTTAAAAGGTAAAATGAAAACCTGATAACCAGCTTGAGGAAAAAATAGAAGAATTCGCTATGTTACATCCAGACTACACTAGAAGTAGCCTGGTTGTTTGCAACTGGGAAGTCATGAGCGTAGTTAATTCCTTACATAAATGGTATGAGGTTGTCTGCAATCAGGCTAAACGAGAGCAAGCAAATTATCCACTGCTCGAAGTGTCTTGTTTTTGAACAAAAACTCCGTCTCTATGCTATAATTTTTATACTAGCAATCAAAAAGGACATTTATGAGTGAGCTACTAAACCTAATTGCGGTAATTATTGTCTTTGGGGTGGCCTTGTGGCTTATCAATGCGTTTATCCCAATGCCTGGAGCAATTAAAAGCCTTTTAAATATTTTAGTATTAATTGTTTTAATAATTTATATCTTGCAGTTCTTTGGCATAATTAAAACCATCTTGCCGATGATTCATATCTTAAAATGACGAAGTTCCATAACTTTTGTAGCCCGTACTGGCGTAGCATATACGGGCCACTCAACTGATTATAACGTGGGTTTGGCAGATGGCTCAATCAAATGGAACTCCTGAAGAAGTTCAACTAATGCTGGTTCATTAATCATATCGAATGCCTGCATATCGACAATGTTATTATTTACTTTTAGAGCAACAAATCGTAGACAGGCGGATTCATTCGGGGTGAGTACTACAGATGTTAGAAGTGGGCAATAAACTTGTTTTTTTTCCTCTAAATATTGTAATGAGTTAGCTAGAATCCAACTAAAGCAGTGGTATTCTTTAGGAAGAGTTTTAGGGATTCGTGAACAAGCGGTATCACTTAAGGTTTTTGAGTTACCCGAGAATAAGGGTAATACGTGTAGCTTTACGAAGGCTTCATTGATTGCTTCCATGCTGCATTTTGAGAATAGTTTTCTTAGCGCATGATTCATTCGGAATCGATTCGCTTTATCCTGTAGCAAATAGGTATTCATAATATTAGGCCATTGGCCTTGTAATTCTATTAATGCTTTTTTCACGCTTGTGTCTAAGCTGTAATTAGGATAGCTAATCATTAATTTTGCTAAACGAAACAAACGGATTGGATCCTGTTTGAGTGTCTCAATCGGAGAGTCGAGTACATCTACAATCTTTTTTTCTGCTCTTTTCGCTAAGGCATTGGAATAGCTAAAGATAGGAAATTGATTCTGTTCAGTAAACTCCATGTAGAGTGCATTAAGATTAAAGTCCCGCGCGAGGAAATCGCTCTTTAATAGGTCTTGAGGAGTTTGCGTTGATGCTAAAAATTTTACAGAAAAATCAATAGAGATTTTAGGTGTTAAGGGGCAATATAAAATGGGGTATTTCACACTGCGCTGCTCTGAAGAAATCTTTTTCCTTGTCAGTGCATCTTGAAGCTCAAACAGGGAGATATTTAAAACTAATAGGTCATAGTCATTGGGTTCTATATCTTCCAGTATATTTCCCGGAGCAGCCCCAGTTAAATAAAATGCAGCTTTAGGGAATTCTTTTCGTAATTCATCCATGAGTAGCAGCAGTTCTTGAGGTATTTTTGCTCTTGTTAGAGATACAACAGATTGTTCCACAGTAAAAAATGAATGGGGAGTGAGTTGTGTTTGCTCTAGGGTTTTGAGCGGCGTATTTTCTTCATTTTTTTCGCTAAGTGCCTCGGGTGATTGAGGTAGAATCACTACGGGAATAGGGGTTGTGACTTTATTATTTTTTTTCTTCAGTGAGGTTTTTGCAGGCGCTTTTACTGGATGAGTTTGCTCCGCTACAGGTTTTACAACGGGTTGTTTTGGTTTTGATGAAGGAGCAGAAAGCACTGCTTTTTCTTGCTTATTTTTCTTCGTGTTTTGGGAGGTGATTTTAGGCGGTGTCGTTTTGGGCGGATGAGAGCCAACGGTTTTACTATTCTTAGTCGCAATAGGATTAGGGACTTGGACAACTGATGTGACAGGTACAAGGTCTGGGGCTTTTTCTTGAACACTCACCGCACTGGTTTTGTGAAGCATAGTCGGTTTTTCGGGTAAGGTTGGAACAACAACTGGGGTGGGGCTTAATGTGCTCGGTAGTTCCTTTTGTGCTTCGGATAGTTTCTGAATTTGTTGAGCTGAGATGATTTTATTCTTTGGGGGTTGATGTGTGGTTGCTACATCAGATAGTTCTTTGGCCTTATTTTTTAAAGAAGATGCGAAGAGCTTGCTAATGGTTTTTTGCTGAGCTTCAGATAAATACCTTTTAATAAGGTTATTGTAATAATTCTTACATTCATCTTGGCTTGTTTTATTTTGTGCTTGCGCAAACTGTTGAACTATTTTTTTTGCTAGCCTCAACAATTGCTCATTAGCGAGGGCTCCCATTTTAAAATCAAGTTTTGATTTTTTAAATTTCTCGATATAGGGTTCTTCCATTGAATTAAATTTAAGGGTTGGCGCGCTACCTGATAACCATTGTTCGAGCCGACAGCATACACAATATAAAGCAATTCTGGCGTCGATCATCTCTTTATCTGAATGCGAGACAAACTGGATGACATCATCATGTAGCATGTATGCTTCCGTATATTTTCCTACTGCAAAGAGTTTTTGCACTAGTAAGCAACTACTATCTTTTGTTTTCTTGTAAAACTCGAGGGTTTTCATAGAGAAAAAGCGAATCACTTGGGATAAACCAACGAGCTGCTCTTCTTGCTCCAGTTGTTTGATATTATTTAGCGAATCGATAATGAAATACTCTAAAAACAATCGGTCCTCTGGTTTTTTAAGCGATTTTTTGATGGATGGGTCTTTTTCTATGTTTTGAAATTCAACGCGAAAAATTTGTTTTAGCTCATTTTGTAAGTCATGAACAAAAGGATGCTTAGTAAATTGAGTGGCAATAATACCTTGCTGAATTAGCGCCACTAAAATTTCCAACTTAGTGCTGTGCTCTGTAAATGGAAGTTCAAGATGTGTGAGTTCGCTAAACGGGCTGTTTGGATTTTGCAGATAATATTGGGCCGAAATCATGAATTTGAGAACAGGAGATACAGGCTGATCACTGAAGGGTAATTGCTCGCATGATAAGGGTGATGCTGAGTTAAATACAAAATCGTAAAACCATTCTAGTTGGGCTAATACGGCTGGAGATGAGGTGTTATATTGACGTATTACCCCTAAGGTAGAATCCCAGTCATTTTTATTATTACTTAATAAAAGAGTAAGTATTAAACAGTTTAAGGCGTGTTCGTCAGTGCATAAAAATTTCTTAGCGCTGTCTTTCAGTGTGTTAATCTCTTTTAGAAACTTGCTAATCAATATACTCGTATTTTCTTTAGAGTTAGTCCCTTTTATGTCAGTACCTACTTTAAAATAACGGGCGATTTGTGAAACCCAGATATAGAGTCGGCGCTCATCATCAAGAGAGCTGTTTTTTTGCAACGAGGCCTCATCAAAATACAAGTCGCCAGCATTGAAGGAATAAATATTGGTATTAGCAAAAAAATCATTATTTATTTTTGCCAGCGCAGTACTAACAGCTGAAGATTTAAAGACAGATTGGAAAAAACTAAGAAACATAAACCGAATAATAAACAATAAAAGTTCGCGTAATATACACTATTCATAAAAAATATCCACAGGGGTGGAGGGGGGCGCTTCGTTAAGCAGTTATAGCTAAGTTCAATAAATAATTCTGCTAAGCTTATTAATAATGTGATTAGGGATGGGGGATATATGGCTTCAATTTCACATGATAGGGTTATCAATGCAAGTTGTGCAACCGTTTATAAAGCCTTAACTACTGTTCAGGGATTGAGCTCATGGTTTACTGTGCAAGTAAAAGGTTCTGGCCAACCTGACACCGATTGGATATTGATGTTTGAGAAGCAACCTTCTTTTGACTGGAAAATCGTGTCAATGAAAGATGAGCAGCATGTAGTCTGGAAGTGTATAGAGGGCCCTGGAAATTCTCCAGGAACAGAGGCTGCTTTTCACTTGAAGGCCACCGCAGATAATCATTGCATGCTTACTATTAGTCATCAAGGCTGGCATAAAGACGATCCTAAGTATGAACGTTGTGTGGAAATTTGGCGAACACTGATGCAACATTTACAGCAATATTGTGAAACAGGTGTTGCAGCTCCCGTGTATCACTAAGGAGTCTCAGGCTATTAGGCTTTATACAGTAATAGGAAAAAACAAATTTCCATTAGATATAAGCAAAGGACAATGAAAAATCCTACATACTCTTGCTTGGGTGAGTTAGGATTTAACCACCATCCCAATAGGAAATGTACACTTGGCATCAGTACCCAAGAAATACTGCAAACAATGACTATCGCGCCTAAAAATCGCGCTAGTACAGGATTGAGGAATGCTAAATGAGGAAAAAGATAAAGATTTTCTAACATGACTGCAGGAAACAAAATCAATAATATGAGCATGGATTGTTTCCAAACAGGCTCGGCAGTCTGGGGAGAGCGGTTCAAAATTTCATCCATGAAGAATCAATATATGTTATTAAGATAGCATATGTGAATTATATAAGTTAGTCTCGGACTTCCCTGTCCTGATATCAAAATAGGAAAAGAAAATGAAAATAATTACGACATCAAATGTGTCAATTAAGGCATGGACGGATGGCGTTTTATTTGATGAAGAGGCGCAGAAACAACTTAAAAATTTAGCTACCTTACCTTTTGTTTACAAGCACTTAGCGGTCATGCCTGATGTTCATGTAGGGAAGGGCTCTACTATTGGTACGGTTATGGCTACGAGAAAAGCAATCATTCCGGCGGCGGTGGGCGTAGATTTGGGCTGTGGGATGATGGCGGTTCGAACTAATTTAATGGCCAAGGATTTACCTGATAACCTAAGTTTACTGCGAAGTAAAATTGAAGCGGCAATTCCTGTTGGCAGCAGTCCCAGACAAAAGATAGGCCAGTGGAACACAATTCCAAATTATGTAATGCAGCAATGGAATCGTTCGTTAGCCGCTCCTTTTGATAAACTCTGTGAAAAATATCCTCGTTTTATCAAAACAAATAATATTAACCATTTAGGTACTTTAGGTGGTGGGAACCATTTTATTGAACTGTGTTTGGATGAATATCAAGCCGTATGGTGTATGTTGCATAGTGGTTCAAGAGGCATTGGCAATGCCATCGGGACTCATTTTATTGAATTAGCCAAAGAAGATATGCAGCGGCATGCAATTCATTTACCGGACAAAGACTTAGCCTATTTTTCCGAAGGAAGTACTTATTTCCATGATTATTGCCATGCTGTTGAGTGGGCACAGAATTTTGCAGCAGAAAATCGTCGTATTATGATGAAGTGTTTTATCGATACGGTGAGCAAATATTTAGGACGCGACATTGCTTGTAATGAGTATTCCGTCAATTGTCATCATAACTATGTACAACAAGAGCAACATTTTGGCAGGGAGGTTTGGGTTACTCGTAAAGGTGCGGTTTCGGCGCAAAAAGGGCAAATGGGCATAATTCCTGGCTCAATGGGAGCGAAGTCATTCATTGTGCGTGGATTAGGCAATCCAGAAAGTTTTCATAGTTGCAGTCATGGTGCTGGGCGCGTGATGTCGCGCACTAAGGCAAAGCAATTGGTTAATTTGGAAGAGCATAGACGAGCATTGCAGCGTGTAGAATGTAAAAAGGATGCCAGTACTTTGGATGAGACGCCCAGTGCATATAAAGATATTGATGCTGTAATGGCAGCACAAAATGATTTAGTTGAGATTGTTTATACTTTGAAGCAGGTTTTATGTGTGAAAGGATAGTTTGAAAAACTATTGTAGTTTTATGTTTATTTTACAAGAGGAAAAATTCGACGCACCGAGGCACGTCGGAGAATTTCTGTGTATCTTTGAAAACGGGTTCTAAACATAAGCTGAGTGATTTCCAGTCGTAGGTTCAGGCATATAGTTTGGCTGGAACTCACATAGAAAGTTAATTCCCTCTTCAATTTCGCCAATTTGTTGATCTACTACGAAACGTCCATCAACATATAAACTATAAGCAGCCAATATAGCGAGCGAAGCAGATAAAACAGCCATTCCCATTGAGAGAAGTAGGGCACTAGCAGGTCCTGTAAGCACGGCTGCAGTAAATAAAATAGAACTAGCGCCACCTATTCCCATAACGAACGAATTCGACATCATATTCAAGCAACTAAAAGTGACATCCCAACATACAGAATTTGAAAGTTCATCTTTTAAGCGAAACATAGTATTCTGTAATGGGTGAATATGCTGCGTAAGGTTAAGTTTACCTCCGGCAAGTACATGATCAAATGCTTCGGTTATATATTTATTTAACGCTTTAACCGTTTCTTCATTACTTGCAAATGCTTCTAGCTCATGAATACTTGCGGCAACTTTTTCCGCATGTTTTTTTAGTTTCCATAACTGTTTGTAGTCTTTATTCGCTAGAGCCAATGTTTCTGGTTGGCGAAGTTTTTTGTTAATTTCTGTTTCATATGAAGGGCTAAAAAAAGCAGGGAAATATAGTTTCATTGATGCAACTCGCTTAACTGATCATTAAGTGTGCAAATTATACGTGTTTTATATTTTACTGCAAGAAAAACATGGCATTTAAAGACAAAATTAAACCGAACTCATTCTTTTATAAACAAAAAAGGGAACTCTACTTATAATCGCCATAATTCCTCGCCAGAAAAAAGGATAATAAATAAGTCGTTTCTTTCTGCGCAAAGCATTCCAGCAAGCTTGGGCACATGCTGTAGGCGGGCCAGCATAAAAAATTCCAGGTTGACCATAAGTTTGTCGCGTATCAATAAAACCTAAGCGCGCAATAGTAATTTGTTGGCTGCTGCTTGCTCCCTGTTGCAAGCCGTGCAGGTAAACTTCAATGCATGCTTTAGTCGCACCATAAAGGCTGTTTTTAGCACGCCCACGGCAGGCAGCCACTGAGCTTAAATAAAGTAGGTGATGCTGTTTTTGTGTCCTATTTAAGTAGGCATTTATAAGTAGGGTCGTTGCTTGAATATTTACTTGGATTAATTGCTGTATCGAGTGCGGATTTAAGTGATCATTTTCGGTAAAATCACTATGTGCAATGAATAAATCCAGCTCCTGAGCATTATTATTTAAAACGGTAGGTAAGGTTTCAGGAGCGGTCATATCTACAACAAAAAATTCACATGGAACTTTATAGCGTAGTTGAATATCTTGGGCTATTAAGTTTAATTGCTCTGATTGACGACCAATTAAACGTAAGCGATGTCCAGCTTGTGCTGCGATATGGGCGAATTTCTCTGCAATAATTGATGTAGCTCCCAAAATTACCCATGTTCTTTGTGTCATTTTATTATTCCTAAGCGTCGCGCCATATCTGACTGGGCAGTGCAGCCATAATGTTTTAATACAGAAGAAAACGCATTTTGATGTTCATACATTTTTTGATACTGCTCCGCATTGAGCAGTTGATCTTTTGCTAAATATACTCGTCCATTACACTCGCTAATTAATTGATTCATGGCGTTTACAGCATTTATGGCGCTGTTATTATGGATAAAATCAACAGCAAGCGTGAAACCGGGTTGGCAAAACGAAAGTAAGCCATGGCCTGATTGGGCGAATAGTTTAAGTACAGCAAGTGTTGGTGTCGCTTTGTAGATTCTTATTAATTGTATTAACTGTTCTAATATTTTTGCTGCTTGTTCCGGAGCAAATACTGCTTGAAATTGCATAAGTCCTTTTGGGCCGTAGAGCCGATTCCAATGATTTAATTTATCGAGTGGATTATTAAATTGTAGGAGTTCAAGAGTCTCTGTTGCTTTTTGTTGTTTATAGAACAGAGAATTAAATAATTTCATGTTCCATTTTTTAATGCAGCTAAAGGGCAGCTTGGGTACTGTAAGTTCTTTATGTTTTGGGAATGGTTGAGTAGAAACACAATGATCCGCCAACGAGAGGACGGAACGCGGTGTTGTACGCAACAAATCCAGCCAAGCAACTTGATAGTCATGTTCACGTCCATAACCTATCATAGCCTGAGTTAGGGGACCTAAAGCGCTAAATTGTTCGCGTTTGATTTGCAGCAATCGCGATTTTTTTTGTAGTCGGATGGCCGCACGCATAATAGTTCCAGTTAGCCCAAGACCTGCAATTGTGGCATGGAACAGCTCCTGATGTTCCTCAGGACTACAGCGTATTTGTTTTGTTCCTAGAAGTAAGTCCATCCAAAGAATATGATGGCCGAAACTGCCTGCATGAGGATTATTTTTTCCGTGAACATCATGAGCGATGCCACCAGCTACCGTTGCATAAATTGTTCCTGGGATGACTGGCGGAATAAAATCTGGATGCACTAAAAACAAATCTTTAATAGGCAAGCCCCCTTGGCAGACCACAACGCCCGAGTTCGCGTCAAAACTGATTAAGTGATTGAAACGTTGCGTGTCAACAATAAAGCCATCTGTATTGAAGCAACTGTCGTTATAGCTTAATCCTGCTCCACGGGGGAGTAGCGGTTGGTCTGGATGTTGGACGCTGTATTCAAGCAGCTCATGTTCATTTTCAGGGCGCGCACATAAAGATTGGCTGAACATTGCATGGCTAAAATTGGACAGTAGGATTTTTTTACTGCGCATGTACCATTGCCGAATTAGTAAAGATACAAAACTATAACGATTTAGATAGTGATTGAAAAGAAATTGTTGGCTATATTCTGGTTGGAAATACAAATAGTTCGTTTTCATTACAGTTATTTACTAATAAAAGTCTTATTTTTGTTAACTCATTGACGAGGCCCTCTTTTTTATGTCAAATTGCGTAGTCTAAATGGATCAGCTGTTTGATTTTTAATTAAATTTTTAAAAATATGCAATTTGCATAGAAACATCAAAAAACGGTATTGAATTTTAGTATTTTTTAGTATGGATTGCTTATGGCTGAGAAAAACGTTTTATCGCAAGAAGAAATAGATGCTCTTCTAAAGTCAGTTGATGAGTCTGCTGAGGAAAAAGAAGCGCAAAATGCTGAGTTTCAAGAAACAGCCAAAAAGAAATCTTCCCGAAAAAAAAGTAGCGCTGCTAAACAAGATGAAGTGAGTGAGCTTGCAGAAGAAGCTGCTGAGCCTATTATTACTTTTGAAGAGAGTGAGGTAAAAACACTCAACTTTTCCACTCAAGAACGAATCATAAAAGGTAAATTGCCTGTACTCGAGCGAATTTATGATCGAGCTGTACGTTCATTTGCCGCGGATATATATCAATTAACTGCTAAAGACTTCGAAATTTCTCAAGATCAGTTACAAATCGTTAAAAACCGCGATTTTATGGAAAGTCTTCCCAACCCCAGTTTGATGCATGTTTATAAATTCAAACCTTTGCGTGGCAAAGGAATTATAATGTTTGATAGTACCTTTGTTTATGATTTGGTTGATTATTATTTTGGTGGTAGTTCGCAATTTTTTGCCCAAAAAGACCGTACTGACTTTACTGCAACCGAATTGCGGGTGATGGATGCTGTATCTAAAAAGTTGGTTGCTGATTTGATGTCAGCCTGGAAGCCGATTATTCAATTAGATATTACTAAATTTAATGATGAAACAAACCCCCAACTCGTGAACATCGCAGAACCGGAAGAAATGTTGTTGGTGGTGCGTTTTACCTTGGATTTTGGTAAGGAAACAGGAGATTTTTATTTTGTTCTTCCTTATTCCATGGTTGAGCCTATTAAAGAGCAATTAGAATTAGGTGCTGCTCGCCCCGAGGATGAAATCGATCCAAACTGGGTCAAATCCTTAAAAGAAGAGTTAATGGATGTCGAATTAATTATTAGCTCGGCAATGGCGCAAGCAAAAACTACTCTAGGTGGAGTAATGGCTTGGCAAGCAGGGGATTTTATACCGGTAGAAATGAAAGAAATTGTCACATTAGATATTGAAGGCACACCGGGTTTTACAGCAACTCAGGGTACGGCAGGTGATAAGCGCGCTGTAAAGATAATCAAGCATATTAGTTATTAGGGGATTTAGATGACAGATTCAGCAATGGAGCAGCCAAAACAAGTAAGTGCACTACCTCATGAAAATGATGAAGAAAAAATGGCACTGATTTCAGATATACCTGTTGCGATAACGGTAGAAATTGGTCGCACTAAAATGACCATTCGTAACTTACTGCAATTAAACCAGGGGGGGATTGTAGCTCTGGATCGTTTAGCGGGTGATCCTCTTGATGTATTAGTTAATGGTACGTTGGTTGCCCATGGCGAAGTTGTTGTGGTTAACGATAAATTTGGAGTTCGATTAACAGACATCGTGAGTAAAGCTGAGCGGATTAGACGATTAAGATGATGCAACACGCAATTACTCAAGGCGAGCTTGTGCGTCTTGTATTGGGCTTGTTTTCGGTCCTGTTAGTTATCATGGTTTTATCTTGGGTGGTAAAGCGATTGCAAGGAGCACACTTAGGCTCATCTAAAGGATTTCAATCTGTTGCCAGTATGATCCTGGGGCCTAAGGAAAAGATTATGCTGTTGAAAGTTGGTACACGATATCTATTGCTGGGTTCTGGTTCCGGTCACATCACACTTCTGTATGATTTTGGCGAAGAGTTACCTCCAGGTTTTGATGCACCAAATAAACCTTCATTTGCGGAGCTGCTTAAATCGGCGGTAGTGAAATCATAAAATGAAAATAAAAAGTTATGTATTATTTGGTGCTTTATTAAGTGTTTTACCTTTTGTAGCACAAGCGACAGCTTCTTTATCTTTGCCGGCAATGACTGTGCAGCCAGGGGCTCATGGTTCTGAATCATATAGCGTCAATTTGCAAATCCTTATCTTTATGGCGTTGCTTACGGTCTTGCCAGGTTTATTGATGGCAATGACCGCATTTACACGAATCATTATTGTTTTGTCCATTCTACGTCAGGCAATTGGCTTGGCCCAGGCACCCACAAATCAAGTATTAATTGGTATTGCCTTATTTATGACTTATTTTGTGATGGCACCCACATTTAATAAAATTAATGAGACTGCGATTCAGCCTTATTTAGCTGAAACTATGGAGTTTCCTCAGGCTATGGCAAATGCACAAGCACCATTGCGACAGTTTATGCTCAATCAAACCCGAAAAAATGATTTGGCTTTATTTGAAAAGTTTGCCAATAAAGAGCCTGCCTCGTTAGATGAATTGCCAATGAGTGTGATTATTCCTGCTTTTATTACTAGTGAATTGAAAACAGCATTTCAAATTGGGTTTATTTTATTTTTACCTTTTTTAATTATTGATTTGGTTGTATCGAGCGTTTTGATTGCGATGGGGATGATGATGCTATCGCCTTTAATTATCTCCTTACCATTTAAGATTATGTTGTTTGTTATGGTTGATGGTTGGACATTAATTCTAGGTTCTTTGGCATCAAGTTTTGCAGTGTAGCTAGAGTTGTAGCCCATATTAGCGCAGCGTAATACGGACTACGACTCCTGCTGAACGAATAGGGCGATTGAGGTGAAAACCCTACGCTTAAGATTTTTTATGTATTTTTACAGGGAGAGCAAATGACACCGCAGTCGGTTGTTGCGATATTCAGCGAAGGTGTTTACATCATGCTGCTACTGATTACCGTGTTAGTTGTGCCAGGTATGCTCGTTGGACTAGTTGTCTCCATGTTTCAGGCTGCAACGCAAATTAATGAATCAAGTATCAGCTTTATTCCCAAATTATTTGCCACTTTTTTAGTGATGATATTTGCAGGGCCATGGTTATTAAAAACGGTGATCAATTATACAAGCTCTTTGATTAGTAATATTCCTTATTTGATAGGTTAATGCAGCAATGAATATTGATTATCCAACATTAATACGTTACGTCAGCCAGGTTGTTTGGCCGTTTGCACGTGTTGGCGGATTATTAATTGCTGTCCCTGTCTTTTCATCAGTACTAATACCGACTCGAGTGAAGATTATTTTTCTTTTTGTTTTAAGCTGGATTTGTTCCACTTTAGTGCCTCCGGAGCTTAGCTTTCTTAATTTTAATGCCGCTTACCCTTTATACATTGCCCAGGAAGTATTATTAGGTATGTTGATGGGCTTTGTGGTGCAGTTATCCTTTCAGGTATTTATTTTAGGCGGGCAAATTATTTCCATGCAAACCGGGATGGGATTTGCGGTAATGGTTGACCCAGCCAGTAAGGCTAGTGTTCCATTAGTTGGTCAGCTTTATTTAATGATGATGACCTTAATCTTTTTAGCTTTGAATGGACATTTACTCATTGTCGAAACATTAATGGATAGTTTTAAAACGATGCCTATAGGTAAGGCATCGGTGAGTTCTAATATGTTGTGGAGTGCAATTACTTTTTCAGGATGGATGTTCAAAAAAGCATTGCTAATTTCTATTCCTGCTTTATTGTCTTTACTCATAGTTAGTTTATCATTTGGAGTTATGGCGCGTGCCGCGCCTCAGTTGAATATTTTCTCTTTAGGTTTTCCTATTACTTTAGTAATGGGAATTGTAGTGATTAAAATTGGCTTGCCTAGTGTGGCAGCTCAGATGACAGATATTATTGATGATGGAATACGATTTGTAGTAGGGATGTTACGTTAATGTCAGAACAAGAGAACGACGAAAAAACCGAACAGCCCTCGCCCAAGCGACTTAAAGAAGCTCGTGAAAAAGGTCAGGTTGCTCGTTCGAAAGACTTTAATACTACCTTTGCGTTGTTATTTACAGCAGTAGGTTTTTTAGTTTTTGGCAAACAGTTATCAACGCAATTAGGCTTGATGATGCGTGAGGCCTTTGAGTTTGATACAGAAGTAATTATTACGCCCGTCGTTAGTCTGGAGCGTTTGTTTTTTACTGCTAAAATGGGGGTTTTGGCATTATTTCCTCTGTTGATTGTTATTTTCCTTGTTTCTTTAGTCGCGCCCCTTTTAATGGGGGGGTGGGTATTTAGCGCTCAAGTTGTAAAACCAAAGTTTTCCCGCTTAAACGTATTGCAAGGTTTGAAGCGTATGGTTTCGCTCAAGAACTTTGTCGAAATGATTAAATCATTTTTTAAGTTTGTCTTAGTTGCCATCGTTGCCGTTGTAGTACTTAACCTCCAAGTTCCTATGTTGCTTGCCTTAGCGCATACGCCTATTGAAATTGCAATTAGTACTGGTGCGCTGATTGTTATCAAATCGTTTCTTTGGGTTTCAGCAAGCCTGCTTTTAATTGCTGCAGTGGATGTGCCTTTTCAATTGTATCAGCACAATAAAGGCTTGAAGATGACTAAGCAGGAGTTACGGGAAGAGTATAAAGACACTGAGGGAAAGCCTGAGGTTAAAAATGCTATTCGCCGTGCCCAACAAGAAATTGCCAGACGGCGAATGATGGCGGAGCTACCTAAAGCGAATGTTGTATTAACCAACCCAACGCATTATGCCGTCGCGCTAATGTATAAAGAAAAAGGGAATAAAGCTCCTGTTGTAATTGCTAAAGGAAAAAATTTAGTAGCATTTCAAATCAGTGGTGTTGCTAAAGAGCATGACATTCCAATTATTTCTGTACCTCCTTTAGCTCGAGCACTTTATTTCTCGACCAAATTGAATGCGGAAATTCCCAGAGGACTTTATGTTGCAGTGGCACAAGTCTTAGCTTACGTGTTTCAACTACGTGATAAAACACGTTATGAGCATAAACCGGAAGTATTGCAAAATGTGCCTATTCCACCTGAATTAGCGCGTGAGGAGGATGTTTAATGAGTAGTACTAAGAGTGCTTGGCAACATGTGCAATTTTGGATGCGCCAAGGTTTAGGCACACCGTTGATGTTAGTGGTCATGCTTGGCATGATGATATTGCCCTTACCGCCATTTTTATTAGATGTATTTTTTACTTTTAATATCGCCTTATCTTTAGTGGTTTTATTGGCCGTAATTTATAGTGAGAGACCTTTAGATTTTGCCGTATTTCCTACCGTTATTTTGCTTGCCACCTTGCTTCGTTTAGCGCTAAACGTTGCTTCTACCCGTGTTGTTTTATTGAATGGGCATAATGGAACGGATGCTGCAGGGCATGTGATTCAGTCATTTGGTGAGGTGGTTATTGGCGGTAATTACACTGTTGGTTTAGTGGTATTTATGATTTTGCTGGTGATCAACTTTGTGGTGGTTACCAAAGGTGCGGGACGCGTTTCGGAAGTGAGCGCTCGTTTTACTTTGGACTCCTTACCTGGAAAGCAAATGGCGATTGATGCGGATTTGAATGCCGGACTAATCAATCAAGAACAAGCGATTAAGCGTCGTTTGGAAGTGGCTCAGGAAGCTGATTTTTATGGTTCAATGGATGGTGCGAGTAAATTCGTACGTGGAGATGCTGTTGCGGGGATATTGATTCTCGTAGTTAATATTATTGGTGGATTAATCATCGGCGTATTTCAACACAGTATGAGTATCTCTGATGCCTTACATAATTATATTTTGTTAACTATTGGTGATGGCTTGGTTGCACAAGTACCCTCATTAGTCTTATCTACTGCAGCTGCGATTATTGTTACGCGTGTTTCTAGTGCACAAAACATGGGGCATGCGGTTGTTTCACAAGTTGTGGCTAATCCGCGCTCCTTAATTATTGCTTCAGTGATTATGGGAGTGATTGGTATTATTCCCGGAATGCCTCACGTGGCATTTATCCTTTTGTCTGTAGGACTTGGAGGAATAGCTTATTTATTTGCACAGCAAGAAAAAGAAAAGCATAAAAAGAAGGTGGTCAAAGAAAGCGATACATCTACTGTTCAAAGCCCAAGTATGTCAACCGAATTATCATGGGATGATGTAAACCCTGTTGATGTGATTAGTCTCGAAGTAGGTTATCGATTAATACCGCTTGTTGATAATTCTCAAGGTGGTGTTTTATTGGCACGCATTAAAGGAATACGTAAAAAGATATCGCAAGAATTAGGTTTTTTAATTCCCTCAGTGCATGTTCGTGATAATTTGGATTTAAAACCCAATCAATATCGAATTAGCCTTGCTGGTGTGATTATGGGCGAGGCGATTATTCACCCTGACCGTTCTTTGGCAATTAATTCTGGACAAGTGTTTGGGGAGTTGGATGGGATCAAAGGGCGGGATCCTGCTTTTGGTATGGAAGCGGTATGGATTACTGAAGCACAAAAAGAACAGGCACATACTTTAGGATATACGGTGGTTGATGTCTCTACAGTTGTTGCCACTCATTTAAGTCAAATTCTTGAACGTAATAGCCAACAGTTACTTGGCTATGAAGAAACACAGCAATTATTGGATAAACTTGCAATTTCCTCACCGAAGTTGGTGAAAGAGTTAGTACCAGATGGATTAACTTTAGGAATGGTCAATAAGGTACTTCAAGGTTTACTCACAGAACATATACCTTTAACAGATATTCGCACGATTGTCGAAACGTTGGCAGAAATGGCGCCAAAGTCTAAGGATAGTGAATTTTTAATTAGCCAAGTACGCATTGCTTTATCTCGATTGATTACGCAGAAAATAAGCGGTATGAATGAAGAGCTACCCATTATTACGTTAAAACCTGAGCTGGAACAATTACTGCAGAACACAATTCAAAGTGGTAATTCCAATGGTGTAAGTTTTGAGCCTGGCATGGCTGATAAAATACAACATTCTTTAGCGCAGCTGGCTATGCAGCAGCAAGCAAAACAAGAAAGTTCAGTATTGGTTGTTCAACCGGGAATACGCTCTGTGTTAGCTCGATTTGTACGTAATATTTCTCATGATTTCCATGTTTTGTCATATCAGGAAATTCCTGATAATAAACAGATAAGAATCATTGGCACCGTGGGGTAAGTAATATAGAATTTTCGTTATAAGTCTGTAGGTTGGGGCATGGTTCAACATGGAGTTCTGATGTGGCTCGATGTTTTTGTTGGGCTATGAGCCTAACCTACAAAGAATAACTCTTAACTTAATGGTAATAAGGTTAGGTAAAGGGGCTGACTTTTTGCGATTTTTCAGGTAAATAGTTGTTTTATATAAAAAAACGGAAGTAGTACTTAATTTTTAATATTGACGATTGGGTACGCGTCATAGCAGGGGGAGCTTTATGAAATTAAAACGATTTGTCGCCGCAGATACACGAACAGCAATGCAGCAAATTAAGGCGACATTTGGTTCTGATGCAGTTATTTTATCCAGCAGTGATGTTGATGGTGGAGTTGAAATTGTCGCAGCGATTGATTTTGATGAAACGATTCTTTCAACAGAAGCTGCGGTTGCATGTGCAGAACCACCAAGTCAAGTCGATAAATTCCAAACCCAAACACCATTTGATGATTTGCGTATGGAAATTCAAACTCTGCGTGGCATGCTTGAAGCTCAATTAAGAGGCGGAAGTGTAGGGGGAAGCACAGAACCTCTACATACAGTCTTATTACAAAAGCTTTTGTATTTAGGTGTTAGCCCCACAACAGCGGCAGCCTGGACACGTTCAGTGCGCCCTGATTTAAATCAACAACGCGCATGGCAAGCTGTTTTAACTCACATTACTGAGCAACTACCCATTCGTGACACCCGCCGAATCGAAGAGGGCGGAATCTATGCATTTTTAGGGCCTACTGGTGTTGGTAAAACAACGACCTTAGCCAAGATTGGTGCTCGCTTTGCGCTACGTTTTGGTGCAGATAAATTAGGGATGGTAACTATGGATACCTACCGTATGGCAGCACAAGAACAATTAATGCTCTACGGAAAAATTTTGGGTGTGCAAGTATGCCTAGCTAATGATGAAGTGTCCTTATCTCGTGTATTGCGTCAATTAAGTGATAAAAAACTTATCCTTATCGATACTGCAGGAATGAATCCTTCGGATGAGCGGGTCATTCGCCAAATGCAAATTCTTAGCAATCACATGCAATCCATTTCTAAGGTATTGGTTCTGCCCGCAACAAGTCATTACCAAGTGCTTGTTGATGCAATTCATCGCTATGAAACCAATTGTGTGGATCAATGTATCTTAACGAAACTGGATGAGGCACAAGCAATTGGTGGTGCTTTAAGTGCTGCAATTGAAACAGGATTACGCATCAGTTATTTAACACATGGCCAACGCGTTCCAGAAGATATTAAATTAGCTACACGTCATCAGCTTGTTGAATTATTTGCTCAACAAGAACAGCAATTGTTTCCAGTAGAAGCGAACTACATGAGTAAAGAGCGACAACCTGCTGGGAGAGAATATTATGTTGAGAGTTAATGATATTATTGGCGATCAAGCTTCGGGCCTGAGAAATTTATCTCGAGTTAAGCCAATGAACATCATTGCGGTTACAGCAGGTAAGGGCGGTGTTGGCAAAAGCAATGTATCGGTGAATTTAGCTGTTGCATTGTCTCAGCTGAATAATAAAGTGATGCTCTTGGATGCTGATTTAGGCTTGGGAAACATCGACATTATGTTAGGTTTACATACCAAGTATGATTTGTCGCATGTGATTCAAGGATCCTGTCAATTAAATGATGTAATTTTACAAGGTCCTAATGGCTTAAAAATAATTCCTGCAGCCTCTGGTACAGAGTTTATGGCACAACTTGGTAGTCGACAACATGCTGGAATTATTGATGCATTTAATCAGCTCACTGAAGATTTGGACTACCTGATCATTGATACTGCCGCAGGGATTTCCGATACAGTTTTAAGTTTTACCCGCTCTGCTCAAGAGTTGCTCGTAGTGGTTTGTGATGAGCCAACCTCACTCACTGATGCCTATGCATTAATTAAAGTGATGAGTAAGCGCTATGGATGGCCAAATTTTCATATCGTAGCCAATATGGTTCGAAGTGAGAAAGATGGACGTGATTTATTTAATAAATTATTCCGAGTTTCCGAGCAATTTCTTGAGGTTAAGCTAGACTATTTAGGAGCGATACCGTTTGATGAACATGTTCATAAGGCGGTAAAAAATCAAAAACCTGTACTAATGGCTTATCCGGATTCTAATGCTGCGGCTTCTATAAGAGAAATTGCTGCAGGTGTAGCTAATTGGCCATTAAAGTCTTTATTAGGTGGCAATACAAGTTTCTTTTTAGAGCGTTTGGTAATGGATGAAGTATAAATTTGATGGGTAGTTTGCGATAAGGAGAGTGTCGTGGATGCTTTGGCTGCTTACAGCAAAGTAAATCAACAAATCCAGGAAACGCTGGTAAAGAATCATGCTTTGTTAGTGAAACGCATTGCCCATCATTTGCTGGGACGTTTACCGAGTAGTGTTCAGCTTGATGATTTAATTCAGGCTGGGATGCTTGGTTTGTTAGAAGCTACAAGACATTATGATTCATCCAAAGGCGCTTCATTTGAAACTTATGCTGGAATTCGCATTAGAGGCTACATGCTTGATGAGGTTAGAAGGAATGATTGGGTTCCGCGCTCAGTATACCGGAACTCAAGAATGATTTCTGAAGCAGTAAAGCATGTAGAACATCAACTTGGGCGCGAGGCAAAAGATTTTGAAATTGCTGCAGAGCTTGGTATTCCGCTTAATGAGTATCATGAAATGCTGCAAGATTCAGCCAGTAGCCACTTATATGGTTTTGAAGATTTAGGCGTTACGGACGATGCTTTGCAAGGAGAGGATGGACAAACCTCTACTGAACCTCATGCAAATGTGTTTCATAATGATTTAATGAGCCGTTTGTCAGAGGTGATAAAAGGGTTACCCCACAAAGAACAAATGGTGTTGTCTTTGTATTATGAACACGATTTGAATTTGAAAGAAATTGGGGAGGTTCTAGGAGTAAGTGAATCACGTGTTTCACAAATTCTTAGTCAAGCAACACATCGTGTTAAATCACGATTACCGGAATAGTAGGGATAGTAGAGCGTATGGATGCATTAACATTTATGGGTCTTGTGACCAGTTTTCTAGCCATCATCATTGGGCAAATGCTTGAAGGTGGTACTATTCAGTCTTTATTAAACTTTTCTGCCTTGCTTATAGTGGTTGGAGGTACGATTGGTGCGGTGCTCGTACAGTCGCCACTACATACCTTTAAGCGGGCAATAAAAATATTACCCTGGATCTTTAAACCGCCACATCTTGATTTCGAGGCGTGTAGAACGCGCATGTTTGAATTAGCGCGAAAGGCCCGCCAGCTCGGGATGCTCTCTCTTGAAGATCATTTGGAAGTAGAAAAAACACCACTGATTAATAAGGGATTAGAGTTATTAGTGATTGGAGTCGATAAGCAGACGATTAGACAAGTTTTAGAAGCTGAAATTGATCGCATCGAGCATAACAATTTACGTGCAGCCCACGTTTATGAAAGTATGGGAGGCTATAGCCCGACTTTAGGAATTTTAGGGGCAGTACTTGGATTGATTCAGGTAATGCGTCATTTATCTCAGCCAAATGAACTCGGGGCAGGTATTGCTGTGGCTTTCGTTGCTACTGTGTATGGTGTTGGATTAGCGAACCTGGTTTTTCTACCTATTGCAAATAAGTTAAGAGCCTGCATTGCACGTCAGGTTCATTATGATGAAATGATTGTTGAAGGGATGGTTTCTATTGCAGCCAGTGAAAGTCCCGGCATTTTATTGTTAAAACTTAATAATTTTGGGCAGCAAAAGAAAAATGAGATCAAGAAAATCAAAGACTGAAGAACACGTAGATCATCATCGTTGGGTTATCTCATACGCTGATTTTATTACCTTATTGTTTGCGTTTTTTGTGGTGATGTATGCCATTTCATCCGTGAATACCGCAAAGTACAAATCACTTTCTGAAGGGATGAAAACAGCGTTTAGTAAAATGGATAAGCCGCATGAAGAGCAGTCTAAAGAAGATCAAAAAAAGGGCCCCTATACGAAGAAAGTATACGGACAATACCAAGATGGTTTAGATGAAATAAATCAATCCTTGTCTCAGTTGGAAGATAAAAACTACAAGATTAATCGGCAAAAAGGTTGGATTGAATTAGATATCAAATCAGGTGCTTTATTTGGTTCCGGTGATGTAGATTTAAAGGCCGATGCATTAGTCAAATTAATGCAACTTGCTGAAAAGCTTAAAAAATCACATGCTATTGTTTCTATAGAAGGGTATACTGACAACATGCCAATAGAAACACCTCAGTACCCATCAAACTGGGAACTGTCAGCTGCTCGTGCAGCAGCGGTGGGTCGTATTTTAAACTCTTATGGTATTGATACGAGTCGCTTGATGGTGACAGGATATGGAGAGCAGTATCCTATATCTGATAATGCTTCAGATGTAGGAAGGGCATTAAATCGCAGGGTAAGCATCATTATTGCTGTAGACAGAAATAGTAAACGTCTTCTTAATCCAGCATTAAATAAACAGGTGCATCATGTTGTTGTAGGGAAATAAGGAAATAAAATGATAAATAGTATTATTATGAGTTTAAACGTAGGACTCTTCGTGTTGTTTGGAAATTTTTTATGGGCTCAACGTAAGAAAATGATGGTTCTTGAAGAACGTCAGGAAAGCCTTGCCAAGTCTGTAGAACAAATTGCTAAAGATCATCCTGTTTTGATTCATGCTGATTTATTATTCTCAAAGCAATTGAAAGAATTAAACTCACAGTTAGTCAGTATGGATAGCCAAATCCAAGGTTTAGAAAATAAACGTGATAACGATGGCGGTTACCAGCATGCAATGAAAATTCTGGAAATGGGTGGTAATCGAGAAGAGATTGTTGATAGTTGTCATCTTTCTCACGCAGAAGCAGAGTTTTTAATGAATTTACAGGCCTACCGCGCCGCAATGAAAACCGTTTAATTGTCAAATCAACATAGCCTGGTTGTTTGCAACCAGGTTGTCAATGTCATGCCATGCTGTTAATTAAGTCTTAATTACAAGCAGCCTACTTATACCCCATAAATGATTATCAATACCAAGCCAATCTAGCTTGTACTCAAAAAATATTATGTTACCATCCCGGATGTGTAGGGCTATTTACAGGTCAAAATGTAAGTAATCCATAGATTATTATAGAAATAAATTTAAGGATAAATGATATGCGTTTAGGAATCTCTGTTCTTGGTATAGCCGGGGCTTGCTTCTACTCTTCATTTGCTTTCGCAGGTGAATCAGGTATTCAATCCATAGCTCCCAGTTATCGGTCAGTAGTTTCCCTTCTTGGTGGATATGCCAGTATTAATGTCGGTAGTCGCGGTTCTTATTTGGGTGATGATGATAATATTTATACGTACCACAGCTCAAAGGATAGACATAATGACGGTTTTATCGGGGGATTTATAGGTTTAGAACATCCATTACCTTGGTATAATGTGTTGTTGCAGGCAGGGGTTGAATACAGCTATTTTTGGCCTGTAACTGTGCATGGATTAAATACTGTTGGTGTTGAACCGGAAACATCTACCTTATATGGCTACCAGTACCGCTTTCAAACGCAGCAAGTTCTTGCTTCAGCTAAATTCTTAATGACAACTCATGAGCGTTATCATCCATATGCTTCAGTAGGCTTAGGCGCTGCATTTAATGATATTGGGTGTTTTCGGGCGGCAACTGCAGAAACAGGCAACCTAAATGGTACTGCATACTTCAAAGATAATAATAAAACACAGTTTAGTTATAGCCTGGGCGCAGGTATTGATGTGGATGTAAATTCGAATGTTCGCGTGGGATTAGGTTATCGATTCAGCGGATTTGGTGATGCCTCGTTTAAAGGAGGACATATTGTGGCTGGTGATTATATGGCTCCAGTACCATTTACCTATGGCATTCGAAATCTTTATGCGAATCAATTAGTTGCACAAATCAGCTACATAATTTAATTTCATTGGAACAGGATTTTCATAAATGAATAAAAAATATAATTTGGGCTTGTCTCTTATTGCTATGTTTGTCTCGGCTCAGGCAATCGCCGCCGCTAATTTTACGATAGGTCCCAAACCAGGGACCACACTGCCAACCACGGTACCCGCCGGAAAAAGTGTCTCTGCATATTACACAATCACTAATAATACGAATTCAACACGCAGTGGATACACTTTAAAAGGACTTCCAGCAACAGTAATAGCGAATGTAAGTAATGGAAATTGCACGTTCCCCCTTACGCTAGGAGCTAAAGCAAGTTGTGTATTACAGCTAGACATCAGTGGAGCTGCTTCAGGTGTCTTTTACCTATGTAAAGCATCCAGTTGCACTTCCGCATCAGAACCTTTAAATGTCAGTGTGGTTTCTATAGCACCTTTTATTGCGGTAGGGGGATATGACAGTAGCACTAGGGCAAATTCTTTAATTGCAACGAGCATTGATAATGGTGCGAAATGGAGTTATACCCTTTCAGGGGTTACAGGACCCTCTATTCCTGCTGCTTTAGCGAATAGCGTACCTGCTTATAATTTCGATGGCGGACCAGCTCCGCTGTGGGCCGTTGATTGTGTGCAGAACAATTGTTCTGCTGTCGGTGGCTATGGCACCCAACCTTATCCACTTATTGCGAGCAGTACTGATAGCGGACAAACTTGGAGCTATACTATGACTGCACATAGTGCAGCACAGCAGCCTACGGATTTTACTAGTGGAAACTTTTTAGGTGTTTCCTGCAGTGGAGTATTTTGTGTTGCGGCAGGTACCTATTCTGATAGCAGCAAACAGTATCCAGCAATTGTTTTTAGAGCTAATCTTACTGCGAATTGGACTTACGCATCACTGCCAGCTCTGTCTAATTTTAATATCAGCATGGGGTATTCAAATGTGAAGTGTACTACAACAACTTGTGTTGCTGTAGGCACCTATACTACGAATTCTCTTACCACATACCCACTCATTTCAACTAGCCAAAACAAGGGAGTGACTTGGGCCAATACAGTTGATAGCAATTCAAGTGGGCTACCTACTGATTTTTATAATCAAGGGGTTCTTAATGCGGTTGATGCAAGCGGAGCTAATTTCATTGCTGTAGGTTCTTATGATGATTTTAGTTTAGTCACCTACCCGTGGGTGGGACTAAGTACCAATAATGGTTCTACTTGGACTTTCCCTATTGATAGCAATACTTTAGTCGATGATTACTCTGGCAATGGCGTGTTTTATAGTGCGAGTTGCAGTGGTAAGACATGTGTTGCGGCAGGCTCTTATAGAAACAACGAAAATAATACTTATCCTTTAGTAATGACAAGTTCAGATCAAGGTCAGACTTGGACCTATACGATGGATAGCTCTAAACCCCTGCTACCTGCTGATTTTCTCTCATCAGGAGGTTTTGGCCAAGTTTATTCCGCTGCCTGTAGTGGAGATATTTGTGTTGTCGGAGGAGTGTATCAAAATGAAAATGGAGCTTTTCCTTTATTGGCAAACAGTTCTAATGGTGGGAAAACATGGACTTATAGAATTACTAGCTCTTATCCTAAGATGACGAGTGATACGATGGTGGAGGGGAATTTTAAAGTAGTTCAGTGCAAAGGAACCACCTGTTTTGCGGCTGGGGGTTACTCCAATGGCACTAAAAATTATCCCTTATTAGCAGTGAGTCGTGATGGAGGTATTACTTGGAGCTATTCAATTAATAGTGTTTATCCTACATTGCCTTCTGATTATCAAGATAATGGATTGTTCACTAGTTTTGGTATCCCTGGGGTATCTAAATTTCTTCCTCATTCCTTAAAATTCCTGGTAAGTTAGTATTCAGTTGTCCTCACTTCAAAACTGTGCCGGCATCGGCACAGTTTTGTATATTTAACTCAGTTAATGCAGTTGACTCTAGATAGAAAAGCACTTTCGCGGTAGAATGCGAAGTTAATTTTTTAAATGAGACACTTATGTTGGAAGTAAACCAAATTAACCTTAATCTGGTAGATCTGGATAAGCGGGTGGAAGCGCTTAGGGGGTATCTTTGACTTTGACGCCAAACGCGAGCGTTTAGAGGAAGTTGTTCGTGAGCTAGAATCCTCTTCGATATGGGATAATCCTGAAGTTGCCCAGGCTTTGGGTCGAGAGCGAACTCAACTTGAAAAGATTGTTTTGACATTAACGGAATTAGGTCAATCCATCACGGACTCGATTGAGCTGTTTGAATTAGCTCGAGAAGAAAATGATGAACAATCGATTAATGAAATAGGATTCGAAGTACAAGCTATTGAACAGAAAGTGGCTGATTTAGAATTCAGACGGATGTTCTCTGGAAAGATGGATACCTGTAATGCCTATTTAGATATTCAATCAGGTTCAGGCGGTACCGAAGCCCAGGATTGGGCTGAAATGTTATTGCGGATGTATTTGCGTTGGGGTGAGCAACATGGGTTTACTACTGAACTCATTGAATGTTCACCTGGAGATGTTGCGGGAATTAAAAGTGCCACTATTTATTTTAGTGGCGAATATGCTTTTGGCTGGTTACGCACTGAGAGTGGGGTGCATCGCTTGGTTCGTAAGTCACCATTTGACTCTGGAAATCGACGACATACCTCTTTTGCTGCGGTATTCCTTTCTCCAGAAATTGATGATGACATTGAGATAGACATTAATCCGGCTGATTTACGGATTGATACTTATCGTGCTTCAGGCGCCGGTGGCCAGCACGTAAACCGAACGGATTCTGCAGTACGTATCACTCATGCTCCAAGTGGCATTGTGGTCCAATGTCAGAATGATCGCAGCCAGCATCGCAATAAAGATCAAGCAATGAAGCAATTACGTGCTAAATTGTATGAATTGGAAATGCAAAAGAAAAACGCTGAGCAACAAGCGTTGGAAGCCAGCAAATCAGATATAGGTTGGGGATCACAAATACGTTCTTACGTATTGGATCAATCCCGTATTAAAGATCTACGGACCGGTGTAGAAACAAGCAATACGCAAGCCGTGTTGGATGGTGCCTTAGATCAATTTATCGAAGCCAGTTTAAAGGCAGGAGTAGGTGCAGCATGACAGATGAGCAACAAGTAGAACATTTAGATGAAAGCGAAGTTTATCTTATCCGTAAGCAAAAGTTAGCAGACTTGCGCACAACAGGGTTTAATTTCCCTAATGAGTTTCGTCGTGAACATTTAGCTACTGATTTAGTTAAAGAATATGCTGAATCAGAAAAAGAAATGCTTGCGGAACAGCATGTTAAAGCTGCAGTTGCGGGACGAATTGTACTAAGACGTATTATGGGGAAAGCAAGCTTTTTCCACATTCAGGATGTTTCTGGTCGTATTCAAATTTATATTAGAGCCAATGATCTTCCTGAAATATATGAACAATTCAAGCATTGGGATTTAGGTGATATCGTTGGTGTTCGTGGGGAGTTGTTTAAAACGAATACTGGTGAATTGACCGTAAATGCAGAACATGTTGAATTGTTGACTAAATCCTTAAGACCATTACCAGATAAGTTTCATGGTTTGGCGGATCAAGAAGTTAAATACCGTAAACGTTATGTTGACTTAATTGCAAATGAAGATAGCCGTGCTACCTTCTTGGCTCGCTCACGCCTTATTCAAGCATTTAGACAGTTTATGGATAAAAATCAGTTTCTCGAAGTAGAAACTCCTATGATGCATCCTATTCCTGGCGGAGCCGTTGCGCGTCCATTTATTACGCATCACAATAGTCTTGATATGACTATGTATTTGCGTATTGCTCCAGAGCTGTACTTAAAACGCTTGGTTGTTGGTGGTTTTGAACGCGTTTACGAAATCAACCGTAACTTCCGTAATGAAGGGCTTTCTACGCGCCATAACCCTGAGTTTACAATGGTTGAGTTTTATCAGGCATACGCTGATTATAATGATTTGATGGACTTTACTGAGCAATTATTACAGTATTTATGTGATGTAGTAGTTGGCTCGCGTCAAATTGACTACCAAGGCCACGTGATTGATTTTAATAAGTCATTTGCACGTATGACAGTAAAAGAAGCGATTTTGCATTACCATCCAGAAATCAGTGCGCAACAATTAGAAAGTGTCGAATTCTGCCGTAAGCAACTTGAAGAAAAAGGTTTTGCGTATAAAGAAACTGATGGTTTAGGTAAACTACAAATGATTCTGTTTGAAGAGACTGTAGAACATCAACTGTTTCAACCTACCTTTATTACTGCATATCCTACGGAAATTTCACCTTTAGCACGCCGTAATGATCAGGATCCTGAAGTTACCGATCGTTTTGAGTTCTTCATTGCTGGCCGAGAAATTGCGAATGGATTCTCTGAGTTAAATGATGCAGAAGATCAAGCGGAGCGTTTCCGTAAGCAAGTAGAGGAAAAGGATGCTGGGGATATGGAAGCGATGCATTATGATAGTGATTACATTGAAGCCCTTGAATATGGATTACCGCCAACAGCAGGAGAGGGGATAGGAATTGATCGATTGGTCATGCTATTTACCAATTCGCAATCTATTCGCGATGTAATTTTATTCCCACATTTACGTCAATAGTAAATCATTTTGTTGTAGCCTGGTTGCTTGCAGCCAGGATCCACTGAGGTATGTCATCCTGAACGAAAACACCGATCGTCAATGTGTCACGTTCAGGAGACCAAGGCTTAATCTTAATTTGTTCTAATAACAGGTGAGCAATGTTAGCTAACGAGTTCCACAAAGCAATTACATACATTAGAGAAACTCAAGAAGTCGCGTTATTTTCAACCATGGCTGATACTCGATGGTACTCTGCTTTTGGAGGTTCTCCCTTATTCTTTATCATGTTGCCTTTTATTGGGATTTTATTAACTCTTAACGCATTGATGAATGCTTATAAACTGATTCAGGCTAGTAATAAAAACCTGGATAAATGGTTTAATCTGATTATTTCGGCAACCTGTGCTTTTTTTGCGAGTATCTCCCTTTACGGGGCGGTACTATCAGCCTTTATGGGCCTTAGTTTTACTGCTGGGCCATGGTTCTTTTTAAGCAGCTTGAGCCTTGCTTTTACTCATCAAACAATAATGATGGGGATTAATTTTTATCGAGCTTACGAATCATGGGCTGACCGTAGCCCGCGTATGCACCATGTTCAGGCAGCACTCAATAATTTATTTATTCTTGGATTACTTTCTGCCGCTGTGGGCTCCGTTCTTTTTATTATGCTGTTTCCTTCTGTAGCACCTACTTTAGGTATAGCATGCGCAATGTCTGCAGCAGCATTAACTCTATTTGATATGATATGGCGCACACTTCCTCATAATGGAAAAGTGTGGATTAAAGGCGCACTTCATTTAGGAAAATCAGAGTTACCTCAGAATAATATGCAGCCTCAAATGGTGCACGGTTCTAGACCGGGAGATGAGGAAGCTCAGGAAATCAATCCTAATCATCATAGATTATTTACTTGTGTTGCATACAGTAAAGAAGTGAAATGTATGGATGTTGAGCAGGCCAGTAACTACCTCACACGAATCATTGAACGAAAAATCAATGCTTATGGTGCTAGTGAAGTCATTCCCCATGATATGAAGACAAACGACAAAATTGCTGTATTAAGTAAATTACTTACCGTTATTTCTAATAAAGAAGATACTCCGTTATTGAAAGACTCTTTGCTTGCAAAATCTCCCTTAGCCTTCCAAAGCTTCTGGGTTGAAAAGGGAGAGGTAGAGCAGCTCTGCGACGCTGTGATCGAATTTCAGAAAAAGCTGAAAGACACACCCAACACTGATCTCAGCTTGAGTGATGTGCCCCGCAATTTGGGTTTCTGAGCATATTCATTTTCCCACTATTTCGTGAAACGTAGTAACGAAACAATCCAGGGGCGTGTGGATTGGACCCTGGATTTCCCCTCATTTCGTTTGTAATAATAGGCTTAAAGTAAAGAAATAAAGCCTAATCGTGCTTCAATTTTTGATATGGATTAAACTTTTCAAGAACATCGGTCCATGCTTGTTCTTCTGATTCATTTTTGTAAATCTCTTTAGCAGTTTTATTGGTTTTGTAAGATTTAAAGTGCTCTGGTTTAATAGGCTTTTCGTTAATCTTACTGACACGGTCTACGGCATATGGTTGAGGATTGAGATAGCTTTTCATAGGTGTATCCTCCTTCATAACTGTTAGCAATAAATTAATATCTATTAATTATAGACGAAAATTAAAAAACCTCTCGGAGAATAGCTTTCAACTAAGCTACTTAGGCAAGGATTCGGGATAAAAAGTTACGATAAATTGAATGAGTTTTTCGCGAAGTTCATTCCGCAATCGTGACATATCATCGGCATTTTTAGCGCTCGCTAAAACTTGTAATTGCATCACGTGTGTTTGTAAATCGCTTACGATGATATTCGATACTTGCCCATCCCATAAAGGAGAAGTACTTAATATTGTATTCAGTTCTTCGCGCAGTTTAGGTACGGGTAAGGTAAAATGCACATATAAAAAAAACGTGCCAATTAAATTACTGTTTTTAGTTCGGCTCCAGTTCTCAAAAATATGATCTAAAAAATAATTGGTGGGAACAACCAAGCGGCGCCAGTCCCACAACCTTACGACAACACTTCTAAAATTAATTTCTTCGATAGTTCCCAACTCATCGTTAATAACAACACTATCGCCAAGTTTAATTGGCTGAGTAATAGCGATTTCTAATCCAGATAAGATGCTGCCTAAGGGTTTTTGTGCCGTAAATGTAAAGATTAAGCCTACGACACCTGCGGTGGTTAAAACACTGGCACCTAATGCTCTAACATTATCAAACAGCATCAAAATCGAGCCAATACTAAAAATGACAATAAGGCTGTATATAATTCGTTTTATAATCAATGTTTGGGTATAAATTTTCCGTGACGCGAGTGTGCCACGTTTTTGAGTAAAATAGCGGCGAACTAATATTTGTTCGGCAATATCAACGATTTTAAATAAAATCCAACTAATAGCACTAATGATTAAAATACTCGTAACTTTCGTGAAAATAAACGACAGTGCCGGAGGTATATTTATATATTGAACAATAACATTGAATAAGATTAAAAAAGAAAGGATTTTTAAAATCACAACAAATAAGGGCAAAACGATTTTAATCAGTGAGTGATCATTAAAAATGTTTGATTTAATTAATAATAAAAACGCTTTATTAATCACCCGAACAGCCAGCCAATACGCACTTAGAAATATAAAAAGATAAAAAATTATCTGCTCTATGGTCCTTATGGCTGAAGATGCGGGAAATAATTCTTTTAGAGCGCTACTGCCTTGTACAAATAAATGCACAGCCAGCAAGGCTGCCATGAGTAAAACAGGCCCTAACCAGACTTTAAAAAAAGCTTTTGATTGCTCGGCTTTTACTATTCTTTGTTCTTTCATAAGATTACAAGTAATAAATTATAAAACCTAGAAGACAATAGCATTTTTTTAAAACAAAAAATGAATTGAATCTAGGTTTTTAGTTTGCATTATTCTGCATAACAATAAATATCACTACCACCAGCTACTCCTGCATGGAATATTATTGCATTAACTCCTACAATGTCTCTTTTTTCTTTAAAACACCTATGGCCGCTATAAGAATAATAAAAATCACCTTCGGGAACTGGACCTTCATAACGATAGACCTGGGTGCCGGGATCAATAACTATCGGGACGCTTTTCCAATTACTTGTCTCGGTAACAATAGTATCTGCAAAAGCTAGTGAGCATATTTGAGTTAACAATAATCCTATAAGAAGCTTTCTCATTTCATCCTCTCCTTAGATAAGTTTCACTCTGATACAATTATAGTTCAAATATCACTCAAATGGTGCGCTGCGGAATTCTAGGGCTTCGTGCATAATAAATTGACCCTGAGCACCCAGGGAGTATAATGTACCACTCTTTATAGTTTTTTTTTCTTTGGTAGTTTTAATATATGCTAACCCATGCTATGGCAGCAGCTTGTCCTGTAGTGCTCCAGAGCTTTTTAAAAACGCCTGATGTGATTGATAAGTTGGCGTTTCTTAATATGCCCTCAGAGGTTATTGTTAACTTAATTGATGAGTTACGCAATGAATCTCTTTATTGGGCTGTGAAAATTTTGCTTTCTCGGAATCAAGATGATGATCTTCGTTGGCAAATCCAAAGTTTAAAAAAACTAATTAAAGCTAAACGATATGGCAATGAACACCTGTTTTTTTGCAAAACGCATAATATCAATCATCTTGATGAATTAATTAGAGAATATATTAAAGACAAAACCGGCGATGCCCATCTTTATGGTTTAGTTTTTTTGCTTATAGGCTCAAACCTTTATTTACCTGATGAGTTAGCACGCCATTTATTAGTAATACATCATGCGAATCACTGGATTCCGCTTACGACTGAAGAGCAGCGGGTCGCTTGTTTTAATGAGTTATTAAATAATGCGGATACTCATAAAAAATATATTAATTTGATACAGTTTTTAAGCATTAATAAAGAACAAGTTAAGGCTGAAGTAAAAAATATCATCGATGATATCTGGGAAAAGTATCCGCATTTTTCTTCGGACAAAGGGCAAGGTTTTGATGCGGAAGATAGTCTTACTATATTACAAATATTACCAGTATTGATTCTTTGCCTTAATGATAAGAGACATCAAGAATTAATTGATGTCATTCTTCCAAAACTAAATGATGATGCTCCTTCTATTCGTGAGGCAATACTAAAAATTATTTCTGTATGTATTCCTTATTTTAATGATAAGAATCGTGAGCTGATGTTTGCTGCCATACGCTCTAAATTAAATGATAGAGAACCAAAGGTTCGTTTTGTGGCACAGAAAATCGTCAGTGAGCATTTATCCCAGCATGAGAGTAACTTGCAAACAAACGATGCTGTTTGGGAGTTATCGAACGGAATAAATAGTATTTATGAACATGCCTTTCCTGCAGTTGCTACGGCTTATTTTGACGATGCTCGACACGAAAAAGTAAGTGAATTGATTGTATTAAAGTTGAATGATAAAAATTGGCTTATTGGTGAAGAGGCTTTAAAAATTATATCTACGTGCATACCTTATTTAGATAATGCCTGTTGTGATGTGGTAATTCGTGCACTTTTTGTTAAATTAAGCATTGAAGATTGGAAGCAAAGCCTTGCTGTTTTAAAAATTATTTCTGCGTGCATACATTATTTCAATAGGGAACAATGTATTGAGGTATTTAATGCAGCTCTTCCTCACCTGGAGAGCAGCAACGGACGAATACGCAAAGCTGTTTTAGAAATTATGGGGATATGTATTCCTCATTTGAGTGATGTTAAACGTGAAGAAGCGTTTAACGTTATTTTTGCTAATTTAACTGATATTAATTGGATCGTTCGTGATGCCATATTGCAAGCGATGCTTCAGTTGATGCCCTATCTTAGTAATGAACAACATCGACAAGTACTTGAAATCATTTTACCTTATTTGGAGGAGAATGACTGGAGCCATCGTTACATGATATTGCAAGCAATGCTGTCGCTTATCTCGTACTTAAACGATGAGAATCACCAAGTGGCATTTGATGCAATTATTCCTAGGGTAAATGATAATCACTCTATTGTCCGAGGCATGGCATTGCAAGTGATTACCCCTTTGATACCAGGGTTAAATGAACAAAATCGCCAGAGAGTTTTTGATCTGATTTTGCCTATGGCTAATGATAAAAACTCTTTTGTGAACAATATAGCTCGCAAGACGATTATTAAATTCATGCCTTATCTGGAAGAACCTACACAGCAGTTGATTCTTAAGCAAATGCTCTTAAAAATATATGACAAAGATCCCCGTATTTGCGAGGTTGCATTACATGATTGTATTGGCTGTATCCCATATTTTAATGAGACACTACGTAGCGAAATATTGAACGCTTCTCTTGGATTGCTTGCTCAAGCTCCTTTAGAAATTAAGCGTGCTTTATTACAAGTACTTACGGCATGTATGCCTTATATCTCTGATGCGGAACGTCAGGAGCTAATTCCTACTGTTTTCTTAAAATTGAATGATGAGTGCTGGGATCTTAGTGAGGAGACTATTAGGATGGTGCTTACTTGCAGTTTATATCTCGATGATGAACGTAAAGCATTGCTCTCAAACCAATTGGCTGTTTATTTTAATCAATACTCTTTAAGCAAGTGGTGGGATGAGCTTGCTATCATGCAATGGGATAGTGAAGTTGTGGAAGAAGAGGCTTAGCCTAGCCTCCAAGAACTGTTGTTTTGATTAGCTTTGGGTTTTTCTTGCCAATGCTCGAATTACCGTGGCTTGACCACGATATCCATAAATATTCTGCGCTTATTCACCGCGGCCAAGCCGCGGCAAGCCGGTTTTCTAATAAGCCATTTAGGCTACATTCCCGAATAATTAGGACCACCGCTTCCTTCAGGAGCATGCCATACTATATTTTGGCGTGGATCTTTGATATCACAGGTCTTACAATGAATGCAGTTTTGAGCATTAATTTGTAGACGTGGTCCGTCTTCGTTTTCAACAATTTCATAAACTCCTGCAGGGCAGTATCTGCTTTCAGGAGATGCATATTTTTTTAGATTCACATCGATTGCTAGTTGAGGTTTTTTTAACTCAAGGTGGCAGGGTTGATCTTCCTCATGAAATGTACCTGATAAAAACACGGAGGATAATCGATCAAAAGTAAGCACATTATCTGGTTTAGGATAATCGATTTTTTTAGCTTTCTTAGCTAATTTTAAGCTCTTGTAATCGGCATGATTTGTCAATGTCCAAGGTGACTTCCCATTCGTAATGTAGGTTTCAAACGCGGCATTAATTAATCCCGGAATTAGCCCACATTTAAAGCCTGGTCTTATATTACGAACAGAATATAATTCTTGTTCCAACCATGAGCTCTTTACTTTTTCAGGATAACTGGTTAATTCAATTGGTGTTTCTTCTGTTTGTTTTAATGCGTCGAAACAGGCTTCAGCGGCGAGCATTCCTGATTTCATCGCCATATGAATACCTTTAATTTTGGGAACATTAAGGAAACCCGCTGCATCACCAATTAATGCTCCACCAGGAAACGTCAATTTAGGCAGGGACTGCCATCCGCCTTCATTTATAGCACGTGCTCCATAACTAATACGCTCCCCACCAGCTAATAGCGAACTAATCATTGGATGAGTTTTAAAACGCTGGAATTCAGAAAAGGGGCTAAGCCAAGGATTTTTATAATCCAATCCGACAACAAAACCAAGGGCCACACGTTGTTTGGACAAGTGATAAATAAAGGAGCCACCATAGGTAGAATAGTCCATAGGCCAACCTATGGTATGAACCACTTTACCTGGCTCATGTTTCTCGGCACTGACTTGCCAAATTTCTTTGATTCCTAAACCATAAGTTTGTGGGTTTGATTTATCTCTTAAATGATAACGAGCCATCAATTTTTGGCTTAATTGGCCGCGGCAGCCTTCAGCCAATAAGGTTTGTTTGGCAAGCAAATGCATACCCGGTTGGTAATGTTCTGTTTTTTCATTATTTTTATTAATACCAACACTACCTGTTTCTACACCAATAACTTGATTTTGGTCATTATAAAGTGCTTTGACTGCAGCAAAGCCAGGATAAATTTCACAACCCAAGGCTTCTGCCTGTTCTGCAAGAAATGTACAGAGCTCGCCTAGGCTAATAATATAATTTCCCTCATTGTGCATTTGTTTTGGAGTAAGGAGCTTATAGGAGCTGTTTTTGGTGAGAAAATAAAATAGATCCTCACTCACAGGGGTATCTAGTGGTGCATCTTGCCAAGTATCAGGTAGAAGCTCTTGTAGGCTTTTGGGTTCCAGCACAGCTCCTGAAAGTATGTGAGAACCA
This sequence comes from Legionella lytica, assembly GCF_023921225.1. NCBI lineage: Bacteria > Pseudomonadati > Pseudomonadota > Gammaproteobacteria > Legionellales > Legionellaceae > Legionella > Legionella lytica. The sequence continues at coordinate 1,570,791 of NZ_CP071527.1, forward strand.
ACTTGAGATCCTTTTTCCAGAATACAAACGGAAAGCTCTTGTTGCGCGGCTAAGGCTAATTGTTTTAGTTTTATCGCGGCAGACAAGCCTGATGGCCCCGCACCGACGATAAGTACATCAAATTCCATAGTTTCGTATTCCACGCGCGCTCCTACGTACAAAAAAGTAAAATAATCGCCTTTATAGGCTTTAATATCAAGAGCATAACGAGAGATATTTTTTTATTTTTTTTGTTTCATTTTGAAAAGTTGGTCTTTAACATAAATAAGAGAGCGTGCATGACTAAATCCTAGCCAACTGAATAAATTAACAATGGCTGCACGGTGCGTGTTAAGAGCAATATAAAGTTCTGATTTAGGATTGTTAATCAGTTCTTCAATGCGGTCTGTAAATTTTAATCCCTCAACAGCATAGATAATATGATCCAATTTGGTACCGCTATTCATCCAAAAAGGGTTCCAACGTCGGTCTTGGCCTGTTCTTAGTCGGTGCATTACGTCGATGATTGCGTGGCCAGCAGGTCCATGCCGGGTAAGTATATTAACTGCAAAATAAAGACGGGGTACGGGCTCACTAGAACGTGCATAGCCTTGGGCAATGGTTTTAAGTGATGCATTATAGTGCTTACGATAATATTCTACTCGGTTATGGTTACCTGCGAGCGCATATCCCATAGCAATAAAATCAGGATTAACCAGGTGTCTTAAGCGATATTCTTCTACTTTGCCATGATTCCCAGTACGTGCATAGCCTATAGCAATCAGACCTGGGTCGGCACGATATAACAGGCGGTACTCTTCAGCCCGCACATGATTATTAGCTAGTGCATAGCCCATGGCAATTGAACTTACATCTGCCTCATGGTGTAAACGGTATTCTTCAACCTTAGCGTCATTACTTGCTTGAGCATAGCCTACTGCGATGGCATTGGGGCTCGCCTCATGCGTGATGCGGTACTCTTCCACTTTGCTGTGATTACCTGCGAGCGCATATCCCATCACAATAGTATTTACATCGGCTTTGTGCTGAACCCTATAGTCATTAACTTTTTTGTGTTCCCCTGCAAGAGCATAACCCATAGCAATCGCTTTAACATCCGCTTTATGTTGGGTTTGATATTCTTCGACTTTGCTATGATTACAGGCTTGTGCATAGGCCATTGCTATGGCATTTATATTGGCTCGATACTGCAGACGATATTCTTCTACCTTTTCATCATTATGGGCATGGACATAACCCATAGCAATAGTACTGGGATTGGCTTGGCATTTAACTCGATAAAGATCGACACTATCGTGATCACCGGCAAGGGCATAGCCCATGGCAATGGAGCTGGGATCTGCTCGATGGGTTATGCGGTATTCTTCAACCATTCGATGAGTGCCCGCGAAGGCATATCCCATTGCAATCGGATCGACCAGTGCCCCTATGTTACGTAACATTTCTGCGGCTTTATAGTGCCCACCTGCGGCTAATTTACCTGCAGGGGTAAAATAGGGGGGCGAATGATCCAGTACATCAATATGTGTATCTGGGAGGCTCTTATTTAGCTCATAAACATCTTGGGCTTCCAGTGCCGCATTATAAATTTTGTCAAACATAAGATCTCTTATGTAAGGGATAACTTCTTTAATATATTATGGCAAAGAAAATTAGCTCTGTTGGTAATAATCTATTTTAAGTGAATCAACATAAACGTCAATTGAGAGATTAGGTTATTTTTCAAAAAGTTGATAACCCATATTAGACGAAGTCGTAATATGGGTATCATGCGATAAATTGATTAGATCATGAACGAGTTTTCTGGTTCTACATAGAGGTTAGATAAAGGAGGTATTACCGTGGATGACATGCGCGTAGCTAAAGATACGGTATTGTAAGGAATACTAAGTACGGCTAATAATAGCCCCGCAGCAGTACCAAGGAGCATCGTGCCTGTATAAGCCAATGCCTTACCTGTGTTTTCCAAGGCGGTATCTACAGCCTCTTCACTCATAAAAAGAATGCTCGCCATGGTGATTAATAAATCGCCCACCAGGGCAACAGCTCCGATAAGTGTATTATAGGCGGCAATGACGGAGCCAATTGAAAAAGCAAGGGGACAACGTAATATAGTGAATAGGTCGTGAAAAAAATCAGGCCTGTCTTCAAAGGGTTTAAAAAAATTCATCCTTTGTTTGTATACTTCAAATCCACGTTCTGAAATATCAGAAAGATAGCTGCGCTCCTTACACTCGTCGCTTAGATCAAAAATATAATCTAAATCTTCCCAGTCTTCTACATTAATAAACATAAAAAGTCCCCACTGATTGAAGTCGCTCTATGGTATTTAATTTGGTCTTTGTAGTCAAATAATTATCAAAAAAGAGACTGATTGCTTGCAACTAGAACTTCCTTAAAATAAGCTACACTGACAATAGTGCATCTAAAGGAGAATAGAATGAGGGTATTACTCAGCTGCTTGCTTTTGGGGATATCAATTATGGCTTATGCAGACGATGAGACAATGACGGTGAATGTGAAAACTCCTGAATTTGTTATTAACTTACCTGCAAATCCTACTACAGGATTTCAGTGGTCCGTTGTTAAATATGACCATGGTCTTTTAACTTTAAGTTCTAGTGCTTATGAGAAACCTAAAACGAATCTGATTGGCGCTGGTGGTCAAATGCATTATGTTTTTCAGTTAAATAAAGGGAAGGCTGTTCCTGAAAATACAGTGTTGAAATTTAAATACGGCCGCAGTTGGGAACCTAAAACAGCGACGCTAAAAACAATTAAAGTTAATTTTGTTAAATAGACTGTTATTAGTGGTGCAACCAGGTTATAGATAGTGAATTAATTGTAGCAACTGTCTCTTGTTCGGCATTAACTAATAATGTGTATAAGATACAGTTGCAAGCAACCAGGCTATACCTAAATCAAAAATTATATTTTCTTAAAAGGTAAATACCTAGGCATCCAAAACATATCCGAAATTAATTTTTCCAAATCTTCCGCTTGATTCTTTTGAGCATGACCTGAAGCTATTGCGGATTTAGCTACGGCAATAGCAATTTCTTTAGCCACTGTTTGTGCATCATCTAAAGAGGGCAGTAATGGTAAGAAACTATCTTTCTTGCTTGGAGCAAACCGGCACAAGGCTTCTGCAGAAGCAAGAATCATATCTTCAGTCAATTTTGATGCGTCAACCGCTAATACTCCCAGACCAATACCTGGAAATACTAAGGCATTATTGCATTGGGCAATTTGCACCATACGATTTTGATACTCAATTGCAGGAAATGCGGTTCCTGTTGCTATTAACGCTTTTCCTTGGCTCCAAGCTAAAATATCTTCAGGTTTTGCCTCACATTTTTCATCCGGATTTGATAATGGGAAAATAATAGGGCGTTCACAGGTCTGGGTCATTATTTCAATAATGTCTTGTGAAAAAGCACCTGCTTGAGCAGAACAACCAATAAGAATTGTGGGTTTAACATGCCTTACTGTATCCGTGAGAGAAGGGTTCTGTTTCTTAGTATGCCATTGGGCTATCTCATTGGGATCGCGGGCATAAGGTTTTTGTGCTCCAGTAAGCTCGGCATCGTTATTAAGCAATAGACCTTGCCTATCAATTAGCCAAAAACGGTTATATACTTCTTCTTCACTTAAACCTTCACGAATCATCGCGTCGACAATTTGATCACTGATGCCTGTTCCTGCAGAGCCCGCACCAAAAACAACAATACGCTGATCTTGAAGTTTGGTTCCTGTGACATTACATGCAGACATGAGGGCTGCTAAAGTAACGGCTCCAGTACCCTGGATGTCATCATTAAAGGTACATAGCTCATCTTGGAATTGATCCAGAATACGGCGGGCATTACCGCGACCAAAATCTTCCCAATGTAAAAAGGCATTAGGGAAGTGTTTATGAATGGCTTCGACAAAGCTCGCAATAAACTCATCATAAGCAGCACCACTAATTCGTGGATGGCGGCAACCCAGATATAATGGGTCATTCAATAAGTCCTGGTTATTGGTGCCTACATCAAGGAAAACTGGGAGAGTGCGTACAGGATTAATACCACCACATAAGCAATAAACCATTAGCTTGGCTACAGGGATATCCATGCCACCAATACCCTGATCACCAATGCCTAAAACTCCTTCACCATCAGTGACCACAATCACATCAATTTCTGGATTAGAGCGATTACCGATGATTTCATCAATTAAGTTTTTATCTGAATGAGCAATATACAAGCCTCTGGGTTGTCTGTATTCATGACTGAAACGCTTTACTGCAGTGCCAACAATAGGGGTATAAATGGTTGGCAACATTTCACCTAAGTGGCGATGCAATAATTTATAAAATAAGATCTGATTTTTATCGTGTAAGTTATTTAGATAAATATTCTGCTGTAGTCTTGTAGTGTAGCTAGAATATTGTAAATACGCACGCTTGACTTGTTCATCGAGCGTTTCTACCCGATGTGGAAGTTTACCTAATAAACCAAACGCTCTTCGCTCTTCATGGGTAAATGCGGTGCCTTTATTTAATTGGGGCGTTGTCAGTAACGGTTTTCCGCACAAAGAGGTTTCTAAATATTGTTCTCCAGTATGTTCATCACGTTGTAATTTAAAATCTAACATGGGGAAATTCTCACTAAGATGGAATTAGGAATTATCTGATGATAATATCGACTTTTTGTAGTTTACATCAAGAGGTTGAGCATGAATAAGTACTTGGTGGCAATATTAGTAATGTTGGGATTAACATCTTGCATGAATAAAGATGAACATTATTACCAAACCCATCCCAATGAATTACAACAGGCAATAAAAAGTTGTCCAGAACAACAGCCACAAGGTATGACTTGTAATCAGATACAAGAGATTGCAGGAAGAATGAATAGCCTGGCCTATCAATTACAACAAAGTCCCCAAGCCTTTGGTAATAAAATTTTAGCATTGCAAGAGCACATTGCGGCTCAAGAGCAGAAATTAAAAACAGACGCCAATAACAAAGAATTGCAAGCAAGTGTTGCTCAAAATCAGCATGATTTAGAAGAGTACTTAGCAGTTGTGAAATGGTTAGAGTCTCCAGCGAGTTAACAATGAAAGTACTAATAAGCAATGATGATGGGGTGCATGCTCCAGGAATTACTATTTTAGCTAAAGAGTTATCGACTTTTGTGGATATAGACGTCGTAGCCCCTGACCGCAATCGCAGTGGAGCCAGTAATTCTTTAAGTTTGAGCCGCCCATTGAAAGTAAAGCAATTAGAGAATGGGTATTATAGCGTTGAAGGCACACCGACTGATTGCGTACATTTGGCGTTAACAGGGTTTTTAAGCCAAGTTTTTGATATGGTTGTTTCAGGAATCAATGATGGCGCTAACTTAGGTGATGACGTTCTTTATTCGGGAACCGTAGCTGCTGCAATGGAAGGGCGTTATTTAGGTTTGCCTGCAATCGCTATGTCTATGGTTGGTGACACGATTAAACATTATGAAACAGGTGCCTATATTGCCAAGCAATTGGTGGGAAAATTAAGCACCCATAGTTTGCCCTCACAAACAATTTTAAATGTGAATGTTCCTGATTTACCTATTGAGCAAATTAAAGGGTTACAAGTTACTCGTTTAGGGACTCGCCATGGTGCGCAGCCTTTAGTAAAAGATCAAGATCCTCGAGGACGTCCTATTTATTGGATTGGATTGCCAGGAGAAGCTGCTGATTGTGGTCCTGGAACTGATTTTTGTGCGGTTAAGGAAGGCTATGTTTCTATAACGCCCTTACATTTGGATATGACCAACTATAAAATGTTTGATCAATTATCCAGTTGGTTAACTGGCGTTAATTTGATACTTTAGTAAGGGACATTATTCTGAAGCAAGATTCTGAACGGGATGAGGGCGTTGTACTTATGGCGCCCCATGTTTTCTCGATGTTACGCGGCATGTCTGCGGAATCCAGTAATCTGGCAGATTTTTTAGAATAACAGAGAATACGAGCTTTCCCTAAGGTTTAAAATTATTTGAGGCAGATTTTTTAATGAAATTATTTGCTTGAGGCAATTCATGATACTGACATTTTGCAAAAGATCTTTATGTCTTTTTCTGGCAATCGCACTTGTAGGTTGTGGTTCCAATTTAGCTCCTGTAACTGAGTCAAAATGGCGACCATACTCCAGGTATCAAGGAACACATATTGTTCAACGTGGTGAAACACTTTTTGCTATTGCATTTCGTTATGATACTGATTACCGTAGCCTGGCGCGTTTAAACCATATTTCTCCCCCTTATTCATTAAGAGTTGGTCAGGTTTTAAATGTACGAGGAGGAGCTCGTCGGGTGCCTGTACAAAGACGAGTATCACAATTTAAACAATACCGACCAGCACCTATTGTTGTACCTCGAGTAATTCACTCGCCCACTCGACGCTACGCTCGTTCTGCTTCTGGATGGTTGTGGCCTGTTAGTGGACGTGTGGTTACGTCTTTTATTCCTGCTCAGGGTAAAAAGGGCATAAATATTGCTTGTAAGTCTGGGGAAAAAGTTATTGCTGCTTCAGGTGGTACAGTAGCTTATGCTGGAAGTGGTTTGTCAGGATATGGTAACTTAATTATCATAAAGCATAACAATGAGTTTTTGACCGCTTACGGCAATAATGCGCGAATTATGGTTTCTGAAGGGCAACATGTGAATGCCGGTCAAGTAATTGCTATTGCCGGAGTTATTGATCGTAAGTACACAGGTGTACATTTTGAAATCAGAAAAGCGGGGATTCCTGTCAACCCGTTGAATTATTTACAAAAAGGTTGACATTTAATGAGTGGTTGTAGCAACAATAGAGGTACTATATGGTTGCAGCTCGTCATGTTCTAAGGGATTTCGTGATGGGATGACTACCTGAAAAGGTGTAAATTCTAGAAACACGGCTAAACATTACAGGGTGAAATCATGCAAAATGACGATGAGTCAATTAAAGATACTGAATTTAAGGATGAGGAGTTGCCAGAAATAAGTACTGACGACGAGGCGTTCTTGATGGATGATGACGATTTTGAGGTCCTCACTGAAAAGGATGAGGGAGAATCTGAGTTACCTGATTTTTCGGATGATGCTGCTTTTCCTTCTTTTAGTCGCGGCAAAAATGCCATAAAAATGATGGATGCAACTCAATTGTATTTGAGTGAAATTGGATTCTCTCCCTTATTAAGTGCTGAGGAAGAAGTTCATTATGCAACGCTTGCGTTAAAAGGCGATGTTGCAGCGCGTAAAAAAATGATTGCATCGAATTTACGTTTGGTTGTTAAAATTTCTCGACGTTATCTTAACCGCGGACTTCCTTTACTTGATCTGATTGAGGAAGGAAATTTGGGGTTAATGAAATCCGTTGAAAAATTTGATCCAAATCGTGGTTTTAGATTCTCAACTTACGCTACTTGGTGGATTAGACAAACGATTGAACGTGCGATTATGAATCAAACTAGGACGATTCGTTTGCCCATTCATGTGGTTAAAGAACTTAACGTATACCTACGAGCAGCGCGCCAGCTTACTCAAAAGCTAGACCATGAGCCTTCACCGGAAGAAATTGCCGAAATGGTAGATAAGCCTTTAGAGGATGTGCAAAAGCTCTTGGGCTTGAATGATAAAGTTGCTTCTGTTGATACACCTATAGGCTTTGATGAAAACAAATCTTTGTTAGATACCATTGCCGATGAAAATAGTGTGAATCCAGCAGAGCTATTAACCAATGAGAATCTACGCCTTCATATCGAATCGCTTTTGGATAAGTTAACCGAAAACCAACAGCAAGTTATTGCTCGACGTTTTGGTTTACGTGGCTTCGAAAAAGCAACTTTGGAAGATGTGGGGAAAGAAATTGATCTTACTCGTGAGCGTGTACGTCAAATTCAGGTTGAAGCTCTAAAAACGCTACGTGGCCTGTTAGAGAAAGTAGGTTTAACCCAAGAAGATCTATTCTAAAATGCCCTAAATGTAGGCTGGGCAGCCCAGCCTACGATTTATATCTACAGACTACAGCTTAAAAGCTGGCTTTAAGCCCTGCCAACAATCCGCATAATTCCTTTGTCGTTCTTGGGCATCCATTGCTTGCTCAGTAACTTGCCAGACATCACGCGTTTCAAACATAAAAGCCAAGGTATTTAAATAAGCTTCCGGCTCTAATTTCTTCGAAGTAGCGGCTTCATAACTTACTTGATCAGGACCGTGCGGTGTCATGCAATTATGAATGCTCACCCCACCAGGCACAAATCCCTCTTTTTTCGCATCATATTCGCCACGTATAAGCCCCATTAATTCATTCATGTAGTTTCGGTGAAAATAGGGTGGTCGGAAGGTATGTTCTGCTACCATCCAACGTGGAGGGAAAATAACGAAATCAAGATTGGCGACCCCCGGGGTATCACTTTCGGATGTGAGCACGGTAAAAATAGAGGGATCGGGATGATCAAAGCTCACCGTATTAATGGTATTAAATAAGCTTAAGTCATAGCAATACGGAGCATAATTTCCATGCCAGGCAACCACGTTAAGTGGGGAATGAGTGCTGGGGGCGCTCCATAGTTTGTTTTGGTGTTTACAAACTAAAGTAACACGTTGCTCTTGCTGTTCATATGCGGCTGTTGGGTATTTAAAATGACGTGGATTAGCTAATCCATTCGAACCAATAAGCCCTAATTGCGGTAGGGTTAAAGGATTACCCGAGTTTTCACATAAATAGCCTTTGGCCTCTTTGCTGATTAATTCTACTTTAAATTTTACCCCACGAGGAATAACGGCAATCATACCTGGGCATATATTTAACCTGCCAAATTCGGTATGAAGGTTTATTTCCCCTATATAAGGTACAAATAATAATTCGCCATCATTATCAGCAAAATAGGTATGTTGCATGGAACGATTACACTGATAAAGATAGGTTGTTACTAAATGGCATCCTGCAAGATGAAACAAGCCATTAATGAAGTCAGATTCGTTATCTGCATTGCCAATAGGTGACCAGCGTAATGGATCGGGAGATTGTTCAGGATGATAAGGTTTTACTAATTCATTTTTGTAGGGTTCATAATTTCCTTGGACCACCGAAGGGAGTATACGATAAAGCCAACTATGTTGATTCATGTGGCGGGGTCGGGTAAACGAAGTGCCGCTTAATTGTTCTGCGTAAAGACCTAAATTACAGTTCTGCGGAGAATTTTGGTTACTTGGTAATGCCCCTGGGACCGCTTCGCTTTGATGATAATTGCCAAAACCTTGCAGATACACTGTCTATCTCCTTATATAATCGATTAATAGGTTAGTGTGCCATGAAAACAGGCAATTTTATAGCCTGTATTAGACGAAGTCGTAATAGGGGTAGTTATGGTACAAATCCCTATGTTACTAGGAACATTATCTAATTAAGGATGCAGATTTTTAATAACAGAGAATGTATAATCGTACACAAATTAAATTCGAGTTAGAGGTCAGTTATGGCAGGTCATAGTAAATGGGCGAATATTAAATTTCGCAAAGGAGTTCAAGACGCCAAGCGCGGTAAAATATTTACAAAACTAATTCGTGAAATTACTGTAGCCGCGCGCATGGGGGGAGCAGAAGAGTCTTCTAACCCGAGATTACGTGATGCAATTAAAAAAGCACTTGCTGCAAATATGAAACGCGACACAATTGATAATGCAATTAAACGTGGTGTTGGTGGACTGGATGGCGAGGCAATGGTTGCCATGCGTTACGAGGGTTATGGTCCAGGTGGTGTTGCTGTATTAGTCGATTGTTTATCTGATAATAAAAACCGTACGGTTTCTGAAGTGCGCCATGCCTTTACTAAAAATGGTGGTAATTTAGGAACAGATGGTTCTGTAGCTTATTTATTCACCAATCAAGGTGAAATTCTCATGGCTGTAGGCGTATCTGAAGATCAAGTAATGGAAGTTGCGCTTGATGCTGGGGCAGATGATGTTTCAGTTGAAGATGGACAAATTGAGGTAATTACTCCTGTAGAAGCTTACCATAGCGTATTAAATGCTCTGAGCGAGGCTAACTTGGTAGTAGAACAATCTCAATTAACAATGCGTGCTCAAACCTTAGTACCAATTGACGATGAATCAGCTGAGAGCTTGATGAAAATGATCGACATGCTGGAAGATTTAGATGACGTCCAGGAAGTTTACAGCAACGCTGAATTCTCCGAAAAACTTTTAGAATCAATGAGCTAATGACTGTCATTCTAGGTATTGATCCAGGCTCACGAATTACTGGTTATGGTTTAATCAGACAAGTAGGCCAGAAAATAGAATACGTGGATAGTGGGTGTATTCGTACTACACCTACTGGCGAGTTGAGCCAAAAGCTATTACAAATCTATGATGGCGTTTGCCAATTAATGGATCATTACAGTCCTGAAGAGGTAGCAATCGAGCAAGTGTTTATGCACCAAAACCCTAATTCTGCCTTGAAATTAGGCCATGCTCGTGGGGTTGCCATGGTTGCTGCTGCATCACATCGTGTAAAGGTCAGCGAATATTCTGCACGAGAAATCAAACAAACAGTTGTTGGCTATGGAGCTGCAGAGAAAGCTCAAGTAGGGCATATGGTAGTGAGTTTGTTGTCGTTAAATAAAGCACCACAAACAGACGCCGCAGATGCTTTGGCAATTGCTATTTGCCATAGCCATATGCGTCATAAATTATCTGCAATTATAGGCAATACCAGTGTTAGTTTAAGGAGAAGAAGACGATGATTGGATGGCTTGATGGTCAAATAGTTGATAAGCATCAACCCGGCAAATTAGTAGTGAATGTCCAGGGGGTTGGCTATGATGTGGAAACCTCATTAAATACCTTTTTCCAGTTAGACAGCTTACATGGCTCTGTCGGTTTACATATTCATACCGTTGTTCGTGAAGATGCTTTGTTATTGTACGGTTTTTTAGATAAGCAAGAACGTGCATTGTTCCGGGCATTAATCAAAGTAAATGGTGTAGGTCCTAAAATGGCGATGGCTATTCTCTCCAGCACAACGCCTAATGAATTTATTCAATGCATAAAGCAGGAAAATGCTGCCTTTCTAACTAAACTACCCGGGATTGGTAAAAAGACTGCTGAGCGTTTGGTTGTCGAAATGCGGGATAGCATTAAGCAATTTACTGACTCACCTACGGATGCTTTACAGGCACCAGTAAACGTAATTCTTGGACAGGATGAAGCTGTAAGTGCGTTAGAAGCATTGGGTTATAAACCTCAAGAAGCGTTAAAAGCCGTGAATAAGGTTGATGATGGAACGAAGAGTTGTGAACAGCTAATTCGGGAAGCACTACAGATTTTAGCTACGCGTTAGTTGTAGGTTAGGGGTAAACGGCCCAACATTAAGTTCTGTATGGTTCGGATACCCCGTTGAGTTCGGGGCCTATATATCTACTTCTCCCCATCAAGCGGTAAAAACACCCGAACAATAAGCCCTGTGCCTGTTGTCGGTGCATCCAACTCAACGCGTCCATTATGCAACTGACAAATTTGCTGAACAATACCAAGTCCCAATCCACTTCCAGGACTTTTATTACCCAAAATACGGAAGAAGCGCTCAAAAACACGAGCGCGTAATTCGGCTGGAATACCTGGACCGTTATCGCAAACCTCAAGCATCATTTCGTGTTGTTGCTTAGAAAGCCGCACAACAATATGCCCATTTTCATTACAATAGCGAATTGCATTATCTACGAGATTACGGATTAATATGCCAAGTGCTGTTGAGTTTCCATGAATTGTAAGACTCTCTGCATTGCTTTCAAATTCTAAATCAATTTGTTTTTCAACTGCTGATGGGGCAAGCATCGCTAGCGTCTCACGAGCCAGACGGCTCAGATTTACCTCATCCATTCCATCCATGTGAGCAGCTTCAGGAACTAAGCGGCTCATAGTTAATAGCTGTTGCACAACGTGAGTACTACGGTTTACACTCGCAATCAACTTTTGTAATGCTTGGTTTTTTTCTTCAATATTATTCGTATGTAATGCAACTTGGGCTTGGGTTTTCAAGGCTGCAAGGGGCGTGCGTAGTTCATGGGCGGCATCAGCTGCAAAACGTTTTTCTCGTTCAAATCCTTCTTTTAACCTAAAAAATAACTTATTTAATTCATCAATAACGGGTTTTATTTCTTCTGGCACTTCCTGCAAATCTACTGGTTCCAAATGACTCGGTGCACGGTTTGCTACTTCCTCGGTAACCTTATCCAAGCTATCTAAACCTCGTCCAATAATAATCCATATTAACAATCCCGATAGGGGAAAGGTGAGGAGCATGATGTAGAGATCATCTTGGGCAATACGATGCCCTAATTCATTACGTGTATCATAGCGCTCAGCTAAAACAGTGCGAACCCCAGCTTTTGCATTATAGGTGGTAAATACACGCCAGTCTTGATCTGCAATTTTTTTATCACTAAACCCATCAACCTCTGAAGCAAGGGGGATTTTAGGTGCTGTTGATGAATGTAATAAAAGGTTTCCGCCATTGGTCCAGACCTGAAAATTAAATTTATCCATGTAATTTTCTGGTGGTTCGTCATTTAAAAATCTTTTTTGATAAAAGTTATCTACCTTTTGGGGAATCGTTTCTAGTGCTTCTTGAATTTTTACAAGGGGACGTTGATGGAGGTCATCACCTAAAAGAGCCTGATACGATAATGCGGAAACAGCCATTAACGTATCTAGGTGATCTTGAATATCTTTTTGATCAAGATAATAGTTTCCAATGGCTGTTAAAGTAGTGGTAATCGTAATAGCCAACAATAAGTTAAATAATAAGAACTTTCGTATAGACGATTTCACGATACCACAATACCATCATTTTTTTCAGCCATATAACCAACGCCGCGAATAGTACGTATAAAATTGGCATTAAGTTTTTTACGTAAATTATGAATATGAACTTCAAGTGCGTTACTATCTACGTCCTCTTCCCAGCCATAAATACTTTGCATCAACTGTTCACGTGATAAAACTTGTCCGCTGTTTTCTAACAGTTTTTGTAGTAACGCAAATTCTCGGCGCGGGACGTTAACCAGAACATCATCAACAAATACTGAATGAGCTGCAGGATCTAAGGTAATGTTTTTATATTGTAACACAGCATCAGCACGCCCTTGAGAACGTCGTACCAACGCTCTAATTCGTGCACTGAGCTCATTTAAGTCAAAAGGTTTAACCAAGTAATCATCCGCACCACTGTCTAAGCCTTTAACGCGATCTTCAACTGATTCACGTGCAGTGAGAATAATTACCGGAGTAGGGTTGCCGTCATTACGAATATTTTGTAATAAGCCCAACCCCGATAATTTCGGCAAACCCAAATCAAGAATAATTAATTCGAAGGATTCTGATTTTAAAGCAGCTCGTGCTGCCTCCCCATCCTTGAGCCAGTCGACTATATAACCAAACTGGGTTAATCCTGTTTTTACAGCATCTCCTAGTAATTCGTCATCTTCAACTAGCAATAGTCTCATTCTGGCTCCTATTGTTTCTCAAGTCCGGTTTCATCCATATGTTTTGTTAGGTAAAACGCCTGTATTAATACAAAAAGCAGGGTAAATCCTACTCCACCAAATAATTTAAAGTTAACCCAGGCATCTGTATCGTAATGGTAGGCGACATAAATATTGACCGCACCCATTAGAATAAAGAATAAAGACCATGCATAATTGAGTCTATGCCAGATTTTGGATGGCAGCGATACATTAGCCTCCATCATTTTTTGAATTAGGGGTTTGCTTCCTATAAAACTTGAGCTGAAGAATATCAAAGCAGAAAGCCAATAAATTCCGGTTGGTTTCCATTTAATAAACCATGGATTATGGAAAAAGAGGGTAGCTCCGCCGAGTACCATAATGATTGCTAGGCTGATTAGGTGCATTTTTTCATAATGCTGGAATTTTAAGCGGTAGAAGGCCACTTGGCTTAATGATGCAACCATTGCGACTGCTGTGGCTGTATATATGTTAGAAAGTTTATATACGATAAAAAATAAAACTATAGGGAAAAAATCAAATAGTAATTTCATATATTCATTAATACTATAAACAAGTTATTTTCAGTATAACACAAGTTTTGATTTCACTCTCGCAAGGTTCATGCCCGAAATAAAAAATTTTTGTAACTATTTTGTTAAAAATGAACGAGCTAATACGGTTGCCAACCAAACTTCGCTTGGCTTCATGTAACTAAGGGAAATTCTTGAAGATTTTTTGAAAAATAATTCGCGATTCACTAAGCCATAGAAAACCAGGTGGGCCCCTTGACCAGACACTATCTTCCTTGATTGACACATATCTGATTTAATGGATAAATCAATAAGACCAGCATGTTGTTAGTGTTCATTTGGCAGTGGAGCCATCACTGTGCTTCCAGCAAGAGAAACGTCGAGTCATGGGCCTGACCTACGCAGGCAATTTATCCGATAAGAATTTTTTGCCCAAGATATAACGGCGTATTCCATTTAAGCCCAGGATTCAATGAAATAATTTGATTTAATGGAAGTTTATGACGTTTTGCGATTCCATCCAAAGTGTCGCCGTTGCGAACTATATATTGCTTCGGTGGCTTTATTGTTTTCCAAATAATTAATTGTTGTCCGACACGTAAAGCTTGATTACTGGATAATTTATTCCAGCTTAGAATGTCGTTCGCATTAACCCCATACATTTTTTCCAGACGTTGGTAGCTATCAGCTGCTTGCACTATATGGATCATGCGGTGACTTCCCACCATAATGGGAGTGGACGTAGAAGGGAGTGGTGCTTGATATTGGTTCGGCTTTCCATAGTAGGTCGTTTTGACTAGGGCAATATTATGCTTCGGAGTGGCCGGAGCTGGGGCAAGTGGTGCATTTCGAGTACTGGGAATCAAGATGGACTGATTGAGCTTTATTTGATTTGTAGTTAATTGGTTTAACTGCTTAATTAAATTTACGGTCGTATGGTATCTATTCGCAATAGAGTCTAGATTATCTCCCTGCTGTACTTGATGTTTGGTCCAACTTACTCGTTTATCTTCAGGAAAATTCGCTAGATTTAAGTTAAATTGACGTACCTTTTCTGCAGGGATTAATAGTTTAAAGGGTTTATAAGGTGCTGTAGTCCAATGATTGAATCCGGGATTTAACTTGATTAACTCTCGATAACTAATTCCGGCTAATTTGGCAGCATGGTTTAAATCGATTTGACTGCCTATGTTTACTTCTTGGAAATAGGGCTGATAGGGAATTTCTGGAATTGATAATTTATATTGCTGCGCATTTTTTACAATCTCTGCAAAGGCGAGCAGTCGTGGTACGTAAATCTGGGTTTCTCTAGGGACTGACAAGTCCCAGAAGCTTGTGCTGCGATTCTCTTGTTGGGCTGCTTTGATCGCCCGAGAAATAGTTCCTTCCCCTGCGTCATAAGACGCGATGGATAGTGTCCAATTGCCGTCAAAAAATTTATTCAGGTAGACTAGGTAATTGAGGGCTGCATCAGTTGAATGACCAATGCTACGTCGTCCATCAAACCACCAGTCTTGTTTTATTCCAAAATCTTTGCCTGTTCCAGGCATGAGTTGCCATAAGCCTGCGGCACCAACAACCGAATAAGCAAAGGGATCAAAGGAGCTTTCAATCATAGGGATTAACGCTAACTCACCAGGTAAGTTTCTTTTCTTAATTTCTGTAACGATGTGGTAGATATAAGGTTGGGATTGGCTAAAGACTTTTTGCAAATAACCTGGATGAGCTATTAACCAGCGGATTTGTCCTTGGACTTCGGCTCGTGAAACTTCATGATCTAATTTAAATTCGCTACGAAGCACTTCCCATACATCAGAAGTAGCATGGGCATTGGCTATACCACAAAAAATGAGAATACCTAATAAAAATCTTTTTATTATTATTATTTTCAATGGTATTTACCTATGAATACTATTGGTTTGCCAGTGTACTAAAGTTTATTCGATGATTAAACCCTTTCTGATTTAAATTGACCCACAGAGGAATAAATTGAGTCTTTTTGTTTTTTTTATTTGAAATTGTTTTTTGCTTCGCGTAGTGCCGCAAAAATATCTAATGAGTTAGTGGATGAGGCTCCATGATGCCGTGCATACGTTTGTACCTCGGTACTCTGAGTGCGTAAAAAAGGGTTTATTAACAGTTCCATTTCAATCGTCGAGGGTAAAGTACAAGGATTCGTTTGTGCGTGTAATTTTTGGATGTACATTTTGATAAATTGGTTATGCGGTTCTACCGTCTCAGCAAAGCGTAAATTTTGCATGGTATATTCATGAGCACAATATACTTCTGTTTCTGGCGGTAATGATTTGAATAGTTCCATTGAACGATGCAATTGCTCCATTGTTCCATCAAATACTCTGCCGCAACCAGCAGAAAAAAGTGTATCGCCACAAAATAACCAGCCTTGCTGGGCTTCATAATAGCTAATATGGCTGGAGGTATGTCCTGGATTAGATAGAATGTGAAAAGAATAGTGCCCAATGTGTATGGTTTGATGCTCACTTACATGATGATTTATGTAGGGAATGCGAGAATCGTGTGGACCATAAACAGTACAGTTAGGGGCGTGATGAATGAGCGGACCAACACCACCGATGTGATCGTGATGATGGTGTGTTAATAAAATAGAACGTAATTGCAGATGCTGTTCTTTCGCAAATTGAAGCACTGGCGGTGCCTCACCAGGATCTACGCAATCAAATAATCCCTTCTCTTTATCAATAATTGCCCAAATGTAGTTATCAGAGAATGCAGAGATAGGGATGATTGTCATGTTAGTATGTCTCAATAAGGTAAGAAGAAACCCCTGGATTAAAATAGACGCGTAGGGCATCTAAGGCTGTTTTCATTTCCTCAGCAAACGTATAGGGCGGATTAATTATCCATAGTCCTGCTCCGGACATTCCTGCCATGGGGGCCATAGTTAAATTAAATTCAATGCGTAAGGCGCTATTGCCTTTAATCTCTTTCATGTTTCGTACTAGTCTATCAACGAGTCGTCTATCAACAACTGGATACCAAAGACAATAAACGCCAGTAGAAAAACGAGCAACTGCTTGTTTTATCGCGGCAGGGATTGTTTTGTATTCATCTTTTATTTCAAAAGAGGGGTCAATAAAAATTAAACCTCTTTTTTCAGGTGGTGGCAGTAATGCATTCATTGTGGCAATTCCATCAGTATTACTGAAATGCACTTTTCTGTTATAACGAGGTAGGGTACTTAGTTCATCAAACTCTTTTGGGTGGAGCTCGCAAAAATACATTCGATCGTGAGCTCGTAAATTTTTAATGGCTAAACTTGGAGAGCCTGGATAGTACTTCAACTCGTTATTTTTATTGAGCTCTGATATAGCTTGTGTGTAATTATGGAACACAGGAGGTAGGGCTTTATGATCAGGCCAGATTAGCTTGATACCTTGTTTGTATTCTCCTGTTTTTTCAGCTTGTTTATTCTTTAAGTCATAAACCCCTTTTCCTGAATGAGTTTCTAGGTAAAACAAAGGCTTATCTTTGATCGTAAGATAGTTTAGTAGGCGTGTTAACGCAATATGTTTAATGACATCGGCATAATTACCGGCATGATATCCGTGTTGATAACTCAGCATAATTAATTTTCGTATTAAGAGTAATGTGATGAATTATATCAGATTAAAAAAATTTTCTACTATACTCTTTGTAGGAAGGGTGAATTTTACAGTATCTCGTACCCTTTTGATAAGTCGGCTAGGAGACAGTGATGAGAGATCTGCATGAAGATTATGATGATCAGTCTTTTTCTGATTATGGTTACGATGATGAAGCTGATGTTACTGACACTGCTCATCGAAAAAATGTACGACGAATGCTAGAAGAACGATTAGAGCGCAAACGTTTACGTGAGGAATTTAAAGGCGATTTTGACGAACTCAGTGGTGAGTTTGATTGGGATTCTTTTGAAGACAAATAGCCTTAAAATCTATTCGATAACCTGGTAATTTTGACCAGGTTTTCTCTATTATTTGAGCATTAAGGTGGCCATTAATGTGTTTTCAAGTAAACTGACAACGGTCATTGGACCTACACCACCAGGAACCGGAGTAATCCAGGCAACTTTATCGCGTGCTTTTTTGAAATCCACATCGCCACGAATTGTTCCATCAGGGAGTCGGTGGATCCCCACATCAATAATGACTTGGTTTTCATTGAGCCACTCAACTTCAATAACATCCATATGACCTGCTGCCACAACAATAAGATCAGCAATGCGTACGAACTGTTCGAGGTTTTGAGTAAGACGATGACACACGGTAACTGTCGCTCCTGCTGCCAGTAATTCCAAACTCATGGGGCGTCCCACAATGTTTGATGCACCAATGACCACAGCATGTTTCCCTTTCACGTTCAACTGATAATGTTCCAGCAGGTTCATAATGCCCATAGGAGTGCACGGACGAAGCAGGGGATTTCGTTGTGCCAGCCGACCTAAATTATAGGGATGGAATCCATCAACATCCTTTGCAGGCTTTATGCGTTCAATGATTGTTGCTTCATTTATATGCTTGGGGAGTGGTAATTGGATGAGAATGCCATCAATTTCTGGGGCTTTATTTAACTTCGTGATAAGTTTAATTAATTTTTTCTGGCTAATGTCTTCAGGCAAGTGATGAAAATCAGAGAGAACTCCTACTTCCTCACAAGCTTTACGTTTGTTATTAACATAAACTGAGGAGGCTGGATCTGTACCAACAAGTACCACTGCAAGACCTGGAGCACGATGTCCTTGCTGCACGAGCTCATGCACACGTTGTTTTAATTGATCTCGACGGAGAGCAGATAAAGTTTTTCCATCAATCAATGATGCTGACATAGTAATCCGGGAAAAAAGCAGGGGCTAAATTATGTATTAGAGGTAGGGCTAATGCAAGTGAAGAATTCTATTTGTAGGTTGGACCTTGGCCCTGCGAAGGATCAGACCACATCGAAACTCAATGTGGGGCCATGGATCCAACCTACTGGTACCCAATTTTACTTATCTACTTGTACCGCCTGGTTCCGGCCAAAAATATAACTTACAGAAACCAATACTTCATTAGAATGATACGAACCTGGGTTTAATGATTGATTCGACCAGGTTCCTTTTCCTGGGCCAGAACTAATTTGCCCTAAGTCTTGATAGCTATATCCAACCGACAGGGTCCATTGTGGTGTAAGTATTAGATCAATACCTGCACCAACATTGTACGTAAACTCACTCGTGCTGAAATTGCCAAATTGTGGGCTTATTCGTGGAGTTACGCCAGCGGGAGCTCTTTCTCTATAGTGAGAGGTTCTGTTAAACGAGCTTCCAATTCCTGCATGCGCAAAAGGAGAAAGTTTTTTATATTGAAAGAGATTCACTTTTGCAGAAGCCAGCAGCATATTTGCTGTTAAATCCCAATCATATTTATAATTAGCAAATTCTGGGCCTGAGTTGTGCAGAATTGTATTTCCAATATTCGTTCTGAAAAAATACTTCCATACAGCGTTAAAGGAATAGGCCGGAAACCAGACGCTATCATGTTGCCAACGCCGTCCTAAAGCCATGCCAATCACGGGCTCACTTTGATTGCGAGTGGAAAATAGATTGTTACTACGAGGAGTTAATGGGTTCGGAGTATTGTTAACTCTCATTAGATCATTCCATTGTGGATACTGCACGCCAGCCCCGAAAGAAACAACCCAATTTCCTGATGAACTCCAAAATGGTTCTAAGTTGTTTTCTGTATCTTGAGAAAAAGTAGGACTACTAAAAACAAATGCTAAACTAGCAATGCTGCGACAAAAAAAATTCCATCTCATAGAATACGTCTCAATGTGCTTTTTCGAAATAAACCCATGAAATTATCATGGCTAATTAAATGGATCAAGAAAAATAATTACTCTCTGATGCTTGAGAAGATAAACTTTGAAAATGAATCATCTAAGGTATAGACAAAGCAAATACAGTAATATAAATTGAGCCATTTTATTTAGGAATAATGAATGCGTATTGCCTTGGTGCTTGAATACGATGGTAGCCACTATCATGGCTGGCAAGCACAAACGGGCTTGCATACCGTGCAACAAGCCTTAGAACATGCTTTATCAAAAGTCGCCGATAGTCCTATTTCTGTTGTATGTGCTGGCAGAACAGATACAGGGGTGCATGCAACCAATCAAGTGGTCCATTTTGATACAGATAAAGAACGCAGTATAAGAGCGTGGATTCATGGTGCAAATTCCTTCTTGCCTAAAGATGTTTGCGTTAAATGGGGTAAAGAACTTCCAGAAGAATTTAATGCACGGTACTCAGCAACAGCCAGAAGATATCGTTATATAATATACAACGGGGCGATTCGACCTGCATTACTGCGCAGCAATATGACCTGGCAATACAGACAACTGGATCACCGTTTAATGCATCAAGCTGCACAGTTTTTAGTTGGGGAAAAAGATTTTACTTCCTTTCGTTCGGTTGAATGCCAGTCAAATACACCGATGCGAAATGTTCATAAAATCCACGTAACCCGTGCCAATGATTTAGTCATCATTGATATTACTGCAAATGCTTTTTTGCATCATATGGTGCGTAATATCGCTGGTGTTTTAATTGCTGTAGGCTCAGGAAAACATCCTGTCTCTTGGGTTGAAGAGGTTTTAACAGCACGTGATCGCCGACTAGGCGCAGAAACGGCACCTGCCTATGGTTTGTATTTAGTCCAAGTGACGTATCCTCAAGAGTTTGGAATATTACAAAATAGTCCGGGACCAGCTTTTCTTTGGGAGAAATAATTGAATCCGTCGCGTGTGCGAGTCAAAATGTGTGGTATGACGCGTAGTGACGACATTGCACATGCTGTTCACTTAGGCGTTGATGCTATAGGTTTAATTTTTTATCCTAAAAGCTCGCGCCATGTCACGGTTGAACAGGCTAAGATTTTATTAAAAAATAGTCCACCATTTGTTGATGCAGTTGCCGTTTTGGTTGACCCTGAGGTGGAGTTAGTACATCAAATTATCGAGGAACTACCGATTCAACTACTCCAGTTTCATGGTGCGGAATCAGTAGAATTTTGTCAGCAGTTTAATAAACCGTTTATTAAAGCCATTCATTCGGATTCAAGTGCATACATTCAACAGATGGCACAAGATTATGTTAATGCACGTGCTTTATTGTTGGATACGCCCTCCAATACCGCAAGAGGGGGGACTGGGCTTACTTTTGATTGGGGAATCATTCCCCGACGACTAGAGAAATCATACATATTAGCAGGTGGATTAGATGAATCGAATGTGTTGGCTGCAATTAAAAGTTGTCATCCTTATGCAGTAGATTTATGCAGTGGTATCGAAGCGTCTCCTGGAATAAAAGATCACACTAAGATGACGCAATTTATGAAGCGTATTTCAACGCTTACCTTAAATTAAATACCATGACTACTAGGTTCTTTAGCCTAGTTTACATAGTGAGGTATATACGCAATGAATAAAAAAGAACTTCCTGATGAACACGGGCATTTTGGCCCTTATGGCGGCATTTTTGTTGCAGATACATTGATGCATGCCTTAAAAGAATTAGAACAAGCTTATAATAAGTATCGCCATGATCCTGAGTTTTTGGCAGAACTAAGTCGAGAATTAAATTACTTTGTGGGTCGTCCGAGTCCACTTTATCATGCAGAACGTCTAAGCCAGCTTGTTGGTGGAGCACAAATTTATCTTAAACGAGAAGATTTGAATCATACCGGCGCACATAAAGTGAATAATACGGTAGGACAGGCGTTACTTGCAAAACGCATGGGCAAAACACGAATTATTGCTGAAACGGGGGCAGGGCAGCATGGTGTTGCTTCAGCAACCGTGGCTGCCAAGTTGGGCTTTGAGTGCGTTGTTTACATGGGTTCTGAAGATGTTAAACGTCAAGCAACTAATGTCTATCGCATGAAATTATTAGGTGCTGAGGTAGTGCCAGTAACCGCAGGCTCTCAAACATTAAAAGATGCACTGAATGAGGCAATGCGCGATTGGGTCAGTCACATTGATGATACCTTTTATATTATTGGGACCGTGGCTGGTCCTCATCCTTACCCACAAATAGTACGTGATTTTCAGACAGTTATTGGGACAGAGGCTCGTGCCCAATTTTTAGAAGCAAAAGGACAGTTACCTGATGCATTAGTAGCATGTATTGGTGGCGGTTCTAATGCAATTGGCTTATTTCATCCTTTCCTTAATGACGAGTCAGTAGCCATTTATGGTGTTGAAGCGGGTGGTAAAGGTTTGGAAACTGGCGAACATTCTGCTTCTCTAATTGCAGGAAAGCCAGGGGTATTGCATGGTAATCGCACCTATCTACTTTGCGATGAGAATGGACAAATTCAAGATACCCATTCGATTTCTGCGGGTCTTGATTATCCTGGCGTGGGGCCTGAGCATGCTTATTTAAAAGATATTGGTCGCGTCAAATATGAAGCGATTAATGATGATGAGGCCTTACATGCGTTTCGCACCTTGACGCGTGTAGAAGGTATTATGCCTGCTTTAGAGTCTAGCCATGCGATAGCCTATGCGATGAAATTAGCAAAGACAATGGAAAAGAACCAAAACATTATCGTGAATTTATCGGGGCGTGGTGATAAAGACATGCATACTGTTGCAAGCATTGATGGGATTAGCGTATGAACCGAATAGACAAAACTTTAGCCAAGCTACAAGCTAGTGGCAAAAAAATGCTGAGTCCTTATATTACAGCAGGTGATCCTTATCCCGAGATAACCGTACAGTTGATGCATGAGTTGGTAAAGGCGGGAGCGGATGTTTTAGAGTTAGGCATCCCTTTTTCTGACCCCATGGCGGAAGGAATCGTAATTCAGCAAGCTATGGAGCGTGCATTAGCGCATAAGGTATATACTACAGGCGTATTAGCCATGGTCAGGGAGTTTCGCCAACAAGATAAAGAAACACCTATTGTGATCATGGGGTATTTAAATCCTATCGAGCAATACGGCTATGAATTGTTTGCCGAACACGCAGCTGAGGCAGGGGTTGATGGTACGATTTTAGTGGATTTACCGCCTGAAGAGGGGACAGAGATTAATTCTATATGGAAAAAGCATGGCTTATATAGTATTTTTCTTTGCTCACCCACAACTACTGATGAGCGTATGGCTTTAATTCAAGAGCATGCGCAAGGGTATTTATATTATGTTTCTTTAAAAGGAGTGACAGGCTCAAGCACTCTTGATACCACTTCTTTAAAGGCCCAATATCAACAACGCAAGGCGCAAGTAAATTTACCTTTGATGGTTGGTTTTGGCATAAAAACCCCGGAGATGGCTGCAGAGGTTGCCAGTTTTGCTGACGGGGTTATTGTTGGTGCTGCTTTGATTAATCAGATTTTAGAGGCATATCAAGCAAAACATGATATGCTGCAAGCCGGAGCAAGCTTAATACATTCCATGCGCTGTGCGATGGATCAGTGAAGAGCAATGTGTAGGTTGGGCTGTGTCTGACCTGCAAAAACTAAGTATTTAATATAACGATCAAACAGAGATCATATGGAAACGATGGAAAAACCGATGACAGAATCAACCGAAAAACGAGCACATTTTATCAGACAATTGATTACTGATGAGCTAGCTAGCGGCAAACATAAATCATTAGTGACGCGCTTCCCGCCAGAGCCTAATGGTTATTTGCACGTAGGGCATGCCAAGTCCATTTGCCTCAATTTTGGTTTGGCACAGGAGTTTGGTGGTATCTGTTATCTACGATTTGACGATACAAATCCCATCAAGGAAGAAGATGAATACGTACATGCCATTATTGATGATGTGCGTTGGTTAGGTTTTGAATGGTGCGCTATGACCCATTCATCTGATTATTACAAAGAACTTTATGAGTTTGCTGTGTTATTAATCAAAAAAGACTTAGCTTATGTAGACAGTTTAAGTATGGAAGAGATTCGTGCTTATCGTGGAACTTTGCAAGAGCCAGGACGTGAAAGTCCGTACCGCAATCGTCCTATGGAAGAAAGTCTTGATTTATTTACGCGCATGAAAGCTGGTGAGTTTGCTGACGGTACGCATGTATTAAGAGCAAAAATTGACATGCAATCGGGTAACATTAATATGCGCGATCCGGTTTTATATCGTATTCGCCACGCACATCATCAACGCACGGGTGATGAGTGGTGTATTTACCCAATGTATGATTATGCGCATCCAATTTCAGATGCATTAGAGAAAATTACTCATTCTTTATGTACTTTGGAGTTCCAAGACCATCGACCATTGTATGATTGGCTTATCGAAAATTTACCAGTGCCTGCAAAACCAGTACAAACTGAATTTGCCCGTTTGAATTTATCACACACGGTAACGTCTAAGCGTAAGTTACGTGAGTTAGTTGAGAAAAATGCAGTTTCTGGTTGGGATGATCCACGTATGCCAACATTACGTGGTATGCGTAAACGTGGTTATCCACCAGCAGCGATTCGTCAATTTTGTGAAATGATAGGTATTTCGCGTAGTGATTCAGTCATTGATATGACTTTGTTGGAAGAATGTGTTCGCGCTGAATTAAACCGAACTGCGAAGCGTGCTTTATGTGTGATGGATCCTTTAAAAGTAGTGATTGAAAACTACCCTGAAGGCAAAGTTGAGCAACTTAATGCATCATATAACCCACAAGATCCTGAAGCGGAACGGCGAGAACTTCCTTTCACAAGAGAGCTTTATATTGAGCGTTCTGATTTTATGGAAGAGCCTCCTAAGAAATTCTTCCGCTTATCACCAGGTGCGGAAGTGCGTTTACGTCATGCTTATGTAATTAAGTGTAATGATGTAATTCATAACGAGCAAGGTGAAGTGGTTGAATTACGTTGTACCTATGATGAAAACACTTTAGGAAAAAATCCAGAAGATAGAAAAGTCAAAGGTGTTATTCATTGGGTATCAAGCGAGCATGCGTATCCGGTAACGGTTTTACAATACGATCGTTTGTTTACTGATGCGAATCCGGCTCGTGAAGATGATTTTTTCCAGTTTTTAAATCATGACTCATTGCAAAGGACGCAAGGATTTTGCGAACCCTCTTTAGCTAATCAGCCTGTAGGTGAAGTATTTCAATTTGAACGGCTGGGCTATTATTGTGTTAATGAAGAAAAAGACGGGCGCGTAAGTGTTTTTCATCGTGTGGTTGATTTAAAAGATACTTGGGGAAAAGTGAGCTAAGGGGCAGAAATGTTACATTTATTTAATTCGCTAACAAGAACAAAAGAGCCGTTTGTTTCCATTAATCCAGGAAAAATCGGAATGTATGTTTGTGGTATTACGGTATATGACCACTGCCATTTAGGCCATGCTCGCTCTATGGTGTCCTTTGATGTGATTGTGCGTTATCTGCGTTCCCAAGGCTATGATGTAACCTTTGTTCGTAATATTACCGATATTGATGACAAAATTATCGCACGTGCCAATGAGCGTGGTATTCCCATTGAAGAATTAACTGCGCATTACATTGCCGCCATGCATGAAGACATGAAGGCTTTAAATATTCTGCCCCCCGATTATGAGCCAAGAGCAACCGAACATATCGCTACGATTATTCGTTTAATTGAGCGGTTGTTAGCAAAGGGTAATGCTTATGTAAGTGATAATGGGGATGTATGCTACCAAGTAGATAGCTTCGCTGATTACGGTAAGTTATCGCATAAGGATTTAGATGGTTTGATGTCTGGTGCGCGTATTGAAGTAGTGAAAGAAAAGCGTTCACCACTTGATTTTGTGTTGTGGAAAAAAGCCAAAACGGGTGAGCCAAGTTGGCCTTCACCTTGGGGTGAGGGACGCCCAGGATGGCATATTGAATGCTCCGCGATGGCGATGGAAGAACTTGGAGAGCAATTTGATATTCATGGTGGTGGTTTAGATTTACAGTTCCCGCATCATGAAAATGAAATTGCGCAAAGTGAAGCTGCTACCTGTAAGCCATTTGCTAATTATTGGATGCACGTGGGTATGCTGCAGGTAAATAATGAAAAAATGTCTAAATCATTAGGTAATTTTTTTACTATTGCTGATGTGTTAAATGAGCATCATCCTGAAGTTGTTCGTTATTTCTTGTTAAGTAGTCATTATCGCAGCCCATTAAATTATTCTGAAGAGAATTTAGTAAATGCTAAAAAGGCATTAACTCGTCTTTATCAAACGATGAAAGATGTTTCGATTTTGAGTAATGGTGAGTTGGATGAGCATTGGATTGCTGAATTTAACAAGGCAATGAATGATGATTTTAACACGCCTGTTGCTTTATCTGTTTTATTCCAGTTGAGTCATGAAGTGAATAAAAATGCCAGTCCCGTTTTAGCCACAACCTTAAAGCATCTTGCTGAGGTAATGGGGTTATTGCAGTCTGACGCTTCAGAATTTCTACAAGCAGGCCTTGCAGATGACGACAAAGCAATAATCGAGCAATTAATCACCCAACGCCTACAAGCAAGAGCAGATCGCAATTGGGAGCGCGCCGATCAAATCCGCGCTGAATTACTCGAGCAAGGGATTGAGTTGGAGGACGGCCCGAAAGGAACGACGTGGCGGAAGCTGGTTAAGTAAAGCGCAAATTTGATGCTATAATACCCGTGTTACGACTTTGTCTAATACGGGTTACGGCTGAGGAGGATCAAGTGATCGTACGATTATTGTTAATTCTGTGTCGTCACACGAAGCACTTCTGCTAGAGCAGTATCACCCGCGAGAACGCGTTTAAAACCATCATCACGAATACTCGGCATGGTCGGTCTTAGATATTCTTCCATTAGCTGCAAATTATCATTTCGATGAATCATGCCTCTTAAGGTGTCATCAATGGTGATTAATTCATAAATACTTGTTCGGCCACGATATCCCAGATGATTACATAAATCACAACCCTTAGGCTCAAATACCTTAGATAAATCCGCATTAGGAGCAAGGCCCATTAATTCTTTTTCATCATCTCTTAATTGATGCGGTGTTTTACAATGAGGGCAGAGCCTGCGAACTAGACGTTGTGCAATCAAACCAACAATACTTGATGACAAAAGGAATGATTCCACGCCCATATCACGCAAACGTGTTAATGCACCCAATGCGCTATTGGTATGTAAGGTGGAAAGCACCAAGTGTCCCGTTAAACTCGCTTGTACCGCGATTTCGGCTGTTTCCAGGTCACGAATCTCTCCAATCATCACCACATCTGGATCCTGCCGTAATATAGCTCTTAAGCCCTTAGCAAAGGTCATTTGAACTTTGGTATTAACTTGAGTTTGGCCTATTCCTTCTAAGTCATATTCAATTGGGTCTTCAATGGTCAAAATATTTCGCGTAACCTCATTTAATTCGGTAAGCATTGCGTACAGTGAGGTTGTTTTTCCTGAGCCTGTAGGGCCGGTAACCAAAATAATTCCATGCGGTTCGGCAATTAATTCGCGAATTGTTACTAAGGCTGAAGCTGGCATACCCAACAGATTTAAATCTAATTGGGCCGCTTGCTTGTCCAGAATCCGCAATACCACACGTTCACCATGATTTGAGGGTAGGGTAGATACCCGCACGTCGATATTATGTCCACCGATGCGTAATGAAATACGACCATCTTGTGGTATGCGTTTTTCAGCGATATCAAGTTTAGCCATTACCTTTACCCTAGAAATAACTAAGGGAGCAATAGCACGTTGAATCTCTAATACTTCATGTAAAACCCCATCAATACGATTACGAACTAATACGCGATCCTCATAGGTTTCAATATGAATATCTGATGCTTTTTGTTTTATTGCTTGTGTAAATAAGGCATTAAGTAAACGGATAATTGGTGCATCATCCTGATTTTCTAATAAGTCCTCACTGACTGGAAGCTGACTTGCTAATAATGAAAGATCCATATCCTCTTCCATACCACCAGCGGCTTCTAAAATAGATGATTTAGACTGATAGGTATTTGCCAGGTGTTGTTGAAAAGCTGTCTCATCAACTGGTTTTAATGACAACTCATACTGCAATAGTCGCTTTACTTCAGCAAGTGATTGGAGGGACACAGTGGGTAGATGGTAAACAATAGCTTTTCCATCGACTAACTCGGTCCCAACAACAATTCCATGGTTCTTTGCAAAACTATATGGAATTTTAAGTGATTTCTCTTCAGCATCCATAGTTTATTTAGTCACTAATAAAGGTGGGCGGCTAAAGGGTCTAGGTAAGTCGGCTCGGTTTAATGCAGGTAATACTGTCGAGTTATTACTTTGCAGATAGGCCTCTTCTGAGCGTAACCAATCCAATTGATACTGACGAGTATGGTTGTATCTCTGATCAGTCGCATGCACCGTATCACGTTCATTCCGGAGAATAATAGGCTTGATAAACACCATAAGTACTCGCTTATCTCTTGTGTGTATACTCCGTTTAAATAATCTGCCAACACCAGGTATATCACCAAGAATAGGAATACGGTTATTGTCACTACTCAGACTATCTTGGGTTAATCCCCCTAAGACAACTACATTACCACTTTCGACATGTACTGAGGTTACAATACTACTGATTCTAAAGGTTGGTATGGTTGATGTCTCTGCTACTACTGGTGGATCTAAAGTATCATTACCTTGGTCAATTTGCATTTGAATACCATTGTCACGGGTAATTTGTGGTCTTACATACAGATGCAATGCTACGTTAACTCGATCGAAGGTGGTAAATGGGCTTGCTGTTGTGGTGCCATTCGCATTGTTTGGATAATTACTAGCCGCAACAGAAACCTGTTTACCCACAAGGATTTTTGCCTGACGATTATCAAGAACTACAACTGATGGTGTTGATAATATATTCGCCTTGTGCGCGCGAGCTAGTGCATAAATTTGCGCTTGGAAATCATCAAATCTAGTTTGGTTATTGATAATAGCAAATCCATTTCTAAAGCTAGAAGGTTTTCCTGTTTGTTGATTCGTACCCCATTCAATACCCAGGTCATTTGCATCTTCTTGGTTAATTTCAGCAACTAAGGCCTCAATTAATAATTGTGCAGGTTTAATATCTAATTGCGAAATAACGCGCTTTAAAATGCGAATAACAGAGGCGGGGGCATTAAGAATAATGGAGTTAGTGTTTGGTTCGCCAATGATTTGTACTGTTGGCTTAGTGGAACCTTCATTTTGGGTGCTGGCTGCAGAGGTATTTGCTGTAGCAGCAGAAGAAGACAAACCACTGCCACTATTACTCGTGCTTGAGCTCATTTGATTATTTTGGCTATTATTTACAAGATTTGAAGCAGGATTTGTACTATCTAAGGCTGGTCTGGTAATGGTTCCCATTGTTGTGCCTACATTTCCACTAAAGTTTGCTTGAGCAATACCTGCAAGAATAGGGACCAGATCTTCGGCACGCATGTAATTGAGATACACAACTTGAGTATTGCCATTTAGGCCTGTTGAGCTTTCTCGGTCTAGCTTTAGAATAAGCATTCTCAGCCGTATTCTATCTGTTTTGGAGCCGCTAACTAAAAGAGAGTTGGAGCGATCATCTGCGGAAATAGAAATTTGTGTTCGCCCTCCGGCCATATTCGGTTGGGCTTTGATTAGGTCCTTCAGTGTATTTGCGATATCCATCGCTAAAGAATGTCTAAGTGGAACAATATCAATTCCGTTGGCTGCTGAGTTATCAACCTGTTTTATGATATCAGCAAGGCTTTTAATATTATTTGCACGCCCCGAAAGAATCAACATATTGGAGGGACCATAAGCAGACACGCTACTCCATTGTGGCATTAAAGGCCTTAAAACGGGGACTAATTGTTCTGCAGGGACATAGTGTACAGGCACCACTGCAACCATCATGTCATCGCCTTGCGGAGGAATTCTTAGATCAGATGATTGTGTTTTGGCATCAATATTAGGAATAATTTTAATAATTTCGCCACT
Source organism: Legionella lytica (assembly GCF_023921225.1). NCBI lineage: Bacteria > Pseudomonadati > Pseudomonadota > Gammaproteobacteria > Legionellales > Legionellaceae > Legionella > Legionella lytica. Next base: position 1,600,788 of record NZ_CP071527.1, read on the forward strand.
GGGAATTGCTGCATATCCAGAAACCTGAAGGACAGAAAGAAAAACCTGGTACAGTTCATGGGAGGACATTGGAGTGGAGGATACGATGGATATTTTTCCTTGTACTCTTGGATCAATCACAAAGTTTTTACCCGTAACACGAGAAACCTCAGCAATAACCGCGCGAATGTCTGCATTGCGTAAATTCCATAATTGGCTGTCTTCAGACACTTCAGACATTGTTTGTGTTGTATCTGCACCATTAGCTGTTGAGTTTGCAGCAACTAAAGAAGATTGATTTTTGGATGTTGCGTTATTATTAGAAGTATTTATTTTTTGAGAAAGTGTACGCTGTAATTCTCTTGCAGTTGGGTAATCATTTATTGGGCCGATTTGCACGAGATAGAGACGTTTATCGGATAGATTTTTAATTTCTATTGGTGAGTTAACTAAGGTGGACAATTGCTTTTTTCGTTGTTGAGCATCTTTTTCTAAATTAAAGGCGCCAGCCTGAAGAAAGAACGTTGTATTTCCATCCTTGGTGGTTGTCGAAATATTAATGTCATTTGCATAAACAAATGTAGAACATAATATTAAAAATGTAAGTACTATCGAGCGCATTGAAAAACCGCAAAATCCTAGATAGTAACATGATATCTAAATTTAAAAACTTAACAACAAATTTTTTGATATTTTAAGGAAAGATGATTGATTTTAAAAGGAAAATGGTGGCTATGGGTGGACTCGAACCACCGACCTCAGCATTATGAGTGCCGCGCTCTAACCGACTGAGCTACATAGCCGCGAGGACCGAGATTTTGTCCTTTTAGCGGGCATATGTCAATACTTAAATTAATAAAAATAATATTTTTTTTTATAAATCTAATAATTCGATTGTTTTTGTTGATTAATTGTTCAGATGAACGGCGTCACATTAATTGTTAGGTGTAGCCTTGTTGTGTGCAACCAGGCTACACGGATTTGATAACTACATGTTCGCCATCGTTATCACAAAATTAGGAATATTGGGTGAGCCCACTCCAACAGCGTCATTCCAAAACTGATCTTCGGGCTCAACTGTAAGAGCTGAATCCCAACCAAAGGTTATATGACCAAGTGTAAATGCAGAGGCCGGAGCTGGAGTATTCTGTATTGTGTTCGATGGGGGCGGGGTAGCACCACTAATAATCAGAGCTGGGGGAATAATCAAATTAATCGCTCTGTTGGCAAGTAAAACATCATTCTTTTGATATAAGTAAGGCGCTGCTTGCCCAATAGGGGTTCCCTTATTTAATAAACTACGTGCTTGATTTACTAACACCAAGGTCGCGGAAAATAAGGGGCAAGCCAAACTGGTGCCACCATCTTGTACTTGGGCTCCATTAGCAATAATTAATAGGCCTGTTTGCGGATCACCAAGCATTGCAACGTCCGGTAAAGCACGTCGGCTGCCATAGTTGCTGATAACTCCGTAACCCCCAGCAGTAAAGTTATTGATCGAACCTTGCCATGCGACAGGCCCGTAATACTGACTAATTCCTCCACCTGTGCCCCCATCGTAGGATAAGGTACCACCAATAGAGCGTACTGTTCCCCAAACGGTTTCAAAGGCATAGCGGTAATTGGCGTCCACAAATAAGGCAGTTGCTCCTATGGCAGTAACATAAGCCGAACTGGATGGATAATTTACTGTCAGTGGCGAGGGCCACGTTCCGCTACATTTTGACGAGGTTGGGTAGGTATTATCGCCACAATCTCCAGAAGAAAAATTCACACTGATTCCTGCCGCGGCGGCAAGCTCTAATGCGGATTCCAGTGCCGGGTCATTAATTTCAGCTCCGCTCCAGCTATTGGAAATAACGTAGGCATTCTTAAAGCCGTGGATGCTGTAGTTATTCTGAATTAAAGTATTAATCACATCAATTAATGTATCACGCTGGTTTGTTCCCAAAACTAAAGCAGTATTATTACCGGGGGCAATGGTGTGGGATGCTTCAACATCTAAAACAATTTCTCTACTAAACGAAGGAGTCCCTGGGCAGGATGTAAAAGGAGTACCATCAGGATTAATGATGGCAAAATTCTTCGTTGCCCCTGATACCTTAAACGGGGTAATGCCATTGCTAATAAAATATTGATTGGCATCACTTAATATTTGCGCAGGTCCATTAGAACCACATTTATCAACAATCACTAAGGTTTGCCCTGCACCATTTAAATGTACCCCATTAATTCTGGGAATATTGTTCAGGTTATAGGTTTTTTGTAGATTGGCTCCCGTAAAACCTTGTAAGGAAATAGTGGTAGGAATCGCGCTAGGCATAAAATTGCGCCAAATAAAATTTAATTCATCAATTTGTGGTGGTTCTTGCTGAATGGTGCTCCTTCGATTGGAATGAAATTCAGGGATATTATTAAGCCCGGTAATTTCTGAAATAAATTCAGCGAGTTCTGCGGGACATTTTGGCTGGTTAGCATTAGCATAAAAGGTTTCTTGTTGATAACGATAATAATTCATTTGTACTTGGAGTGCGCGTTCGATTTGCTTTGCTGTACCTGTTACACGAATACTGTGATTTACTATTTTAGCTCGCATACCTTGGGCGGTAAAAAAATGTTGAATTAACTCTTCTGTATCTCTGCTTGGAGCAAATTGTTGCTCATAAATATCTGTAGTCAAATAGTGATGATAACGAGGACTATCCGCATCATAAACATCTTGAACAAGCTGATTTAGTGCTTCCTTATTGCGTAATTTCAGCCATACAGTAAATGATAGCTCTGTACTTGCTGTGACTGGTTTGATCAAATTTGCCTGGCTTAGCAAATTAAAACCAGTACTGAATATCGGCGCGAAATCCTTTATTGTATTCGCATAGGAAGTCATTACCATAAAGCCCAGTGGCAATAAGAATTTAAGTTTTGACATGAGTTATCTCCCTATGACTCAATTAATCTAGAAAATATAAGCTGGTTATGGGGCTATAGGTTACAAATCCCAATTCATCACCCGTTGTTAATGAGAAGACATAACCACCTTGGGTGCCAGCATAAATTAAACTCGCATCAGCGTTGACGAATAAGGTATAGGTTATCTGTGATAACAGACTCCATATCGGATTAGCATCGGTGAGGCTATTGCTTGTATAAGTGTATTCAAAATCAATTGTTCCTGGGGGTAATGTATCATTAGAGGTCGTTTGCCGCGTGTTGACATAAAGTTGGCTATTGGTGGCGAACACATTGTATACCGGTACGGAACTACTTGTTTCTGGACCATTAATTAGGTGCCAGCTAGTTCCATTATTTAGTGAATAATAAACGTTCCCATCCTGACTTCCGGCATAAATTGTACTGGTTGGTGTGATGAATAGGCTATTTACAGCCCCTGTGCCTGGATTTGCTGTTGCTGTCCATGTAGAGCCATCAGTAGAATAATAAACATGTCCATCTTGGGTTCCACAATAAATGGTAATCGAGCCGTTTCCTAGTACAAAAACACTATTTACGGGGCTGTTTCCACTAACTGTTGAAGTAGCATTCCAAGAGGAGCCATTATTCGTTGAATAATATACTTTGCCATCGGCACTTGCTGCATACAGGGTTGAGGCGTTTGCAAAAACACCATTGACGCTATATCCACTAGAGGGTGGGGTGCTGGCATTCCAGGTTAAACCATTATCCGTAGAAAAATAAACAAAGCCACTAGCGGTTCCCGCATAGATTATTCCACTACGTGTAAAGCTTGCTTCTACGGTGTGATTTGCATCAATCTGAGATAGAGTTAAGGTTGAGCCGCCTTTTTGAGCAATTCCACCATCAACAAGCCATTGATCCACTTGATATCCAACGCTTGGTATTGCCCTAAATGTTAAGTTGGTTCCGGCATATACTGTTTGCGGTGTGTTTGGCGTGATTACTCCATTCATGCGCATTAATGGAGTAATTAGGTATTTTGTTAAGGGGACAAAGATGATATTTAAAGTATTCGCTATGCTCGGTTGATAGCATTCAAGCATGCTTCCTTGCTGACATATAATGGGGCCGCCATAGATATTGCCGCTTAAAAGGCTACCATTAACTAATAAATTTAGGGTGCACGATTGTTTATAAGCCAAAGTAAATGAACTGGGGCAATTTCCAGCACTTGTGATTTGCGTAATTCCTTGAATGGGTTTCATTACAAGCGTATGGGGTCTATGGGAATTATTCGTGATAGTGTATTTAATTGTCGCAGAGTTTGTTGATGTGAGTGATATTTGTGGTGGGTAATCTGGATTCGGGGTAATCGTCCATAAGGGGTTGCCTGCATAACAGCTAAGATTCAACAATAAAGTAACCAGGTATACAGCCACTTTGACCATTTTGGGCATTTAAAAATCCATTTCTTAGGGCAATTTTTTTACTATTTTAGCCTTATTTATATAAATCAATCAATAAAATTAATGTGTTGGGTTGAGGCTTTACAAAAGAAAAACCTGGTTGCATGCAACCAGGTTTTCATAATTAGATAATCAACAGATAAAGAGCACCAGGTCCACGTAACACTTGTACCAGTAACTCATTTTTCTTTTGCTGCGCAATGTGTTGCAGAGATTTTACGTCTTTAACAGGAGATTTATTAGCCGAGATAATAATATCACCAGGTCTTAGACCTGCTCGCCATCCAGCACTGCTTTCTACCGCACCTACAACTTGAACCCCTGTGACATTGCCATGAGGTGGTGTTTCTTGATCAAAAGCTCTTAATGCTAAACCATAAAGGAATGGGTTGCTTGATTGCAGCTTTTGCTCATGAGATTTAACATCAGTAACTACTGCATCAAGAGTGATTGGCTTACCATCGCGTTGAACCATAATCTTGGCACTAGAACCTACACGCAATAAGCTTACTGTTGTTTTTACCTGAGTTCCTTGGGTAATTTTAGTATTATTAATTTGGGTAATAATATCGCCAGCTTTCAAACCTGCAAATTCTGCTGGAGAACCAGGATTTACTTGTGCAACCAGGGCGCCTTGGAAATCTTCTGGATATCCCATCGCTTGGGCTAATTCAGGGGTTAAGTGTTGAACAAAAATCCCCATCAATCCGCGATGAATTGAACCGTATTTTATTATTTGTTGTGCAACATCTTTTGCCATGTTAATTGGAATAGCAAAACCAATACCTACGTTGCCACCGTAAGGTGAAAGAATTGCTGTATTGATACCAATTAATTCACCCTTAGAGTTAACCAGCGCACCACCTGAGTTACCTGGGTTAATTGCAGCATCTGTCTGGATGAAGTTTTCTACACCTTCAATATTTAAATCGCTACGCTTTAAGGCACTAACAATACCAAAGGTTGCAGATTGGCTGTTACCAAAACTATTTAAGCCAAATGGGTTACCAATTGCTACCACAAAATCACCAACTTGTAGTTGATCTGAATCACCTAGAGGCAATGATTTAAGGTTTTTGGCATCAATTTTTAACACGGCCAAATCAGTTTCACTGTCACCACCGATTAGTTTTGCTTTTAAACGTCGACCATCTTGTAGTGTAATTGTAATGAGAGTGGCATTACGAATCACATGGTCGTTTGTAATAATAACTCCCTGGTTCGGATCGACAATTACCCCTGAACCTATGCTTTCAAACTTGCGTCCTTTTTCAGGTAATTGTCTTGAGCGTCTATTATTTTGTGCCTCTTCATCCGCTGCAGCGCCTGGAGCGTTGATTTCACTGGGTAAGTAACCTTGTACGGCAACATTCACAATGGCAGGCATAATGTTTTTTAATACAGGTGCCATACTTGGCATAACCACTTCTTCGGCCGCATATGCTAGCGGCATGGTTGCAAAGAGCAGGGCACTAAAGAATACTTTCATGCTTTTTATCATTTTTAGTCCTGAGGTTGAGGTTGATTATTAAACCAGATTAAGGTGCCTATTCTACCTGTTTGAGAGGTTTTTCGATAGGAAAACAACTCATTTTCTGACTCAAAAGTGCATAATTCGGACTGATATACCGCATTTATACCTTGTGAGTTCAGCACCATTTCCGCAATTTTCGGCAAATTAGCCAGCCATTTTGAGTTAACTGGTTTAAATGCTTCTTTGCTAAAAGGATATTTCGTAGTGAAGGTTTGGTATACCTCATCGCCCACTTCATAACATTTTTGGCAAATTGCGGGTCCTATCCATGCGAGCAGGTCAGAAGCTTTGCTGTGCATTTTGGCAAGCGTATTTTCTACGATCCCATTTACTAAGCCTTTCCAACCTGCGTGAATGGCGGCAATTTCATTGCCTTGTACATTGCATAGAGTAATGGGTAAACAATCTGCGGTAAGAATTACGAGCGGATGTTTACTTGAACGAGTTACTGAGGCATCTGCCTCACGATTTACATCTTCTTCTACCAGCACACAACGAGTACTGTGTGTCTGACGTAGCCATTGAGGTTCACCAGGTAAATGCAGTAACTCAACCAGTTGTTGGCGGTTTTGCAAAACATGCTGATCATCATCTCCAATTCCTAATCCCAAGTTATTGGAGTTATAAGGGGGCAAGCTATATCCCGATAGACGAGTTGTACTCAGCGCGGTGATATTTTTAGGCGCTGGCCAACAGGCTAAATTAGTCTTCATAATGCGCATCCAATGTGTTAAGAAGATATTGAAAATCATCAGGTAAAGGCGCTGTAAATGTCAACTCCTCATCCGTTTTTGGATGGAAAAAAGAAAGGCTACATGCGTGTAGGGCTTGTCTTTTAAATTCCTGAATGAGTGTTCGAAGCTCAGATGATGCCTGGGTAGGGACTTTCATGCGACCGCCATAAAGTTGATCGCCAACAACTGGATGATTAATGTGTGCCAAATGAACGCGAATTTGATGCGTACGCCCAGTCATTAATTTAACATCCAGTAGAGTAAAGTCTTGGTATTGCTTGTTGATTGAATAATGAGTAATTGCCTCGCGCCCATATTCTTGCACTGTCATTTTCAAGCGGTTACGCGGGTGACGTCCAAAACCTGTCTCAATGGTTCCCCCTGAAATAAGATGGCCTTGCACTAAGGTAATGTAGTGGCGTTGAATTTCTCGTGCCTGCATTTGCCTTATCAGGGAAGTATGTGCGGTTAAGCTTTTGGCTACCACTAATAAGCCCGTGGTATCTTTATCCAAGCGATGAATAATCCCGGCTCTGGGTAAATGATGTTGAGCAGGCTCATGATGTAATAAGGCATTAACCAAGGTATGTTCCCGATTTCCAGCGCCTGGATGTACCACCATATTGGCAGGTTTATTCAATACCAATAACTCATCGTCTTCAAAAACGATATTTAATGGAATTGCTTCAGGAGCACAAGACTCGAAACTGGTGTCAATTACATTTAGATCCACGTTAATTTCAATAAGATCACCATCCAAAGCCTTATCTTTAGGTTTGCAGGACTTTTGATTCATGGTGATCGCACCGCTTTTTATCCAGTTACTGATTTGTGAGCGGGAATATTCGGGAAGCATATGCGCGAGCACACTATCTATGCGCTGATTATGATGCTCGCGGGGAACGGTTAATTGTTTTTGAATATGTTCTATCATTAGGATGTGTGAGCCTCAACTTCAACGAGTCGTCCACGTAATGAGTTAGGTAATGCCTCATTAATATGAACATTAACAAATTGGCCGATTAAATGAGCGGGGCCATCAAAATTTACTACACGATTGCATTCAGTACGACCAGAAAGTTGTTGGCTGTCTCTTTTAGCATGTCCAGTAACTAATATTCTTTGCGTACTATCAATCATTGATTGGCTATAACGAGACGATTGGAGCAACAATCGATTTTGTAGAATTTGTAGTCGTTGTTTTTTGACTTCGAGTGGGGTGTCATCAGGTAAATTAGCTGCTGGTGTTCCTGGTCTTGGGCTATAAATAAAGCTAAAGGAAATATCAAAGCCGATTTCATGCACTAAATCCATAGTCGCCTGGAAGTCTTTATCTGTTTCTCCAGGGAAACCCACGATAATATCAGTAGACAAGCGAATGTCAGGACGTACTTTACGTAGTTTTCTGATTTTCGATTTAAATTCTAATGCGGTATAACCTCGTTTCATCAGGCCTAAAATACGATCAGAACCACTTTGTATTGGTAAATGTAAGTGATTTGCCAATTCAGGAACTTCGGCATAGGCATTAATTAAATTATCTGAGAATGCTAATGGATGAGAGGTGGTGAAACGAATTCTGCCAATTCCATCAATTGCCGCAATATAATGAATTAGAAGCGCTAAATCAGCGATGTCACCATTTTCCATTTTGCCACGATAGTCATTAACGTTTTGCCCAAGTAAGTTGATTTCTCTTACTCCTTGGGTTGCTAAATGGTAGCACTCAGCCAATACATCATCAAAAGGACGGCTGATTTCTTCACCACGAGTATAGGGGACTACACAGAAGCTGCAGTATTTGCTGCATCCTTCCATAATGGATACGAAGGCAGTAGGTCCTTCTGCTCTTGGCGCGGGTAAATGGTCAAATTTCTCAATTTCCGGAAAGCTAATATCAACAACAGGCTTTTTCTTTTCAATACGCTCATTTAGCATGGCGGGAAGACGATGTAATGTTTGTGGGCCAAAAACGAGGTCCACAAAGGGGGCTCTTTTAACAATATCAGAGCCTTCCTGGCTGGCAACACAGCCGCCAACGCCAATTACCACATGGGGGTTTTTAGCTTTATAATCACGCCATTGCCCGAGTTGAGAAAATACTTTTTCTTGCGCCTTTTCACGAATAGAACAGGTATTAAGTAATATTACATCAGCTTCTTCAACTTGATCTGTTTTCTCCAGACCATGAGATTCCCGCAATACCTCTGCCATCTTTGTTGAATCGTATTCATTCATTTGGCAGCCATTCGTTTTAATGTACAGTTTTTTAGCCATATTAAAAATCTACTTTTAAAGATAATGCAGGCTTGTTGCGTGCCGATTAAACCTACATTGAGATCACAATTTGTGTGTATTATACCCAAGAAACTTCAAAATGCCATTTTTGTGAGTAACTTCATGGATTATGATGTGAATTTAGAGTGATAGCCTTGATGCAGCTCAACCAATGGGGTGTCTGGTACAACCAAGCCTTGATTACTGCGCTGCATCAAGGCTACTGGTTTGAGACGTGTTTAATTTACGCTTTGACAATAAGTTTCTTTTATTTTAGGCAAAATAAGTAAGGCGATAAACATACCTAATGGGAGAATTGCTAATCCAGTATGATAGGCCTCCATGGGATATACTCTGACAGTACCATTTAATTCCCCGGTCCATAATCTGTCAAGGATATAGCCGATAAGTGGTTGAGCTAGAGCAATACCTATCATATTCATCATGTTCATAAAACTTAAACCGGTCGCAACGTATTTTTTATTACACAACTCTTTAACTACAGTAAATGCGGGTAAAAAGCCTGCAGAAAATATACCAAAGAAAAACAGGAAAAATTGCATTAAAAAAGAGGTGGTGATCGGAGCAAAGATAAAAAATGATGAGCAGAATAGGGCGCCGACACAGCCTATGTACATTGGTGGTTTGCGTAGACCAATGCGGTTGGAAAATATTCCCCATAATGGGCTCGCAATAGCCCAACCAACAAATACTAAGGAAATATAATTAGCGGCTGTTTCTTTACTAATTGCCATTTTTGCCATAAGGAATGGAACACCCCAAAGCCCACAAAATACGGGAGTTGCCATATACATTAGTCCGCCATAACAGGCGACCAACCAAATTTGTTTGTTTTTCATCAAGGCAATTAAGCTGGGTATTAAATGCTCTTCTTCCTCTAGGGGATGATGATGTACTGCAGGCTGATAGTTTTTGGGTGCATCTTTAGCGATAATAAAAATCAATACGGCGAGAACAAGGCCAATGTAGCCCATAATCATCATGCTTTTGCGCCAGCCAAAAGCTTCAATAAGCAGAGCTAAGGGTGTTTCACCACCAATGGCACCAAGCATTCCAAGGGTAACCATTAAGCCGGTTAATAGTGCAAAGCGATGTGCAGGGAACCAGTTTGCTGCTAATTTCATGGTTCCTACTGCGGCAAAAGCAGAACCAAAGCCAATCATTAATCGGGCAATGCACGCCATGAAAAAGTTATCAGTCATTCCAAAGGCAATGGTACTCCCCGCACAAACAATAGTTGCCAGGGTCAAAAGACGATGGGGCCCAAAATAATCCATTAACACACCACCAGGGAGCTGCATTGCCGCATAAGAGTAGAAATAGACTCCTGATAAAATACCTAGCGTTTGCCCTGTAACAGCAAAATCCCGCATTAACTCATTACTCATCACACTGGGGGATACTTGGAGAAGACATTCATAAAAATAGAACAAACAAGCTAATCCCCATACGATCCATGACATAATGGAACCTTTGCCAGAATTTTCTAGCGATTGTGTATTGTAATGTGCCATTAGTGTTTCATTCTCCAGATTCGTCCAATCAAAAGCCAACCGCTAAAAATAACACATTAATATCAAATACATCAAATAAAATATCAGCCTGTGTAATAGAAGCCCATATTTTATGCTCAGCAAGCACCTTATCTATCGTTTGCATCATTCGGAGCATCTATTACCACTCTGGTTCCTTGCATGCCCCCACCTGGTAAATCCACAAACTCTTCATTAAGCCAGCGTGCATCTTCAGTAAACATGCGTACACAACCATGGCTTGCTCTAAAGCCTGGAACATCATCGCTACCATGTAATGCATAACCACGGAAAAAGTGCATGCAGTAAGGCATTAAAGCGCCACCGCTTTCACCATAAGATCGTTGTGGGAATACCGTAGAGACACAATCTATATCTTGCTTGCGAATAATACGAAATGAGCCAGTAGGTGTAGTGCATCCACCACGTACTCCAGGGCATTTACTAAGTCCAGATGAAATAGGCCCCCACCAAAGAAGTTCCCCATCGACATCATAGGCTGCCCAGGCTAATTTTTTTTGACTCACGTAAATCGTTTTCTCACCTGTAGATTCTATATAACGAGGGAATGGGGATACATCATAAATTGTGAGGCGATCGATGTTTTTGGGAACCGCAATGGTCATTCCTGCACGCAAGGATATGTTCATGCGATTAATCCGGCGCACCATATCGCGCTCTTCTGGATTAGGAAAGAGTTGATCCCAACTTTCTCCTTTTTTAATTTTAATACAGAGGTAATCTGATGAAGCACATAAGCTTTCTCCATAACGTGTGGCGGCTAGGGCACATGGGCTAATCAACATAAAGTATACTGAAATCAAGATTGATATCATAATTTTCATGGCATGATCTCAATTTGTGGGGCTTATATTATCCTTAGCGGCATGTTGCTGAATAACTTTATAAAAATTTTGCAGTGGATTTTTCGGGGGAGCCCGTATTAGGTGAAGTTGTAATACGGGTGGCACATAATTTACGTTTATTAGTAAGTTTAATTTGTTGTTTCTGATGATTTGGGAGAAATTTCTTTCCAAGCTTCATGTATTTCTCGTAGTAATTCAGTCGATTTAGCCAATAAGTCTTTATCATTATGCAGGTTAGCTTTTAAAAGTAATATTTCTATGTGCTCATAAATTTGGAGTAGGTTAGCTGCTATTTCGCCACCTTCTTCCTGATTTAGACAAGTTTTTAAACCGGCAACAATACCCAACGCTTTGCTTATGTGCTCGCCTTTTTCGCGGATTTGTTTGCGTTCTATACTTCCTTGCGCTGCAGCAATATGATTACGTGCGCCTTGTAAGAGTAAGTTGATTAACTCATGAGGATCTGCTGCCGCGACTCGAGTTTTTAACTCAATAGATTTATATTGCTCTGCTGCTTTGTTATATGGGTTTTTCATGAATTAAACCTCTTAAGTCTGTATGTAAGTTGGCCAACTTAATTTTAGAGCTGGCCAATTGTTTTATAGAATTAATCTTTAGTTTTTAATTTGGGTAAATTAGCCAGAACTTGACTAAGCATCCCGCTTGTATCTTGTAGTTTTGAGATGAGTAGATCGACAGCATTCCATCGTTTTAGATATTTTTGCTCCAGCATCTTGCTTTTATCATCAATTCGTTGTTGCTGTTTATTTAACTGATTTACGTCTTTATTTAATGCATCTGTTCGCTCTTCAAATTCACCTTTCTCACCGACATATCCATCAAGCATCTTATCTAGCAGGACTGCAACCCCATCATTAACAATGATTTGACCACGATCACCTGTACTACCGGCAAGCACGTTAATTGATAAAGTATTTAATTTCCCAGCTCCTGTCATGGTAATACCATCAGTAGATATTCCAGGAAGATCACCAATACGTCCTGATAAATTCACGCCAGGAACAAAATCAGTTAAAAATACGTCATAACTTCCGGCAGCAACTTTAGTATCCATTGAGTTAATTTGAATGTTGGGATCTGTTGCAGTGATGGATTTTGCAAATAAAGCACCGATGGCTTCAAAGTTTTCATTGAGGGCTGTTTTGAACGTATCTTGATCTAACTCCAGTGCACCACCTTTTTTAGTGGTAATACCGATGTCTGTAAGTGACTGAAAAGGGCTACCGCTTGGCGCAGTAAAACTGCTTATGAGGTGCTGCATGTTTTGCTTCAAACCTTTGATTTGGGAGTCACCCTGGAAAAATCCACTGGTTTGAGTCTCGGCGTCATATCCTATTGCGCTACCTAATAGCGTCATGCATTCGTTATATTTTTTGATGAAGTCATTAATGCATGTTGTTAGATGCTCTTGGTTGTTTGAAACCGTTAAACTAATGTTTGAACCAGTGGTAACTTCTTTTAAGTTAAGTGTAATTCCTGAAAGCACATCTTTAAGTTGATTTGTACTTTGATTTATTGTCATACCATTAACGAGCACGACACTATTTTGTGCAGCTAAATTTTGTGTTAGTGATGTATTACTCGTTGTTGGATCATAATTCAAGGCAGTGATATCACTAGTAATTTGCATTGCATAGTTCTCTCCTGTTTCAGAAGAGGTAAGACTTAATCGAGCACCTAAGCTATCTTGTATGATACAAGCACTTACTCCCGCATCTGCTGCATTGATTGCATCACAAACTGCACGGAGGCTATCACTTCCTGGGGCGATGGTAATCGTTAATGGATTTACCTCTGAGTTTGCAGTAAACGTACTTAGATCACTGCTATAGGTGCCGAAATTAAAAGTAATCGTACCATCACCTAAAGAGGTAGCACTGTTTGCAAAATAAGCGCTGGAAAGGCTTTGGGATTGAGCAAGGGATTGCACTTGCACTTGGTATGTCCCCGGTTGAGCCTGAGTCGTAATTGTTGCATCAAAATATTTAGAGTCGCTAATCGAGCTTTTCATTTTAGTGATTTGGCTCATGTTGGATAAGTTATTTAGCGTCGTTTTCAAATTAGCTAAAATGCTTTTAACTTGTCCAATCGCGGAAATCTCTGCATTGGCATAGGTTAATTTTTTATCATGGCGGGCTTGCGCACTTGCTATGTCCGCTTTAACCATGGCATCCACCATGCCTTTAATATCGAGTCCAGATCCTATTCCAGGTGATGATAAGCCCATAATGTCCCTTATTATTATTCTTATATTCGTTTATTTATTCAAAAGCAGATCATTCGTTTTAAATCCGTTTATTGACGGATCCATTAACTATTTCATCAAGTAAACTTAATAAATGCAAGTATTCATCGGAAGGTATTTTACGTAGTACTTTATCTGAAATTTTTAGGGTTACAATGCTTTGTAGTAAGCCAGTTACGTTATCAATAGTTTGCTTCACGTCAGTATCTAAATTCTCTGTGGAAGTAGAACTTTTTGTCATTGGTTTAATATTTTTGTCATTAAGCTTTACTAAATCAGCTTGTAGCATTTTATTTGTTGGGGGGATTGATTCAATTGTCATTTATTATTCCTATTCCCATAGCAATAGATATTTAGCTGTTAGGGTAATAAATAAAAATCGAAGTACAGTAGACTGTACTTCGATTAAAATACCTACAATTAGTTTAATAATGAAAGAACAGATTGTGGCATGCTGTTTGCTTGTGCCAACATTGCAGTTCCAGCTTGTTGCAGGATTTGGTTCTTAGTTAAATTTGCCATTTCAGCTGCATAGTCAGTATCTTGGATACGGCTACGAGCAGCTTGAGTGTTATCAGAAATGTTTTCTAAGTTAGCAATAGTTGCTTCAAAGCGGTTTTCCATAGCACCCATAGCAGCACGGTTAGCAGTAATGCTTGCTATTGCTGAGTCAATTCTTTGGATTGCTGTTGTTGCACCTGATTGAGTACTAATGTCCAGAGTATCAATACCGCTGGTATCAGTCATAATTGTACCGGAAGTAAATCCTAAGTCAGCAATAGTACCACCTAAGTAAATTACGTTGTTACCTGTCATTGTTAATGTACCGGTTAACGCAGTACCAGATGTAAATGATCCTGCAGCTGTTAATGGAGTATCTCCAGTTTCAGTCACAGTAATATCACGGCCATCAGCAGCAGCTAAAGTAACGATAGTACCAGTTGCGTCTAATGAAGATACCACACCAGTTTGTGATGATTGGCTGTTGATCAAATCATTCAATGTAGTTGCAGTTAAAGCAGTATCATCACCATCAAATATGGTTATGCCGTTGATGTCTAAAGCATAAGCACCACCAGCAAAAGCGAGGGCACCAGTAGTACCTGATGTTTGTGCAGTAACTGATAAGCCATTAACGTTTGCTGCATTGATTGCTGCTGCTTTCGCGAATGCAGAACCAGCGCCTTGACCTGCAATGCTGGTAGCATAAAGTGCAGAAGAAGCAATCGTTTTAGTTCCAGGAGTACCTGCCATACCAATTGTGATATCAGTAGCAGTAGCTGTAGTTACGTTAGTACCAGTAGCTTGTGCCAGGAAGCCTATAGAACTAGCTGAAATACTATCAATTCCAAAAGAAGTAGTTTGGTTTGCGTTAGCACCTACTTGGAATGTTGTACTTGAGAATGCACCGTTAATAATGCTTTGACCGTTGAATTGCGTGTCGTTTGCAATATCATTAATCTGGCTAATCAACTGACTGACTTCATCTTGTAATGCCAAACGGTCAGCAGAATTGTTAGTACCGTTTGCTGCTTGTACAGACAATTCACGCATTTTTTGTAAGTTGTCAATAGCTGAACCCATACCGCCTTCAGCAATACGCGCAAGAGAAATCGCATCGCTAGAGTTTTGAGCTGCTTTATTCACACCATTAATTTGAGCTGTCATTAATGTAGAAATTGCAAGACCTGCAGCGTCATCTTTTGCACTATTGATTTTTAAGCCAGATGAAAGTCTTTGAATTGCTGTAGACATTGCATCACTGCTTTTTGATAAGTTACGTTGTGCTAATAGCGACGATACGTTGGTATTAATAACTTGAGCCATATTTATAGTCTCCTCAGACTTGATCCCTGTTTGGGATTTTATTTCCGTTTAGTAATCAAGAATTTCATTTTTAATATGAGCTTCCTGTTCCCAAAATGTTTATCGGCGATGATGTAAAAAACTTTAGGAAAAAAATGGAAATTTTTTAAAAAAAATAAAAAAAATGATTAATAAAATGAATATGTTGCGTTGGTGCTCTTTATTTGGTCTCCCTGAAAATATTAATAATAAATCGTTTACTTTGATAGGGGATTATGGTATTGAGGCTAATGTTTAACTGGATACGATTTCAGAATATTTTTTTATGTGTATAATGCTAGCGAAAAAAAAGCAGTAGATTTTTCCTATAATGGAAGAGACTGCTTTTTTTATGACTAAGATTCTATAAATAATGGGTTCCAATTTATGAGTTGGTTAAAAAAATTATTACCATCAAGAGTAAATACTGATACCTCGCAGAAAAAAGGGGTACCTGAAGGTTTATGGCTTAAATGTTCTGGCTGTAATGAGGTTCTATATAGCACTGAATTGACCAAGAATTTAATGGTCTGCCCGTCATGTAATTTTCATCATAGAATTTCAGCACGAGTTCGTATTGGCCAGTTTCTCGATGAAGCAGGTCAAGAGGAAATCGCCGCATCGTTAGAGCCAATTGACAGGTTGAAGTTTAGAGACTCCAAAAAATATAAAGATAGAATTTCTCAAGCTCAAAAAGCTACGGGTGAAAAAGAAGCATTAATTGTTGTTAAAGGTACATTAATGCAACAGCCTGTTGTGGTTAGTGCTTTTGAATTTAACTTTATGGGTGGCTCAATGGGAGCTACTGTGGGTGAAAAGTTTGTGCGTGCGGTTTCTGTAGCAGCAGAAGAACATCGTCCTTACATTTGTTTTACTGCCAGTGGCGGTGCGCGTATGCAAGAAGGTTTATTTTCTTTAATGCAGATGGCGAAAACTTCAGCGGCATTGGCAAAATTTGCTGAAACGGGACTTCCTTTTATTGTGGTGCTGACAGATCCTACTATGGGTGGTGTATCTGCGAGTTTTGCAAGTCTAGGGGATGTGATTATGGCTGAGCCTAATGCTTTAATAGGTTTTGCAGGCCCAAGAGTAATTGAGCAGACAGTACGACAAACTTTGCCGGAAGGTTTTCAACGTAGTGAGTTTCTTTTAGAGCATGGTCATATTGATATGATTGTGCAACGAAAAGAACTTCGTCCGCTTATTTCTGAATTGGTATCGAAGCTAACTCGCAAATATTAATTAGCTGAGCTTATCTCAGTGAATGCGGGACTTTCAGTACTCCCGAATACCGCGTCAAGTCGCGGTAATTCGGGGGTGAGTTGCGAGCTCCAGAGCTTTTATCTTATCTAAAATTCAGCCAGGAGTACTTTTTTGTTCAAGCCTTATCACGAATGGAGCTTAGCTGAATGGCTATCTGATCTCGAAACTCGAAATGTCAACGAAATTCAATTAGGTTTAGCTCGAATTCAAATCGTTGCAGAGCGATTACAATTACTTAGGCCTAAATGTAACGTCATTACCGTTGCCGGAACAAATGGAAAAGGTTCTACAGTAACCGCCTTAGAACATATTTATCATACAGCTGGTTATAAGGTAGGGGCTTATACCTCTCCGCATCTTATTCATTTTAATGAGCGTGTCCGTGTTGGTTTAACACGAATAAATGAGGACATCTTGTGTCAGGCCTTTGCTTTAATTGAATCAGTACGCCAGGATACGGTATTAACTTACTTTGAATTTATAACACTTGCTGCATTATGGTATTTTCACCAAGAGCAGGTAGATATTATTATCCTTGAGGTTGGTTTAGGTGGGCGTCTGGATGCAACCAATATTATTGATGCGGATCTTTCAATCATTACTACTATTGATTTGGACCATCAGGACTTTTTAGGTGATAGTCTGGAGGTGATTGGTTATGAAAAAGCAGGCATTCTTCGTAGTGGAAAGCCATTTATTTATGCTGATGAGAATCCCCCTGCAAGCATTGTCGAAGTGGCTACAGCATTGCCCGTTTCTTCTTATTATATAGGTAAGGAATTTTCATTTGAAGAACTCGATCTGACTTGGAGTGTTTATTGTGGTGAAACAAAAATACATGATTTACCAAAACCGGCCATACAACTGAAATCAGCCGCCGCTGCAATTACTGCATCCCATATATTAGCCCAGAGCCTCCCTGTGTCTTACGAGCATTTACAAAAGGCAATGGAGAGTATTTTTATTCCTGGACGTTTGCAATTACAGAAGGGGAGCGTTGATGTTCTCTATGATGTATCTCATAATCCTCAATCTGCAAGGTTATTAGCTAAGACTTTGCAGCATTATGGTAAAAAGTCTAAGATTCATGCTGTGTTTTCAGCGTTAAAAGATAAAGATATCCTTGGTTTAATTGTACCGTTAAAGGATTATGTTGATTATTGGTATCCGGCTCAATTAAATGTTAAACGCGCCATTAGTGCAAATTTATTGCTTTCTTATTTTAATGATGCAGAAATTTTTGTGAAAATTTGTTATAATGAGCCGCTTCTTGCCTTTAAAACGGCATTAGATCAGGCAAAACCAGGTGATTTAATCGTTGTTTATGGGTCATTTTTTACTGTGAGTCATATAATGGCTGTCCAGTCTAATTAGGAGGTTCGATGAAACTGGTAATGGATGAGAAATTAAAACATCGTTTAGTTGGTATATCTGTGGTTTTATCATTAGGGGCAATTTTTTTACCTGCTATGATGAAAAAATCAAGCCAACATTTAGAAAGCAACCTTAGTGTTAATGTTCAGTTACCCCCTAAACCTATTGCTCCAAATGTTGCCGTTACTGATGAAGAGCAAATGTTCAAAACGATTAAAATTGCTAAGGTAAATATTAAATCGGCTGCTCCTCAAGTTAAAGAAGATTTCATTGCTTCAGCCCCTGTTCATGAAAAATCAAATATGCCTGTTGCTACGGTGGACCCAACGCCAGCTCAGGTTGCAATCGAAAAGCCAATAGAACTTGCCTTAAACAATGCGGTACAAACTTCCGTACATAAAGAAGTCAAAGTAGTTCAGGCTAAAGTTGAAAAACCTGTGATTAAACCTACAGCACCAGTAGTTAAACCTGTTCAGGTTGCTGCACAACAAGTCATTCAGCGTAAAGTAGAGCTTGTTAAACCTAAGATGCCGGTAAAACCCGTTGTGGCCCAAGTAGTTACTAAAAAGCCTGCTGTGAAGCATGATATTTATGCAGTACAACTTGCATCTTTTTCAAAGCTCGCTAATGCAGAAGCTTTGGTACGTAAATTGCAAGGTAAAGGATATAAAGCGAGTTATGCACGAGTAGCAGGAAGAAATGGGACCATTTACAAAGTGTATGTTGGGCATTCTCCAATTAGAGACAACGTAGTTAAGCTGAAAACTCAATTGGCAAGTGCTATGCAATTAAATGGATTTGTGGTTAATACTGGAGTCAGCTAGTGATGCAATTTCAATGGATAGATTTAATTCTTATAGTGTTGATTGGATTATCTACGATAACCGGATTATTTCGTGGGGTAATAAAAGAAGTAATTGCTTTAGGTGTCTGGATAGTTGCCATATGGACGGGATATAACTATTCACAAAGTTTAACCCCCTGGTTGTCACAATTTATAGGAAACCAAACAGCACGCACCGCCGCAGCATTTATGATTATTGTTATTGGTGTGATGTTTGCTGGAGCGGTAATTAATTTTATTCTAGGTCTTATGCTTCGTCGTTCAGGTTTAAGCAGCATTGATAAGATTTTGGGAGGGTGTTTTGGTTTTGCAAAAGGAGTTTTAATGGTGTCATTTGTATTGGCTGTATTAAAAATGACCTCCTTGCCTTATCAGCCTTATACCCAAACCTCAGTGATTTGTAACAAACTACAGCCTGTAGTGAATTGGGTGTCTAGTTATATTCCTATCGTGCTTAATCAAATGAAGTCAATGGATGCGGTTTCAGGTAATCTTGGTAATATTATCGATTCCATTCCTCACCCTTAAAAAATATAACTAAATCTGAGTAGTTAATAATACCTGGTTGCATGCAGCCAGGTTTTCTTTCTTTATAATCCTGATACACTAGGGACTGTAAACAAGCCTTGAATATTTCTCGAAAGTAATGAGATAGTTACTATTTACAGGATGAATCTTAATCTATGGTTGGATTAATTAACTTCTTATCTTTTTTAGCGCTACTGGGGGTTATCCCGGTCATTACTTTATTCCTGCAATTTCTTTTAGTTGGTCTTCACGGATTAAAAAATCATTACTCACAATGTAAAAATTACACTCCTAGGGTGGCCATTATTATCCCTGTTTGGAATGAAGAGGATGTGATTGGCTTTAGTATCGATAGTCTCATGAGCATGAATTATCCCTACGAGTGTTTACGAGTTTATGCCATAGATGATGTTAGCACTGATAATACACCCCAAATTCTTGCGGCTAAAAGCCAAGAATACCCTGATCATGTTTTTAACGTTCGTCGTACTGAAAAAATCGATTTTGGCAAGGCCGCAGTAGTTAATCACGGTTTGCGAACAATCTTGAACGACTCTTGGGCTGAAGCGATTATGATCATTGATGCGGACGTCATGTTCGAAAAAAATACTTTGCTAAGAATGACTCGTCATTTTGCCGATCCACATATTAGTGCGGTAACTGCCTACATTAAAGAGGGGCAGAATCCAGGTAATTTCATTAGCCGTAGCATTGGATTTGAATATATAGTTGCCCAAGCTGCCACGCGACGTGCACAAAATGTTCTTGGTGTAATGGCATGTCTGGCTGGAGGAGCACAATTACACACCAGGGCAAATATTGAGCAATTGGGCGGCAAAGTTGATACTTCAACATTAGTAGAAGATACCTACACAACATTTAAAACCCAGTTGCATGGAAACAAAGTCCTCTTTGATGGAAATGCCATCGCGATTGCTGAAGAGCCTGGCGATATAAGCAGTCTATGGCGACAGCGTTTTCGTTGGGCAGAGGGTAATGTACAGATTATTCGAAAGTTTAAGAAAATATGGTTCCGCCCTAATACACCTGGCGGGCTTGGAGGGATTTTTTTTGGGTTGATTTGGTTTAGCACGGTTTTGATGCCCTTAATCATGATTACCACTTCTTTAGCGCTGAATACTCTTTATTTTTTAAACACCTCATTATCGTGGCAGTTTTTCCGCATTTTTTCTCTAATCAGTTTTGCCGCTTATTTATTCACTACTTTTTATAGCTTTTGTATTGATCCTAAAACCGCAAAACGAGTCTGGTTTGAAGGAATTATGTTTCCAGGATTAATTTCGTTAATTAATATGTTGGTCGCTGTTTTTCCAGACCATGCAACTTTACTCATTCATCACTATGGTTCAATAGAACTCATCTATATTTATGACCATTATTTTTTACTATGGGCTAATACTTGGATTGCTTTATGCATGTTTTGTGCTTGGGTTGTTTATCACTTGGATAGGGCGGGCGTACCACAAATAATTACTAGCCCATTACTTTTATTAGTTGGTTATGGACCATTGCTCTGTGTTATTACCTTATCTGCTTATCTTGTGCAGTTTTTTCATCGTGAAATGAAATGGAATAAAACTATAAAAACGTGCAAAGTAGAAGTGAAAAAGAATACACCACCTATGGCTTACAATTTTCAAAAGATTTTAGTGACTGATCAGAAAGCAGAACGGCGTTTATTTTATTATGAAGTGTTGATGCTTATGATTTTAATTATTTTTTGTGTTTTACATCGATATTATGGATTATCATGAATATGACTTGGTCTAAATACAGCCTAGTACTTGTTATGCTTGGCCAGACTTTTTTGTTAAGGGCAGAAAATGCACCATTAGTGTGCGATGCTAATCAGGGACTTACTTTATTAAATCAAGACAACCCAGCCTTTTCGCAAATCAAGAGCATGCTCGCAGCTTGTGATAAAACCATGCCCAAAAATGTGCAGGTTTTACTTTTGCATGGTTTATTAGCTCGAAAAGAAGGAATGAAAAATAATGATTATTCAGAAGCAATTGCTTGGTTGAAACAAGCTAAAGCAATAGCCGCTGCCACTAATTATATTCCGGCATTAGAATTGGCGGTCACCTATGAATGGGCGAGTCAACCAGATAATGCACAGCCCATATATGAGCAAGTTTTAGCAAAAAATCCTGATTCTCGCCCCGCATTACTGGGATTGGCTCGTACAGCAACAGCAAATAATCACTTGGAGAATGCACTTAATATTTATAAAAAGCTATTAAGTATAAATCCCAACGATCTTGATGCGTTAAATGGAATGGGGCGGGTCATGATGGCTTATAAAGTGTATGATGAAGCGGCACTTTATTTTAATCAGGTTTTAACCATACAACCAGGCAATGCAGATGCGCAAATTGGCATGAAGCAGGTTAATCGGTTAAATGAAGAAGTTGCAAAGCTAGACTCTACCATTACGCCAATTTTTACTTGTGATCCTGCCCAAGGGTTAAAATTAATTAACCAGTCTCCTCCCCAATTATTGTTGGTACAACAAATCCTCTTAAATTGTGCGCGTGAGAAAAATACTGATGTGCAAGTATTATTGTTGCAGGGATTACATGAGCGTGCACAAAAAAGATATCCTCAAGCCATCGAATGGTTAAAAAAAGCTAAGGATGCAGCTCCAGCAGATAATCCTGTGCCCGCACTGGAATTGGCTGTAACTTATGAATGGTCGCATTTCGATTTAACAGCAAAAAATATCTATGAGACCCTCTTGGCTAGCCATCCTGATTTACGTCCTGCCTTACTCGGTAAGGCGCGTATTGATTTATGGCAAAAAAATAATGTTGAAGCCCAACGCATTTATATGGGGTTATTGCAAAAAAATCCTAAGGACGTAGATGCCTTAAACGGTTTAGCCCGTATTCACATGATGGGAAAAAATTATGCGCAAGCCAAACATTATTTTGATCTGGTTTTGAGTCTGGAGCCAGGAAATTATGATGCTAAAATCGGTTTAGAACAACTTAATTCAAACAAAGTTGCAAGCCAGCCTGTACACAAAGTGCTCCCAACAAAACCTTCTCCTTGCAATACGGCGGCAGGATTGCTATTGGTTAATGCAAAAAATCCTCGCGTGAACGAGGTGCAGCGCATTTTGAATTATTGCAACCAATTAAAGCATCGTGATGCTCAAGTCTATTTATTGCATGGCTTATTAGCTCGTTCACAAAAGAATTATCTTGATGCTATACGCTGGCTTCAACGTGCTAAAGATGCTGCACCGAGTAACGATCCCGTGCCAGCACAAGAGTTAGCATTAACTTATGAATGGTCTTTACAATTAAAAAAAGCACAAGCTGAATATCAGGAGTTATTGGCTAAAAATCCCAAATCTCGGCCCGCATTATTAGGTGTGGCACGAGTTGAAACAGCACAATACCATATTCGCCTAGCGAATCTTATTTATAGTCAATTGTTGGCCGAAAATCCTAACGATGTCGATGCATTAAATGCGATGGGCCGTTTACAAATGACTAATAAAAAATTCAAGCAGTCACGTGCTTATTTTAATAGGGCTTTACAACTTAACCCCAAAAATAGCGATTCACTATCGGGATTAGAGCAACTGAATAACTCCACGCGTTATATGGCCAGTTTTAATCAAGGACAATACCGAGTACTCGACAAACAATCAAACAGCAGTGTGCTTTATGGGTACAGTGATATTAATGCTACGGATAGGATCATTGGTATTGCCACCCATAACAGCCAACAATTAAATTTAGATTTAACCGTTGAACCAACGATCTTGCCTAATAACAGCATTTTTCTTGCTTACCAACGCCAACTCCCTGGTAAATATGGTTGGGGTGTTAGTTATGATTTCCGACAGCATAATAATTTGCCTATAGAGTCACGAGTTGGTGGCACAGGTAATCTTTACTTGCTTAATTCTTTACAATGGTTCGGTGGTTTTTGGGCTGGTTTTCCTTCGCCATGGAATAACCAACTATATTTTTCCGGCCTCACTTATTATACCCCACTTCCGTTCAACATTAGCGCTACAGGTTTTTGGGGAAATCAGCAAATAGGGGGGCAAAACACTACCTATTCCCTTGATTTAAGTAAAGAATTTGCAAACTCTGCTTTTTATGATGTGGGAGCTTCTTATAACACAACGCAAAAATTTTGGGGTTATCATGGACGCCTTATTTTCCCTACATTTAAGCATCAGGCGATAGAGGGAGCTGTTGAGCATTATGAGTTTAATAATACAACCATTTTTTCAGCGGGTTGGCGAATATACTGGGCGTAATGCTGTATGTAACATACAGAGTTAAACGGCGACAACGCTGTCGCGTAGAGGGCAAAAATAATGAGAATTTTATTAACAGGAGCTGGTGGGGCGGCAGCAGTCAGTGTTTGGAAAAGCCTTAATCAAGAACATGATATTTTCATGGCAGATATTGATCCTTGTGCAGCTGGTCTATATTTAGTTCCTCCAGCGCGAAGATTGATTATTCCGCCTGGCAATTCACCGAAGTTTTCATCTATATTGCTTCAGGAATGTCAAAAGCATCAAATCGAATTGTTTATTCCTACAGTAGACTGTGAATTAGCTCATTTAGCATTACAGGCTAAACAATTTGCCGAGCATGGCATCAAAATGCCACTTAGTTCAGTGGAGTCCTTAGAACGTTGTCGTGATAAATACTCCTTGTTAACTTATTGCCAAAGCACCGGTCATACACCCACATTTAGCTTGTTTACACCGGCGCTTGATGTGGCACTATTGCAATTTCCTTGTTTTGCCAAACCACGCTGTGGTGCAGGCTCAAATGGCGCTATGATCATTAATGGTGTTGAGGAACTTAAAATGCTACCTGATGATGGTAGTTATCTAATTCAGGAATTGCTTCCTGGGGATGAATACTCTGTTGATGTGTATATTCACAGTACTGGTATTCCAATAGCTGCAGTCCCTCGTTTACGTATGAAAATTGATTCTGGAATTGCAGTTGCAGCACAAACCTGTATTAATCCTCAATTATCCAGGATGGCTATTGATATTGCTACAAGGGCAGGAATTACTTATGTGGCCAACGTACAATTTAAAGCGGATGCAAAAGGGGCGTTTAAGCTATTAGAAATTAATCCTCGTTTCCCAGGCACTTTGCCATTAACTGCCGCTGCTGGAATTGACATCCCTCAACTATTAATTGACGATTTGTTAAATAAACCATTTACTTCTGATTTATTACCCTTTAAAGAGTTAATGGTTGTTCGCTATTGGACGGAGCATTTTTTTGCTCCTGATGAATGGAAAGCACTTTGTTCATCTCAAACCCCTGATTAGTCCAGCATGGAGGAGCTAATATAAGAATAATATATTAAAAAACTGACTTATATTTTTTCTCCTCTATACTTATCTATAAATATTGCCTAAAATTTTTAATAGTTGGATATGTTATGGATAGACCACCTTATAAAATTTTACTCATCGAACCCAATCACAATGTTGCTCGTAGCATTTTAAATTGGTTACAAAACCACGCGGAAGTAACTCATGTATTGGATAGTGACGACTGCAAAAAGAAAGTGGCGCTGGCCGATTGGGATCTAGTCATTACTGATATGAATTCACCTGAAATGGATGATTTGGATATCACCATTATGGTAAAAAATGTAAATCCTGAAACTTCATTACTTATCGTTACAGAAGATAAAAAGGTAGACTTTATTATTTCCGCCATGCAAAATCATGCGGATGGCTTATTTTTTAAACCATTACAAGAAAAAGAATTTGTTTCTAAGGTGTTAACACTAGCAGAAGAGTCGAGAAACAGGCGTTTTAAAAGCAAAAAAATAGTCCTTGCAATAGGAGCTCATCCAGATGATGTAGAGTTTGGTTGTGCTGGTACGTTAGCAAAGCATCGTGCTGACGGAGACTCTCTGAACATTCTCACATTAAGTATGGGTGAGGTTGGAGGGGATTCATCAATTAGAAAGCAAGAATCACAGAAAGCAGCAGAGATTCAAAATGCACAATTATTCATGGGAAGATTTGTTGATACCGATATCAATCATTCGGCGAGTACCATTCAGTTTATTGAGAAAATAGTACAAGAAATACAACCTACTCATATTTATACGCATTCATTTCACGACAGCCATCAAGATCATCGGAGTACGTATCAAGCAACGATCACGGCATGCAGAAAAATCCCTAATTTATATTGTTACTTATCTCCCTCAAGTACCGTAGATTTTAAGCCAAATGTATTTATTAATATTGATCGGTTTATCGAGGCTAAGCTGCTGATCCTTGGCGCTTTTTCAAGCCAATACGACATTCGCCCATATCTTGAGCCGGATTTGATCAAAGCAACGGCAAGATACTGGGGACGTTTTAGCAATTACCATTTGGTTGAACCAATGGAAGTGATTAAAGGACATTCATAATTACTGCTGTTTTACCTGATATAATCGTTTATTCTTAATGTATTGATACACCTCTTTAGGTATTTTGCAGTCTACATTATTTCCATTTTTAATCTCTTCACGAATCATCGTTGAAGAAATCTCATAATAACCGGCATCAAACAGATATACGGCACCAGCCTTACTGTTCAGGAAGACTGTTTTTTCTTTACATTGATAATTCTTTAAGAATTGTTGCATTAGTTCAGGGATTTGATGTTGAACAAATTCATTACGATTGATAACTAGAATATTCGCTAGAGTAATAAGCTTTTCCCACTCATGCCATTTAGGCAACGAAATAAAGGCATCATAACCAATAATTAACGTAATTGACGCATCTGAATGTTGGTTTCTAAAGCTTTGTAGCGTTTCAACCATATAGGAGGGACTATCACGTTCAATTTCACGTAAATCCAATTTAAAATGAGGATTGGCCTTTATAGCTAACTCGATCATTTTGATACGTTGCTCATTACTGGCTAAGGCAGCCGGCTTTATTGTTGGAACTTTGCAGGGTAAAAAAAAATAAGTATCAAAGATAAAAGAGGATTGAATGTTTAAACTTGTTTGTAAATGCCCATTATGAATTGGATCAAAGGTACCACCAAAAATTGCTATATGCTCCATGTATCACCTATTAATTTTCCAAGACATAGTGAGAGAGCAAGATTTTCCAGAGCATTCCATATTTGGCTGCTAAAACTTGATTTAATGCGTTCATCGATTTGGTAACAATATTGGTGTAGCTGTTGGAGTTCGGCTCTATTTAAGCGTTTGCTGGCCGCTTGATAATGGCTAAAGCGCTGAGGCCATATCTTTAATTGGCTACAGGCAGTTTTAATATCTACTTGTTGCTGTAGTAAATGGGATAGTTGGAGCAGGAGTCTTACTTCTTGAGCGAGCATCCACAATACTAATGTTGCTTCTGTTTTATTATTTGCCGCATGCCTTAAAATTGGAATAGCCTGTTCAGCATGCCCCAATAAGCAGGCTTCAGTTAATTCAAACAAATCATGATCACATTGATCGGATAACTGTTCTTGGGCTTGTTGAACACTAATCTTATCATTTGGTGCATAGGTTAAAACCAGTTTTTCAATGACTTGTGCACAAGCAAGCATGTTGCCTTGCGTGTAATGATGAATTACTTCCGGCACTAGTGGGTCGAAGCTAAATGCATTAGCTTTCAGTTGATTTGCAATCCAACCCTTCATATTGGCTGGATTTAATGTGTAGGCTACCGAAAGAACTGCTTGCTCGTGTGCGGCAAGCCACTGTAATTGCTTTGCCGGTATATTCGGTGCACGGATGATAATAAAACAGCGTGTATTAATTGAGTTTAGATAATTGGTGATAATTTTTTTTCCAGTAGCATCCAGTGATTTTTTATCAAAATAAATATTTAATAAGATAGCGTCGGAAAATAAAGAGTAGCTATTAGCCTCTTCAAGAACGTTATTCCAGTCATCAGTAGATTGAATGGATATGATTTTTTCATCACACTCATAATCTTTTTTAATGGCCGTTTTTATCGTGCTTAATGAATCATCAAGAAGGTAAGTATCCTGCCCAATCAGCATGTAGAATGGAGCAATTTTTTTTTGTACCTGCTGAGCAAGCATTTGCTGTTTAATTTGCATGGTATTTCACTAGTTAATTAACAGGCTGAATTCCATTAGTATTTATTTCTACGTCACGATGGCTGAGTTGGTTAAGTAGTTGAATGGCCGCGTCTTGCTTCATTTCACTTATTAAAATGGCCTCTTCATCGGTGGAGCCCAGAATACGATCATTGTTTATAGTGATTTGACGTGTAACCTGAACTTGTTTTGGTACTTTTAGTATTTTTCCCTTACGGGTTTGCAGCATAAACTCAATAAGCAAGGTGACTGTAAACTGTCTGGGATTAGTACTCGCTCCCACACTAACAATTTGACGTGAAATAAGCTCTCGGTTGATCACTAACCAGTATTTAGCTAGAGCAGGCTCTGATTCCACATGAATATTATAACCTTCTAATTGGGCCTGAAGTATCGATATGAGCTCTTTATCGGGTTCTTTAGCAACAATTGCAATATCATTGAGCCAGGTTGGGATATTTACCATACCACGTAAATGAAAGCCGCATGCACAGAGCAGGAGGCTAAGCATTAGTGGTATGAATAGTTTTTTCATTAGGCTACGACCAGGTTAATCAATTGTCGGTGAGCTACTACAATCGCTTTTTTAACGGTTTTACCTACGATAAAATCATGAGCATGCACTTTTGCTGCTTCAATTAAAACATCTTCAGCTGAATCAACACTTGCCGTAAATTGTGCTCTTAGTTTTCCGTTAACTTGGACCACGAAGTCAACTTCTTCAGTCTTTAATGCGCCTTTATCAACCCGAGGCCAATTAGCATCAATAATTGCTTTTTCAAAGCCTAATTGCTGCCATAAATGATGCGTAATATGGGGGGTGATTGGTGCAAGCAAGCGTAATAAAATACTCATGCTGGAGTGAATAAAGAATTTATCCTCTTCAGTTTCCATAGAGTATGCTGAAATTTCATTAAATAGCTTCATGCAGCCAGAAACAACCGTATTAAATTGGTTTCGATCATAATCATGAGTTGCTTGGGCAAGGATTTGGTGCACCACATGTCGTGATTTTTTCAAACGGTTATCTGCTTGTTGCCAGTTAACATGTCCGTTACCACCAAGGATAATGTCATTAATCTCAACAAACATATTCATGTGTTGGTATGCATAAGCCCAAACACGTTTTAAGAAACGATGGGCTCCTTCAACCCCAGCATCTGACCATTCGAGTGATTGCTCAGGAGGAGAGGCGAACATAACAAATAAACGCGCTGTATCCGCACCATAAGTGTCAATAAGTTGATTTGGATCAACAATATTACCAACAGACTTCGACATTTTATGGCCGTCTTTTAATACCATACCTTGAGTCAACAAGGCTTTAAATGGTTCATCCGAATTTACTAAGCCTTCATCGCGCATCAATTTATGGAAAAAGCGAGCATAAAGTAAATGCATTACTGCATGTTCAATTCCACCCACATATTGATCTACAGGAGTCCAATATTTGGCACGATCGTCTAACATGGCATTTTCTTGGCCTTTACATGCAAAACGTGCGTAATACCAGGATGACTCAACAAAGGTGTCAAAAGTATCAGTTTCACGGCAAGCATCCTGTCCGCATTTGGGGCAGGAGACGTTAACGAATTCTGGACACTGAGCTAAAGGAGATCCTGTGCCAGTAAACGATACATTTTCGGGTAAAACTACAGGCAAATCAGAATCTGGAACCGGAACAGTACCGCATTGTTCACAGAGAATCATTGGTATTGGTGTACCCCAGTATCTTTGTCTGGAAACACCCCAATCACGCAAGCGATAATTAATGGTTGCCTTACCTGCATCATTCTCTTCAAGGAAATCAGTAATTGTTGAAATTGCCGTAGTTGAGTCTATTCCATCAAATTGACCGGAGTTAATTAAAGTACCTTCACCAGTGTATGCTGATTTTTTAAAATCATGATCCGCATCGCCAGTAGGCTTAATTACTTGCTTGATCGCTAAGTTGTACTTTTGTGCAAATTCCCAATCTCTTTGATCATGGGCAGGAACTGACATTACCGCACCAGAGCCGTATTGCATTAATACGAAATTGGCGATCCAAATCGGAAGTTCTTCACCGGTAATTGGATGAATTGCCGTCATACCTGTTGCAATTCCACGTTTTTCCATGGTTGCTAGTTCAGCTTCAGCCATTTTAGTGCCCTGACAGCTGGCAATAAAGTCGGTTATTTCTTGGCTATGAATTGCCGCTTCTTTCGCAATAGGGTGATCGCTTGCCACTGCAAGATAGGTAGCCCCCATTAATGTATCCGGGCGTGTGGTATAGATTTTTAAACGTTTAGGATAGTTATTTACGTTGAAATGGATTTCTGTTCCTGTTGAACGGCCAATCCAATTACGCTGCATTTGTTTAACCTGAGCAGGCCATTCATCTAAAGTATCTAATGAGCTCAATAATTCATCAGCATAAGCAGTGATTTTAATAAACCATTGGGAAATTTCTTTTCGTTCAACTAATGCACCAGAACGCCAACCACGACCATCAACTACTTGTTCATTAGCAAGTACGGTTTGGTCTACCGGATCCCAGTTAACAACCGCATTTTTTTTGTAGACTAAACCTTTT
Organism: Legionella lytica; assembly: GCF_023921225.1. Lineage (NCBI taxonomy): Bacteria > Pseudomonadati > Pseudomonadota > Gammaproteobacteria > Legionellales > Legionellaceae > Legionella > Legionella lytica. The sequence goes on from NZ_CP071527.1 coordinate 1,630,919, forward strand.
TCAAATAAGCGTATAAAAAACCATTGTTCCCAACGATAGTATTCAGGAGTACAGGTGCAAATTTCACGGCGCCAATCATAGGCATTACCTAAGCGTAAAAATTGCTTCTTCATTGATTCTATATTTTGTTTAGTCCATTCTGCAGGATGAATGCCATTTTTAATCGCAGCATTCTCGGCAGGTAGGCCAAAAGCATCCCAACCAATAGGTTGCAGTACGTTTTTGCCTAAGGCTCGTTGATAACGTGCAATCACATCACCGATGGTGTAATTACGAACGTGCCCCATGTGTAATGTTCCACTGGGATAGGGAAACATGGATAAACAATAAAATTTCTCTTTGTTTAAATCTTCAGAAACATTGAAAGACTGTTTTTTATGCCAATACTGTTGAGCTTGTTCCTCAACTTCTTGTGGTATATAGGTATTATCCATGGTTCAACATTATTTAGTAAGTAACTTTAAGATCGCTAAGGATAACTCCTCTTGTCCTTGCCAGCAATAGAAAATCGGGCTGCTGCATGCATAAAAATTTCTTGACATTTTATAGGCATCACGTTAGGGAGTAGGTAAAAGTAGACATAATGTAGCCCGTATTAGCGCTGCGTAATACGGGAGTTTGTGGCATAGTCACCCGTATTATTGCTTCGGCTAAGACGGGATACAATTAAGCTTTCTGGCGAAACCACATTAATAAAGTAAAGGAGAGAAATAGAGCACAAAAGATAAATGCGGGCATTTCACTCCATCTAATCCAGGGAGTCATACCTTCAGCAGGATAAATGCTACCTTGCAAAATTCCCGCACTAAAGGGAGGGAGCATTTCAGTTATATCACCATTAGCACTAATTACCGAAGACAACCCATCATTATTCACTACGACCTGATAGCGGCCTGTAAGGATGGATAAAATTTGAGCCATTTGCAGTTGCTGGTAACTGGCAAGGGAGTGTCCGAACCATCCATTATCACTAATTGAAACAATCCATTGAGCCTCTGGCATTTGCATTCTCAGAAGATAAGGATATGCAATTTCATAGCAAATAAGGCTCGCTATTGGATGATTCGCTACCTTAATTAATGACTGATGAATTTTTCCTGGAACTAGATTGGCATCTGGTAAATTAAACCAACGATTTATAGTTTGTAAGGGTTTGGGAATGTATTCTCCAAAAGGCACTAGCTGCCTTTTTAACACGTTCCCTTTCCCGGTCCCGAGAGTAATGACGGAATTATAGTAATTAGCTTCACTGTCATTCGTGGGTTGCAGTATGCCTAACATAAGGGCGCTATTAGCTTTTATAGCCTTGTCATTGAGTTTATGTAAATACTTATCTAAATAGCTAGCAGGCAAGGGGAGTGCTGATTCAGGCAAAATAATTAATTGTTTACCCAATAGCTTGTTAATTGCTTGCTCATAATATTTTAACAAATTCCAAAACAGCGTTTCATCCCATTTGTCGCGCATGGATAGGTTTGCTTGAACCCCGCCAATGGTAATAGGGTCTTTTTGCACCTGAGTCCAGTTCACATTTTTCAATGCAAAAGGGCTAAGGATTAGGAGGATAAAAACAATTACATAGGCATTGCGTTTGTTGGAGCGCTCTTCTTGCACCGTAAGTACTAAAAATGCTGCAATGAAGGCACACATCAAGCTTAAGCCATAAATTCCTAAAACTGGGATTAGGTATTTAATCGGTGTATCAATAAGTACGGTTCCTACAAATAACCAAGGAAAACCACTAAATAAAGTTGCTCTCAGGTATTCACTGACGCACCATAAAACTGCAAAAAGAACAGCAGATAACAATTTACTGTGCTTAAATTCAAGAATATTGAATAAGTAAGCAACTAGTGCAGGGAAGAGTGACAGATACATAATAAAAATTAAGGTCACTAACCCTGAAAGGAGATAATTTAATTGACCATAGTCATGAATGCTAACAATAACCCACGAAACGCCAAAGCCAAAGAAGCCCACTCCATAAAAAAAGCCACGATAAAAACTTTGTTTTCTAGAGCAACTTTTTAAACTGGCATATAAAAAAGCCAAACTTAAAATCGTTAATCCCGGCATATGAAAGGGAGCAAAGCCCAGTGCCGCTATAAGCCCAAGAATGAGAATCAATAGATATTTAATATAGCCAATGCGTATGGAAGTACTTAGTGGAATGGAATTGGCGAAAGCAGTTTGCTTCATATGCTGTCATAAAATTGGAAAATCATAAGATAAAGGAGTACTGTTTTCAGGTCAAGAAATTTGAAAAAGCTATTTTGAATATAGATTAACACAGCTCACTTTGCAATTGACGAGTTTTTGTGTACGATTATCCCCGACTTACAATGGAGAGGGATTTATATGTACAATGTCATGATTACGGGTGCAGGGAAAATTGGGAGTTTAATTGCCTGTTTATTAACGGAAAGCGGCTCTTATCAAGTCCATTTAGTCGATGTTGATTTTAATGGGTCTGATGTAAAGCGATTACTCAGTGCTTTACCCAAAGTAAAAACAGTAGCTTTAGATGTTACTGATGAGCTAGCCACAAAAGCTTATATGGAAAAGAATAATATTGTGGCGGTTATTTCGAGTTTACCTTATTTCTTAAATACGCATGTTGCCTCAGCAGCTAAAGCAGCTGGAGCCAATTATTTTGACTTAACTGAAGATACATCGGTTACTGAAGCAGTAAAAGCAATTGCTAAGAATGCTGAAACCGCCTTTGTTCCTCAGTGTGGATTAGCTCCAGGCTTTATTAGTATTGCTGCAAATAGCTTAATGCAAGAATTTGAAGAGTGTCACCATGTTAAAATGCGTGTAGGTGCATTGCCACAAAATGCAAATAACGCATTGCATTATTCACTAACCTGGTCAACTGACGGGGTAATCAACGAGTACGGAAATCTTTGCTATGGTATTAAATACGGTAAAGAAGTTACTTTATCTCCCCTAGAAGGTTTAGAAGCAATTCAAATTGATGGCTGTGAGTATGAGGCATTTAATACTTCGGGTGGTTTAGGAAGTTTGGCAGAATTACATACCGGCAAAGTTCAAACTATGAACTACAAAACAATGCGCTATCCTGGCCATTGCCAAAAAATGAAATTCTTAATGAATGACTTACGCTTAAATGAAGATAGAGGAACTTTAAAGCGTATTTTAGAAAACTCTATTCCTAAGACTTATCAAGATCTTGTTATCGTTTATGTTACTGTTGAAGGTATGAAACGTGGTGAGCTGACTGAAAAGAACTACGTGAAGAAAATATATCCACAAGTCATTGCAGGATTAGAATGGTCTGCAATTCAAGTAAGTACTGCTTCTGGCGTTTGTGCTGTAGTTGACTTGGTATTAGGACAAGCGAATGAGTACAAAGGCTTAGTCTATCAAGAAAACTTCCAATTATCGGCAGTATTAGAAAACCGCTTTGGCCGTTATTACGCTTAAGGCTAATAACGTGACCCGTATTAGTCAAAGTCCTAATACGGGTATCAGTGCCACAACGCCCTGTATTACAACTTCGTCTAATACGGGCTACAAGTTAAATCAGTCCCATTATCCTATACAAAAGAGTTTTCAAGGAGTTATACATGGAATTATTAAGGCAATTACATATTCAAGATACCAATGCAGGGGCTTTTAGTGGCCAAGGCTGGCACAGCAATGTTCATGCAGATACCTTTGCCTCTTTCTGTCCAACGAACAATGAAAAACTTGCTGAAGTAGCGTCTTGCACTATGGATGATTATGAACAGGTTATGACTCGTGCACAAAGTGCTGCTCAAGCCTGGAGAATGGTTCCTGCACCAAAGCGTGGGGAAATCATTAGACAAATCGGTCAAGCTCTACGTGAGAAAAAAGATTTACTTGGAAGCTTAGTTTCTTTAGAAATGGGTAAATCCAAGCAAGAAGGTGATGGCGAAGTTCAGGAAATGATTGATATTGCTGATTTTGCAGTTGGCCAATCACGTATGCTTTATGGTAATTCCATGCATTCTGAGCGTCCAAATCATAGAATGTATGAACAATGGCATCCATATGGGATCGTTGGTGTTATTTCTGCCTTTAATTTTCCGGTAGCTGTTTGGGCTTGGAATGCCTTTTTATCAGCAATCTGCGGAAATGTGACGTTATGGAAACCTTCTGAAAAGACTCCGCTTTGTGCGATCGCGGTTCAACATCTATGTAATGAAGTTTTAAAAGCAAATAACTGCCCAGAAATTTTTAGTTTAATTATTCCTCAAGGCCATGCAGTAATCGATGCAATGGTTAATGACAAACGTATTCCACTGATTTCTTTTACTGGTTCAACTGCGGTAGGGAAACTAGTTGCTGCAAAAGTTGCAGCACGATTAGGTAAGACTATTTTAGAGTTAGGTGGTAATAATGCCATCATTCTCGATGAATCAGCTGATTTACATTTAGCAGTTCCCGCGATTGTTTTTGGTGCGGTAGGAACAGCAGGCCAACGATGCACTACAACACGGCGTTTATTTGTTCATGAGTCTCAGTACGATTTTATTATCGAGAAATTGCGTTCTGCCTATGAGCAAATAACAATTGGTGATCCTTTAGACACACATAATTTAATGGGGCCTTTGATTGATAAGCACGCAGTAGAGCAATTTAAAAAGACTGTTATCCGTGTTAAAGAAGCTGGAGGCAAGATTGTTTTTGGTGGTGAGACATTGAATCAATCTGGTTCTTTTGTACAGCCAACGTTAGTCTGTAATGTAAAAAATGATTGGGATATCGTGCAAGAAGAGACTTTTGCACCTATCTTATATGTGATGTCGTATCGTTCTTTAGATGAAGTGATTGAGATGCATAATAATGTTCCTCAAGGCTTGTCTTCCGCGATGTTCACGCAAAACTTAAAGCATGCAGAGCGTTTTTTAAGTGCTTGGGGTAGTGATTGTGGAATTGCGAACATCAATATTGGTACTTCAGGAGCTGAAATTGGGGGGGCCTTTGGAGGTGAAAAAGATACGGGTGGTGGACGTGAATCGGGCTCCGATTCTTGGAAGGCATATATGCGTCGCCAAACCAACACCATTAACTGGGGTAATGAGTTGCCATTAGCTCAGGGTATTAAATTTAATCTAAGTTAGGAACTTTTTATATTTCTACTAGCTTGACCAACATGGCTTGATTTTCTGTGCTCCGATGCTCACATACTTATGTGTGCTGTACTTCGGTGCTCGACAATCAAGCAATTTTGCCTCAAGGGAGCGAAATGTAAACAGTTCCTATAATTGGTCCTGCAGCCGCAGGACCTTGAGTGCGGATGATATTCATTAATTAATGAGGGAAAAATAATGCAGGAACCATTTTTCATAAAAAAAGTCGCGGTTCTCGGTGCAGGGGTTATGGGCGCACAGATTGCTGCACATTGCGTCAATGCTGGAATAGAAACTCTACTCTATGATTTGCCTTCTAAAGATGCTAATGCCAATGCATTAATCGATAAGGCAATTGCCAATTTAACCAAGTTAAAACCAGCACCTCTTGCCACAGCACAAACAGCTGCGTTGTTACAAGCTCGAAATTACGAGCAAAATTTAGCTGAGCTGGCTGAGTGTGATTTAATTATTGAAGCAATTGCAGAACGTTTGGATTGGAAAGAAGACTTATACAAACGTATTTCACCTCATTTAACGAGTCGCTCCATTTTAGTTAGTAATACTTCTGGACTTAGTATTAATGCTCTGTGCGCCGTCTTACCTGAAGCACACCGTAAAAATTTCTGTGGCGTTCACTTTTTTAACCCACCACGTTATATGCATCTTGCAGAGCTTATTCCTGCCCATACAACTGATGCAAAATTAGTGGATCATTTAGAAGCTTGGTTAACCAGTTATTTAGGCAAAGGTGTGGTTCGCGCTAAAGATACTCCTAATTTTATTGCAAACCGCGTGGGTGTGTTTTCTCTGTTAACCACCTTGCATCATGCTTCTGTCATGAATATGGGATTAGATGAAGTTGATGCTTTGACTGGGCCTTTATTAGGCCGACCAAAATCTGCAACCTTCCGCACTATGGATGTAGTTGGTTTAGACACCATGGAACATGTTGTTCGCACCATGCAAGAACAATTAAAAGAGGACCCTTGGCATCATAGTTTTAAATTACCTGAGTGGTTAGCCGGACTAATCAAAGAAGGGCATTTAGGACAAAAATCAGGCCAGGGTATTTATCGCAAAAATGGTAAAGTCATTGAAGTATATGACATTCAATCAGCAAGCTATCGTCCATCAAAAGCAGAGGTAAGCGATGAGCTGAAAGCAATCATGGGGAATGCTGATCCTGTTGCACGCATGCACGGCCTGATGACCTCTAACAATAAACAAGCTAAGTTTTTAGCTGCTTGTTTTAGAGATCTATTCCACTATTGTGCTTATCATCTCGAGACGATTGCTGATAACGTAAGAGACGTGGACCTGGCAATTCGTTGGGGCTTTGGTTGGATGCAAGGGCCATTTGAAACTTGGCAATTATCTGATTTAGCTAAAACAATACAGTTTATTAGTGAAGCAATTAAAGAAAAAGCAACCTTAAGTACAGCTCAATTACCTGGATGGCTTTTTGAAATAGATGCATTTTATAAACAAGAGGGTGCTTATTCACCACAGAAAAATAATTATCAACCACGCAGTGAATTGCCTGTTTATCAGCGTCAGTTTTTCCCTGATCGCGTAATTAAAGAATCCGCACATCCTATGCCTGTTCTTTATGAAAATGAAGGGGTACGTTTATGGCATTTACAAGATGATGTTGCTGTTCTTAGTTTCAAGAGTAAAGCGAATACTTTAGGACAAGCTGTTCTGGATGGTTTGGAAGCATCCTTGGATGTTGCAGAAAAGCAATGCCGTGGACTTATTATTTATCAACAGGATGCTGCAAACTTTAGTTCTGGAGCTGACTTACGGCATGTCATGAAATTAATCCAAGATAATAAGATGCAGGCGCTTGATGACATGATTGCCCAATTTCAAGCAGGAGCAATGCGTTTAAAATACAGTTCTATTCCAACGATTGCTGCACTAAGAGGTCGTGCTTTAGGTGGTGGTTGTGAGTTTATGATGCATTGTGATGCCGTCGTTGCTGCTTTTGAATCATACCCCGGTTTAGTTGAAGTTGGAGTCGGGGTAATTCCAGCTGGTGGCGGATGTAAAGAAATGGCGATGCGGGCTGCAAGTATTCCTCATGCTGATTTAATGACCGTCATTCAAAGTTACTTCCAACAAATTGCTATGGCACAAGTAGCTGGTTCTGCTGCTGAGGCAAAACAAATGGGCTATTTACGTAGTACTGATACCTTTGTAATGCATGCGGATGAAGTGCTTTATGCGGCACTACGCAAAATTAAATTAATGCATGCGGAAAATTACCTCCCACCGTTACCAAGGCAATTTAAAGTGGCAGGAATAGAGGGATTAGCTAGATTGCAAACAGGCTTAGTGAATTGGCTAGAAGGTGGATTTATTTCACAACATGATTATTTCTTATCTACTGAATTAGCAAAAGTACTTTGTGGTGGCAATCTCAATCAAGGTGCATTGGTTGATGAAGCTTGGATGTTGAAATTAGAACGCGATGCATTCGTTACTTTAGCATCAACGCCAGCAACCCAGGCTCGTATCAGTCATTTATTAGAGACTGGCAAACCATTACGTAATTAAATGCAACTTATCTTCTCTCTCGGCCTAGTCGAGAGAGAATGAAGCATAAGGAAGATTAACAGATGACTAATGTATACATAGTTGATGTATTAAGAACTCCAGTAGGAAAAGCTCCTCGTGGTGTATTTAAGCATACGCTACCTGATGATTTATTGGCGCATACAATACGAACCTTAATGAGCCGCCATCAAGGTATTGATTGGGAAGAAATTGGTGATGTTGTTATTGGTTGTGCGATGCCAGAAGCAGAACAAGGTATGAACGTGGCACGTATCGCTTCTCTCCTCGCAGGCATGCCGCAATCTGTCCCTGCAATGACAATCAACCGTTTCTGCTCTTCAGGAGTACAAAGTATTGCAACTGCTGCCGCATCGATTCGCAGTGGTGAGATGCAATTAGCTCTTGCAGGTGGTGTTGAAAGTATGTCTATGGTGCCTTTAGGTGGTAATAAATACACAGCAAATCCATCGTTTTTTGATAATGAACATGTTGCTATTGCTTATGGAATGGGGATAACTGCGGAAAATGTGGCGAAGCAGTGGGAAATTACCCGTGAACAGCAAGATGAGTTTGCTGCTGAAAGCCATAAAAAGGCAATTGCTGCTCAATTGCGAGGTGATTTCAAAGCAGAAATTACACCAGTAGAAATTACCATAAGACAGCCGAATTTGGCAGACTCAACAACAAATGTTAAGAAAAAATTGATCACTGATGATGAGGGGCCAAGAGCAGATACATCTTATGATGTCATCTCTAAATTAAGACCTGTGTTCGCCTTGAAGGGAACAGTTACTGCTGGTAATAGCTCACAAACCAGTGATGGAGCAGGTATTGCTTTGTTGGCTAGTGAAGAAGCGGTTCGTAAATATAATTTAAAACCAATGGGACGCTTATTAAGTTTCGCTGTAGAAGGGGTTCCACCTGAAATTATGGGAATTGGACCTATAAAAGCCATTCCGGTTGCTTTAAAACGCGCTGGATTAACTTTAGATCAAATCGATTGGATTGAATTAAACGAGGCTTTTGCGGCTCAGGCTTTAGCAGTTATTAAGGATCTGGGTTTACCGCGCGATAAAGTAAATCCTTTAGGTGGAGCTATTGCATTAGGGCATCCTTTAGGAGCAACCGGCGCAATTCGAACCGCAACCTTATTACATGGTTTACAACGAACCAAAGGTAAATACGGTATGGTGACAATGTGTATTGGTACTGGTATGGGAGCCGCCGCAATATTTGAGGCCTTATAAATCTACCATTAAATAGCATCAGCCGTCACGGTATGGTGGGTGTGAGGTGAAATCCGGGAGCAGGCTTGAGTCCGCTCCCGTTAGGTTTACTGTTGCATACCTAATCCTGGCTTTTATGCACCTAATAAATTAATTACCTCCCTCGAATCCCTTTGTTTTTTATTGGGCCTATTACCAAGTGCGTATACAGGGCATTATTTGATAATCGTTATAATTCTCTTTCATTTGTCGATACCCTGACAATAGAACAATCTGAGTTTTTGTAATCGATTTAGGGTGACGATTGAAAATGCTGCTCGAGCATTTGCAAATGCCTATTTTGAAGAAGATAGTCTGGACAATGCACAAAAATTCTTAAAAAACTTTTACCGAATGCTCCTAGTACAACCTTTTTTTGTTTCAGATTTTGACGCAGATAATTCTAGTTTTAAGCCGTCTATATGATAATGGGCCTGATGGCCCATTGCATATTAGCAAACAAATTAATTCTTATCGCGGAATATAATGCGAGCTTTTGATAAGTCGTAGGGAGTTAATTCCACTTTAACTTTATCGCCGGTTAAAATTCTAATGTAGTTTTTGCGCATGCGACCAGAAATGTGAGCAGTGACAATATGCCCATTTTCTAATTCAACACGAAACATGGTATTGGGCAGGGTATCTATAACTGTGCCAGCCATTTCTATATGATCTTCTTTTGCCATAGGTCTCTCAAATGATTACCAAATCGGTTAATTAATGTTTTCAATATGAAAACATGACTCTCCCGCAAGTATACTGCTAAAATGAAGATAATGGCAATTATGCGATGCTGAAATTTATACTATAGGTATAAATTGTAAATTAATTGTACTGATGTGCGTTATCCTGCGATCTAAAACCTCACGAAGTATGATGTTTTAATTTATCCAAGTTGTATTTTTTTAACCTAATGTTTGGGCTACTATTATTTCCTTTATTAAAGGGGTCTGTTATTTTATGACTCTTCCATGGAATGGAAATAGCCTATACTTTTATAAACAACTGGAGCATCAAGTGAACCGTATTTTGCTATTTATTCTAATCAGTATTGTTGGTGTTGCTAATGCCGGGCAATTTGGGCCTAAAGTAAAACCTACTTGTCCTGTGCCTGGAAAATCCATGAACGTTGATAATTTTCGAATAATTCCTACTGGTGCCACTTCGGTAATTGAAGATGAAAAAGGTCGGGAATGGAATGTATACATTTACGGTAAAAACATCACGATAAACAAAGAGATTATTAAAGAGGTAATTTCTAACCCTATAAATGAAATGCCCAGACAGGCAAAAGAAGTATTCGGTGCTTGGTTGTGTGTTTATGATGGTAAAGCTAATGATGTAACATTTGAAGGTAGTTCAAGTTACATAACGCCATAAGTATGTAGTCAACGGTATCTTATACACCTCGCTTAGGACATAGGCTGCTCTACACTTTGATGTTTCGTGATTTTTTGCCAATCCCAGAGACACTGCCATTAAGTTAAAAAAATTTATACAGTTGCTTGCAACCAGGTTTTCCTTAGCGTAATAACTTTCGCAATCGAGCATTAAAAAGGAGCTTGCCATATTCCCTGCATGCTCGGATATTCCAATGTATCATTTAATAGGCGCATAAAATCAGTACGACTAATAACTTCCGCCCCCAAGCTAAGTAAATGAGGGGAGGGAAGCTGGCAATCAATAAAATCAAACCTCCATTGATTCATTGTTTGGCATAAATAATAAAAAGCAATTTTTGAAGCATCTGTGACCTTATGAAACATAGATTCACCAAAAAAAGCACGACCCAGACTAATTCCATATAATCCGCCAACTAATTCATCGTCAAGCCATACTTCAAACGAATGAGCATAACCCATTGCATGTATTTGGGTGTAGGCCTCGATCATGTCGTTAACAATCCAGGTATTATCCATTCGCTCTGAACTGGTGGCACAGGAACGTATCACCTCTGGAAATGCAGTATCCACAGTGATTCTAAATGGTTTTTTTAGTGATTTTTGTAAACTATGAGACACTTTAAATGCCGAAGGGCGTACAATAAGTCTTGGATTCGGTGACCACCAAAGAACGGGAGAGCCAGGCCCATACCAAGGAAAAACACCTTGCGAATAGGCTTGTAATATACGTTTGGGGTTTAAGTCACCACCGATAAGTAATAGCCCTTGTTTATCACTGGTTTCAGGATCTGGAAATACAAAATCCTCGTTAAGGTCTATTAACATTTGTACAGTTTCTCCATGAAGCTCACAAAAATCGAGATTTGGAAGTATATTGAATATATTCTACAATTACTATAAATAAGCACGGGGGAAATCAATTGCACTTGGATTATCTTTACAGTTTAGGAAACATTTTAATTCTTCTTAGCCTGAGCTGCAGAAAAGTTCTTTTGATCCGTATTATCTTTGCTTTATCAGACGGATCGTTTCTATTGTATGGAATATTAGCTCACATTCCACCAATGGCTTATTGGGCAATTGCTTCGTTACTTATTAATTTCGTGCAAATTGGTTTTTTGATACGCGATATGATGCCTAAATATTTAAGTGATGAATTACAATCGATTAAAAAAATATTTTTCGACAGCATGCAAACCAGTGACTTCTTACGCTTGATTAAATTAAGCCATCGAGGCACGGCCTGTAATGAAATTGTGCTAGAAAAGAATAAACCAGTGAAGGCCTTAATGCTCATAACCAATGGTCAAGTTTACATTGATCTTCCTGATTCAATTCTAGAGCTGGGGCATTATCATTTTATTGGGGAAATGAGTTATTTTAGTGATGGCAACGCAAGCACTACAATTCATGCACGTGAACCGGTCGAATATATTTATTGGAATTACAGCGACTTGCGACGGTTACAAATTAAAACGCCCCCATTATTCATGAAAATGATCGAAGCTATGGGGAAAGACATTATGTTGAAAATGTTGAACCGCAATAAAGAAACGCCCAGAGCAACGCCAGCCAATTAACAAATAAAATCAAGTGCCTTTTTTAAAGAGGCTCAGAGTTCAGTACCTCATTCCCCTGAAGGGCTTTCTCACGATGAGTCATTATTTGAAATCGAGCCGGAAGCTAAAGGAATGATATATGAGCATATGAGCAATAAACGCTCTAGAACTCGAAATTAGAGGCGGTTAACACCAATGGTGTAGCTTTATTTTGAAATCATTAATACTTTGCGAATTCCCTTCGTTTGATCGCGGGAATTCGCTTGTGATTTTTCTCCCTCTAGAAGGGGAGAAGGACTTTTTTACTTATTCGAACTCTAAATCCAAATACTGCTCTGCATCAAGTGCTGCCATACAGCCAAACCCCGCAGAAGTAATTGCTTGGCGATAAACGTGATCAGCGACATCACCACAAGCAAAGACTCCGTGCACTGAAGTACTGGTTGCCATACCATCAAGCCCTGATTTAATAGTGATGTAACCATCTTTCATATTAAGTTGCTCTTTGAATAACTCAGTATTTGGTGTATGACCGATAGCTATGAACACACCATCAACATCGAGTTGCTCTGTAGAATCATCACGAACATGACGGATTTTTGCACCAGTAACTTTTTTCCCATCGCCAATTACTTCATCTAAGGCGCTGTTCCAAATGATTCTGATATTACCATTTCGCGCTTTTTCAAATAATTTGTCTTGAAGAATTTTTTCTGCTCGCAAACTGTCACGTCGGTGAATCAGGGTGACATGAGATGCTAGATTAGACAAATACAAAGCCTCTTCAACTGCGGTATTTCCACCACCGATAACACAAACAGCTTTGTTACGGAAAAAGAATCCATCACACGTTGCGCAGGCAGAAACTCCACGACCTTGATATGCTGATTCGGATTCTAGACCTAAGTAGCGAGCAGATGCTCCAGTTGCAATGATTAATGCATCACAGGTGTAGGTTTCGCTATCGCCACGTAAGGTAAACGGTCTCTTAGATAAATCAGTGCTGACGATATGATCATAAATAATTTTTGTATCAAAACGCTCAGCATGTTTTTGCATGCGCTCCATTAATGCAGGGCCTTGTAGACCTTCAATATCTCCAGGCCAGTTGTCTACTTCCGTAGTGGTGGTCAATTGTCCACCTGGTTGCATGCCGGTAATTAATACTGGATTTAGGTTTGCTCTTGCGGCGTAGACAGCAGCAGTGTAACCTGCAGGTCCTGAACCCAAGATGATTAAGCGGTGGTGATTACTATCGCTCATCGACTCTGCCTTCCTTAATATTTTGTGTTAAGATGGCGAACATTATGACATAAACAAACCTTTGAATATACCTATGGCAAAACAACAATCGGGAAGAAAGGCTGGCTCCCTAAAAAAAACCATGCCAAGTTTTATCATTAAACGTCTTAGCGAGGGCAGTTTTATATTGTCTTTAACTGGGGCCTTATTTGTTCTTTTATCGTTAATGACCTATCAATTCACTGATCCAGGCTGGTCGCATGTATCACGTGCTGGAAAAGCAGTTGCTAATTCTGGTGGACAAGTAGGTGCGTATATTGCCGATGCGCTTTATTTTATTTTTGGTTATTTCGCTTATTTATTACCTGTTGTTTTTGTTTATGTTGCTTGGGCAATCCTGCAAGATCTACGTGCATTAAAAGTACTTGATCTTCGTGTTTTATCGTTGCGCCTAGGTGGATTCTTGATGATGGTCATTGGTGGCAGCGGTATATTAAGTTTTCAAGCGCATTGGAATCGTTTGGATGCCATGCATGGTCCAGGAGGGCTTATTGGCCAAGCCGTGGGTAAAGCATGGTTTCACATGCTGAATTTACATGGTGCAGTACTTGTTTTATTAGCCATGCTTTTGGTAGGAACTACCTGGCTTACTGGAATATCATGGTTGCAGGCCGTGGAGCTAATTGGTTTTTACACTTTATCTCTGATCAATAGGGCTTATGTTGCGGCGAGAAATGCGATTAGTGCAAGCCGTTCATGGATTGCCGGGTATCAAGCGCGCCGACCAGCTACAGAAGATAGGCCAGCACAAGAAAAAGCAGTGCCTAAGTTATTTAATTCCAAACCTGAGCCAGAACAGGAAAAAACACCTCCTGTATTAATGGCTAATGTAGAGAAACCCATTGCTCCAAAACCTGAGCCGGTTAGAGCCGAGCCAGTTCGAGCGGAGGTAGTAAAATCTGCTCCAGTGGTTGTTGCTGCTGCTGCTCCTCCTCCACGTGAATTAAAAGAAATTCGTGCCCCTAAACTTCATAATCCAGGCACTTTACCAGGCTTAGACTTGCTAGATAGAGGAGAGCCCGGAAAACCAATGGGAGGTTATACCCATCAGGAATTAGAACACGTTTCTCGAGAGGTTGAGCAACATCTATTGGATTTTGGTGTGCAAGCAGATGTTGTTGCTGTACATCCAGGCCCTGTTGTTACTCGTTTTGAATTGCAATTGGCTGCTGGCGTTAAAGTTAGTAAGTTAACGGCCTTATCTAAAGACTTGGCGCGTTCTTTATCAGTAATTTCAGTACGCGTAGTTGAAGTTATTCCAGGTAAAACAGTTGTTGGTTTGGAGTTACCGAATCAGTCGCGAGAAATGGTTCGCTTGTCGGATGTCTTGTCTGCTGAGGTGTACCACCAGGCACACTCACCAATTACCTTAGCCTTAGGAGTTGATATTGCAGGACATCCTGTGGTTGTTGATTTGGCTAAAATGCCACACTTATTGGTTGCTGGAACAACTGGTTCGGGTAAGTCAGTAGGGATTAACGCGATGATTTTGAGTATCCTATTCAAGGCTACTCCAGAACAAGTTCGTTTAATCATGGTGGATCCAAAAATGTTGGAATTGTCTGTTTATGATGGTATTCCTCATTTATTAGCTCCAGTAGTAACCGACATGAAAGAGGCTGCAAGCGCCTTACGTTGGTGTGTTGAAGAAATGGAGCGGCGTTACCGACTAATGGCTTCACTTGGGGTCAGAAACCTTGCTGGTTTTAATACGAAAGTTTCTGAAGCGATTGCTAGTGGTGAACCATTAACGAATCCATTATGGAAGCCAGTAGATTCAATGGATGAAACTGCGCCCTTGTTAGAAACTTTACCTCATATCGTTATTGTTATTGATGAGCTTGCTGACATGATGATGGTTGTGGGTAAAAAGGTTGAGCAATTAATTGCTCGTATTGCCCAAAAAGCACGTGCTGCGGGAATCCACATGATTTTAGCAACACAGCGTCCGTCGGTGGATGTTTTGACTGGATTGATTAAATCAAACATTCCAACACGAATGTCATTCCAGGTTTCTTCAAAAATAGATTCTCGTACTATACTGGATCAGCAGGGCGCTGAACAATTATTAGGACATGGAGATATGTTGTATTTAGCTCCAGGAAGCGGTGCTCCATTACGTGTTCATGGTGCGTTTGTTGATGATAAAGAAGTTCATCGTATTGCTGATGATTGGCGTGCTCGTGGTGAACCTGATTACATTGAAGACATCACTCGAATTGGTGTTGATGGTGATGAAGGTAGCGGTTTGGATGGAGAGAGCCAAGCTGAAGATGATGATCCACTTTATGACCAAGCCGTAGAGTTTGTCATTCAAACACGTAAAGCCAGTATTTCTGCAGTACAACGACGATTGAAAATTGGTTACAACCGTGCTGCACGTATGGTTGAAGAAATGGAACGTACAGGAATTGTTGGCCCCTTAGACGGTGGCTATCGTGATGTCTTAGTGAACTCAGTAACAGAGGATTGATCATGAAAAAAATACTGCTTGCAGTTCTTATGAGTTTTTCTGCCGGTGCATTTTGTGAAGCGGCTGATCAGGTATTACAAACTAAATTAAATGCGATTCGTTCAATGACCGCGAGTTTTAAGCAGGTTGTTAAGGCGAAAGAGCGTGTGGTTTCTCGTTCTTCTGGGACTATGGCCTTGCAAAGACCAGGACGTTTCCGCTGGCAAACAAAAGAGCCTATGGAACAATTGATGATCGCTGATGGTCAACGTATCTGGATTTATGATACGGATCTTGAGCAGGTTACGGTGAAAAAACAAGAAAAAGGCTTAGGTGGGACGGCTGCTTTATTTTTAAGCGGCTATGATGATACGGTAACTCGAGATTTTACCGTAGTTCAGAGTGGTTCTGGGGATAATTCTGTTTTTGATCTGAAATCCAAATCATCCAAAGCAAATTTCCAACGTATGAAGCTAGTATTTCATAAAAATATGTTAGCTGAACTAGTATTGTATGATCAGCTAGGACAAGTGACTACAGTAAAGTTGACCCAACCGAAGTTAAATCCTCAATTGGCTGCTTCATTGTTTCAATTTAAGGCGCCAAAAGGGGTTGATGTGGTACAACAATGACAGAGTCAAGGAAACAACCCTCCCTACCATTGGCTGAATTATTGCGGCCGAAACATATTGATGACGTAATCGGTCAGCAGCATTTGTTGGGAGAGGGAAAACCCTTACGACTTAGCTTCATGGGTGGCAAGCTCCACTCAATGATTTTATGGGGGCCTCCTGGGGTTGGTAAAACAACCTTAGCCCGAATCACAGCGGAGGCATTTGATTGTGAGTGGATCGCACTTTCAGCTGTTTTCTCCGGAGTTAAAGACATTAGGGCCGCAATGGAACAAGCCCAAGAGAATTTAACTCAAGGCAAACATACCATCCTGTTTATTGATGAAATCCATCGTTTTAATAAATCCCAACAAGATGCATTACTTCCTTATACTGAATCGGGTTTAGTAACGTTTATAGGGGCAACAACAGAAAATCCTTCCTTTGAAGTCAACTCTGCTTTGTTGTCACGGGCACAAGTTTATGTATTGAAGTCATTAACTAATGAAGAATTAAAACAATTATTTGAAAAAGCACACCAGGCAGTTCTTGCTGAAATTCCATTCGATGAAGCAGCAATAGCAATTATTATTGACTATGTTGATGGGGACGCCAGAAGATTACTGAATTGTATGGAACAGTTACAGACTGCATGTCGCGCAGCGAAAGTAACTGAGGTGACTAAAGATTTTGTGATTAACTCCTTAGCTCAGCATATGCGACGATTTGATAAAGGCGGCGAGAATTTCTACGATCAAATTTCTGCCTTACATAAATCAGTTCGTGGTTCCAATCCCGATGCAGCTCTTTACTGGCTTTGCCGCATGCTTGATGGGGGAGTTGATCCCTTATATCTGTCCCGACGCATTATTAGAATGGCATGGGAAGATATTGGCTTAGCCGATCCCCGGGCTATGCAAATTGTTAATGATGCCGCAGAAACCTACGAGCGATTAGGTTCTCCAGAAGGAGAATTAGCCTTAGGTCAAGCCGTAATTTACTTGGCAATAGCTGCTAAAAGTAATGCGGGTTACAACGCGTTTAACGAAGCCATGGCTTTTGTAAAAAAAGACAAGTCGCGAGAGGTTCCTATCCACTTACGAAATGCCCCCACACGTCTAATGAAACAATTAGGATATGGCCATGAATATCGATATGCCCATAATGAGCCTCATGCCTATGCTGCAGGAGAGCGTTATTTACCTGAAGGCATGAGAGAGCCTAATTGGTATCAACCTGTACTGCGAGGTTTAGAACTCAAGATTGCAGAAAAAATGGCATTTTTAAGAAAACTTGATTCAGAATATAAATCTAAGTAGTTCCTTAGTTTTACTGCGCTTTAGCTGACACAGCTTTGTATGATGCCCATCGAAAAAAACCTTTATAAAGGAGAAGGGTTTTTGGGCGCAAGGGATTCACCACCGTCTGATACCACGGGCTCTTTCCTAAACATGCTCAGTTTTTGCAGGGGGCTGTTTCCACGCCGTTCATTATTTTGCCCATTAAACTCGATTGGGACGTTAGGCAACGAGGGGGTATTTTGATTTGCTAACTCCGGAGAGTTTAACTCTTTTGAGGAGCTCTCCTCAGACTCTAAAACTTCTTTTCCTTCCAATTCACTTAGCTGCTTTTGATACCTTTGCAGGAGTTTTTGAAGGGAGTTAATGTTATCAGATAGCTTTTGCTTAAGTTCTGTTTCATTCGATGGGTTTGATGTGTCTTTGGAGGCAGAAAAAAGCTCTGCTAATTCTCTTGATTCATGAGATTCAACTATAGGTCGCTTATTTTCCTCTTTATCCTTTAATGCACTTTGTAATAAATCAATTTTCAATGTTAGTAATTTAACTTTTTCTTTTAACGAGTCATTTTTATATTCAATTTGCGACAATAAAAGGTGATTTTGATTTAAACTATCAATTAGAACTTCTCTTCTTTCTTCTAGCTCTTTGGTTAATTGCTCATGAGGATCATGAAAGAATACCTTGTTTAAAAGTAGACTTGCTGAAATGAATAAGAGAGTTACACCAATTATTGCTAGACTAATTGGGGATAAGGATGCTGCCAATACAGAAGATGTCTGCAGAAAACTCAATTGCGTGAGTCCCCCACCAAGCAAAGAGGATAACCACGTAAAAAGCCCAGTAAATGCGGTAGTTACAAAGGTTAAAACAGCAGCAAATTCTTTTAATCTTGTTTGTATGGGCGAGGTTGCATTTATCAGCTCTTTCAATTGAGGTAATTTTAACAATCGCAACATCTGATCAAACAGCTGCCCTAGAGCAATAAAAGGTATTGCTATATAACTAGCTAAATTTTTTAAAGCCTGAAGGAAGTAATGTTCTTTTTCTGTGTTTTTAATGTTATCAATAGGTTCTTTTTTAATATTAACAGAGGAGGTATTTGGAGGTTCTATATCTGAAGAAATACCTAAGCTTTCCGCAGATTGACGAAGAGATTCCAGCTCTCTTTCTAATACATCGTGTTGCGCATATTGGAGCTCAATTTCTTTTGCAAGGCTTTTAATTTGGCTTTCATGTGCATCTCTGGTCTCAATCGCTTCCATTAGTTTTTGGGACTTATTAAGATAACTGTATATGCTATGCCCAGCCAGTACTACTCCCCCTATCAGCATCGCTGATCCAACGGCTATCCAACCAGCTGGTGTCATAGCGAAGCCTAAAAAGGAGCTAACGGACAAGGCAAGGGTTATTACTGCACCGTATTTAGTAAAATGGTCTAAAAAAGTATTAAAGCCAGTAAAGAAACCAGCAAGGTATTTTTGTTTACTGTAAAGGGGGTCCTGTGGAAGAACTGACAAAAAGTGGGATTTCAAGATTTAGCCCAACAATCCGTGCAATTTTATTGCAAATAATTAAAAATGAACGCGTTACTTAAGTAACTTTCCAAAAATGCTGCTTTAAATGTTTTTCCAGTTCCTCAACCATTGTTGCAATATTAATATCACCATTACTTTTTTTAAAACTGTACTTTCCGGTAAAGGCAATATGCGCCCAAGCAATAGGTGATATTCTAATAAATTCATCAATAATGTTTTGGCTAACTCCTTCTTTAAGCATTTTTTCATAAATAGTATTCAAAATAATACCGTTGTAGGCAATGATACAGTTTGCAACAAGTCTTACTGCATGTGCACTGACTCGATTATTAACAATTTTCTTTCCCTTAAAGACCCCACGATAAACTTTCCTAATGAGACCTTGCAATTGGTGATAAGCCTCTGTTCGATTTCTTGCTGCACGTATGGCCTTCCTAAGCGCCATGTTATCTATTAAATTTAATACATGCGTAGTTTTTAATATTTTATTGTACTCAAAAAGTGCTTTTTTTAATCTTCCATACCGAGCAGAAGAGTTTATTTTTTTAACGATGATGCTCTGAGTATTTTCCTGCAAAAGTAAGGAGAGTAAAACCCGTAATATCCCTCTTTCCTCAGATTTAATCAGACCTTTATTAATAACCCCACTAGGACGAATAATTCCAGTGTAGTGATCAACTGATTTAACTGAAAACAAATCATTTGTCGCTTCTTTAACATTTTTTATACTTGGAACATATTCAATATCTATTGAATCCAGTATAACAAAATTGAGTTGATTTAAAGAGTGGTTGTCTCCAGTCACCATGTCAATATCAATGTCTGTCTTATTGCCAAAGATTACATCATAGAGACAGTGTCCTTCATACTCGTTAGGTCCAATATTCTTGGCATTCACAGCAACAAAATTTGCAATTAATGTATACACAGAAAGCCCAGGTTCCTTACCAAGAAATTTTTTTGAATATCTTGACTGAATTGTACTTTCACTAGTTGGAAGCTTTTGCCCGTCTGCATCAGCTAATAATTGTAAATCCATTAAATTCCATTGTTTAAAAATAGGCAATGAATGGAGTAAATTGCTTGCTATATCATTCGCAGGGCATAAAGTATCCACACGAATGAAATCTTCATGAGTTGATCGCAAAAGATTATGGCTAAGATCTGACATATCAGCCATTTTTTCCTCACCAATACCAAAGGCATCGGACAGTACGCACGCATTAACAACCAAAGGAACAGGCTTTCTTTTTTTATGATAACGGGTTTTCATGTGGGTAAATGCACGCCACATATCAACGTGATTACCAATATGCATAGTAATATCAGGGATTTCTACTTGTGTGAGGGTCTTAAAAAAAGCATCATCTAGCTTATCCAGGCTATCGTAGCCTAGACTCCACTCTTGCTCACCAGATTTAGTTTCTTTTATCAGAAATCCAGGATTTTCGCCAAGACTAATGCGTTTTGTTGCCCTATCCCACGTGTTATCTAGGACGTTAAGCACTTCATCTAAGTGCTCACTGCAATAGATTGGAATATTTGGATAACCAAATTCATGGGCTATTTTTTCTACATCATCCACTAACGCATCATCAATTAAATCATGGTCTATGTCACAATAAGAGACACTTTCATTGCAACAGAGCAGTCCTTTATCTAAACGACGATACATTTTTTGATAGACAAAAAATTCAAATAAATGGGGATCTACATGCTCATCAGTTGGATTTGCTTTCAAGTAAGGAATCATTGTTTTAGAGATGGCGTCCTCCAAATCCTTTGGCAGCTTAAATGATGATGGACTTTTATCAGCACCATAGTGTTTTTTGAGTAAATCGATAAGCCTCATAATATCGCTGTCTTTTTTATAAAATACGAGCGGTACTGCTAACATAATAGGCCGGAGATACAATGCAATTTGCCTTGATGATTCCAGAAAAAATGCCCATTTGGCTGCTTTTTTATCAAATACACTGCCTTCCAAAAATTGTGCAAGAGCAGGGAACTGTTCCACTGGTAAAATATTATAAGCTTGGTGGTTTAGCTCATCATGGGTTAAATTATGCTTACGATTTGGAAACCATTTTAGAAATCGAGCCAATTTTGGTAAGTCAACAACCAAACCTGAACTATGCTCAGCCATTGCCTTTTCAGCATATATTTTACCCTCATTCATTATACCTCTGGTGTGATATATAAAGCTGGTAATTAAGTGATCCATAATTTGTTGATAACGATGATATACAAAACACAAAGCTTGAAGCCATTGTTGTGGCTTACTTAAACGTCTGAGCCTAGAAGCCGCGTACTGTTCCGCTAAATCAGCATAATAGCGAATAGAGTTCTTGGATATTTTGAGTCTTGGGAGGAAGCTTTTTGCAAAATCATATAATTCGGCAAGTCTCAAGGCCTTATCTACCTCAGCCTTGATAGCCTTATATTTAAAATTCTTCTGATCCAACCGGATTACATTCAATGGAGTTATCCCATCCTCTTTATTGATTAAAACCGACAGTTGTTCTTTTTTTGATTCTGGAATAACTGAAATAAGTGCATCAAGTCGAGCATCTTCTATTGAATATGCATTGGTAAACATATCCTGTATGGTGCGATACGAAGGTAAAACAATCTGTTGATTACTAAAGTAGTTTAATAATTGTCGTAGAGCATCATGTCCTTTTGGGTACAGCTTGATCAGCTCACTTAAATGAAGCTGAATTTTGGGCTCATACGGTGGCTGCCAATCTTTAAAGCCAAACAACAAGAGAATATCAGTTTTTTGTTTTTGATAAGTTTTAAAATCGATTTGACCTGTAAGTCCTAGTAGGTGTTCCCCGAAATATTTTCCTAAAATAAATTGTGAGTCATTATCTTGGCCTAAATTAAATTTATAAAACTGTTGCTTGGCCTTAAAATACCCAAGCAATCGAATAAAATAAATCTGTGCCTTCGTAGTGCGATATTTTTTGACGATGAGCATTTCCTCATCCGTTATTGAAAAATACAACTCTCGTTCAGCTTTATTAAATTCAGGGATAGCATAAATGGCTTCAATTTCTTGATCAGATAACAGGTTTATTCGATTAGGGCTATACATTAATTACTTGGATACCTATTATTGAAAACGTTCGTTTTTGAGTAGATTAAACTACGTTAGGGTAGATCCCCGTTTTTATTGGATTCTGTTATTCTCAATAACCATTCTTGATATTGCTTTCTTACTGCATTATACTTGATATGAGTTTTGAGAAAAGAGGACAACGAGTAAATGCCAACAATTAGTGCATTTTATGGAATACTGATTCAAATGTTTTGGGGTGATCATGCGCCACCTCACTTTCATGCCTTATATGCAGAATATGAAGTGCTCATTGATATACATACACTTGAAGTAATTAGGGGCTCTATGCCTCGTCGAGCATTGGCTTTAGTATTGGAATGGGCATTTGCACACCGCGCAGAGTTACTTGAGGATTGGACATTATGCGAACAAAATCAGTCACCAAAGAAAATATCGCCCCTGGAATAGTATGCACTGCTCCTTGGCGTTTAACAAAAGTAAAACCACTACAAAATTATGAAATTGAAGTCGAATTCAATGATGGCACACATGGTTTTGTTGAAATGATTACATTAATAATGAGTGAGCGAGCGGGCATTTTTGCTGCACTTAAAGATAGAGACGTCTTTAATCAAGCCCATCTTGAATATGGGGTATTAACTTGGCCTGGAGAAATTGACTTAGCACCAGATGCGATGCACGATGCAATCAAACAAAAGGGTCGCTGGGTTTTATCATAGAGGATTTGTTATGTTGGTTGGTTATGCGCGTGTTTCAACAATTGATCAAAATCTGGAACTTCAACTTTCTGCATTGAAGGAAGTGGGCTGTGAGAAGCTATATCAAGATCACATATCAGGAACCAAAGCAAATCGCCCAGGTCTCGATCTAGCTCTTGAAGTATTGAGAAAAAATGACACTTTGGTTGTTTGGAAATTAGATCGATTAGGACGAACTGTTAAAGGATTGATTGACTTAGTTAATCATTTGCATCAGAAAGAAATCCACTTTAAAAGCATTACCGATAATGTCGATACGTCCACACCAGCAGGCCGTTTCTTTTTTCATGTTATGGCAAGCCTTGCACAAATGGAACGTGAATTAATGGCCGAACGAACTAAAGCGGGCTTAGCTGCTGCGAAAGCAAAAGGTAGAGTTGGTGGTCGTAAACGAAAAATGACTCAAAGCAAAATTGAGTCGGCTAAACAATTACTGTCTTCTGGCTCGTTACCTCGGGATGTTGCACAAAATCTTGGGATATCTATACCAACTTTGTATCGATGGATACCTGCTTCTAACCAGGGATAGGAAACAAAGCTCCGTATAGTTACTATAATAATAGAATAATTCTTACAAAACAAAACCAGAGAAAGACCATGCCTGAACCTATTGCCTATATATATAGACAAGCTCGCGACTCCAAGGGGAAGATTAATGCTGATGCTTTGGGTAGTCTGATACCTAAAGACACGGTGGAAGAAACAATGGAAGGTGATCGCATTCTTTATATTCATCAGCCACCCTCTACTGAAACTCAACCAGGAGTTTTAATACTCATGGATGGCGAACAAGAAATGCGGCCAGGGGATTCTGTTAAATCTACCCCTGCAATTTTAGATGAGTTGTGTAAAAAGAAACAAATATCTCCACAAGTCACTGTATATATTCCTGCACCGGAGGATAGGATAGGTGAGTACGCTTGTAATAAAGAATTCGCTGATTTTTTAAGTAATAAACTTGTCCCTCTGCTTCAAGAACCTCCATTTGGATGTAGTAAACGCCGAGAACAAACAACAATAGGTGGCACCAGCTTTGGTGGGCTTGCAGCAACACATGCTGCACTTACAAATCCTGAAACATTTGGTAATGTTCTTTCTCAATCAGGTGCTTTCTGGTGGAATAAAGATTGGAAAGGATTTGATAAATTTGAGGAGTGGGGAAAGGCAGCCAAAACATCAATACTTGAAACAACTAAACAAGCAACGGCGATGGCGTGGTTGAGTAAAATACCTCATAAAGATGGCTTGCCAATAAAATTTTATCTAAGTGGTGGTGAAATTGAGGAAGGTAAAACTCCTAGTTTAAATGGTGAATCATTCCCTGGAGCAATTACATTAAACAAGGGGTTGAGTTTACAGTTAGCCGAACGTGGACATATTGTAAAAACAGAAATTAAAAGAGGAGACCATAATTACGACTCTTGGCAAGCTGATAAACCAACGGCGTTGCGAACGTTGCTCCCTAAACCAACACCACAGTTAATATCCGAGAAAGAAAAAACAAACCAATATAGAGATCATGTTAGAGAAATGAGGCGACCTGAGCCAGGATATATGGCACCTACAGAGTCATCTAAGGCAAAAGAAAGAGAAAAATTTAGTCCTTTGCACACAACACCAAAACCATGGAAATAATACATATCAATGGCTATTATTTTTATTTCCTAGCGCTTTAATTAAAACCGAATTAATTGTTGGGGTTTTCCTGAAATCCCACTTTTTGTCAGTTCTTCCACAGGACCCCTAAAGCATTTTCACTGCTTGCTCAGTATTACGTTTTTCATACCAAGACGTTACTTTTTTTAGTAGGGCCGTGACTCGTTCGATCATTTTAATCCAATCATAATGAATCCCAATAATTATGATTATAGATTATGCTCATTGATCATTAATTGATTTATTTGTTTTTTTGTGTCTAATTTTATTAAATAGTGATTTCTCTCGCGGGACGACAGTGCTTCATACTGGATTTAAATAATCGAGTTGAAAATACCTGTCAATGATGCAGTAATATTAGGAGTCCTCTCTAGCACTCATCCAAACCATCACATTTTTTAATATAAAATAAACGATAAAAGCTTAAATCCTATTTATTTTTCTGTGCTTTGTTCAATTAATAATCACAGAACATTTAAAAATAATTCTATGATTTTAAAAGCATTTTGCTTTCTATTTAAAATTTGTTACAGTCTTTAGATTCGTATAATCATAATGTCCAGTATGCATTATTCAAATTACCAAACTTGTGCAGTAAGGCCTCAGATGCCTATATCTGAATGGGATATTTTGTCGAGCCTTCCGACTGCTTTAGTTATTATTAATTCTCAAGGCCGGATTGTTTGGTTGAATCCTCCTGCGGAGGCAATGCTGGGTTATGGTTTATTTGGATCTTTATGGTTGGATGTTTTATTACGTGCTTTTGCTCCACGCGCAGATGATGGGCATGAGGTTTCTTTGGTTGATGGGCGGCGTGTGCATGCTGCTCTTGCTACTTTAGATAGTTTACCTGGCATTTTAATTAGCTTGACTGATGTAACCACAACGCGTGATTATGAGAAAGCAAAAGAAAATGATAAGCGTTTGGTTTCTATTGGTACGATGACCGCGCAATTAGCGCATCAGATCAGAACGCCTTTAGCTTCTGCGATGTTATTTACTGATCATTTGCATAGTCTCACTGGTATTGATGAGCGAACACAAAATTGGCTTCAAAGATTGAAGGAGTGTCATAGTAGCATCGAACAGCAGATTCAGGATTTGTTGTTATTTGCTCGGGGAACTACTATAGAGCCTACACGGATGGATATGAGTTATTGGTGTTCACAGTTAATCCAGAGGGCGCAACCTTATGTTACATCACATTCGGTATTGTTTGAGGTAAATAACCAATTAATTTCCCAAGAAGGGATGATTCATGGAGAATCGTTAATTGGAGCCGTTTTAAACTTAATAATTAACGCAATACAATCTGGGGCAACAGAGGTTTACTTAACTCTTGCATCAATGGATAATTTAGGTATTCATATATCAGTTGAAGACAATGGTAAAGGAATGTCTGAGGAAGTGAAAAGTCATGCTTTTTCACCTTTTTATACGACAAAGGCCCAAGGAACTGGTTTAGGTTTAGCTGTAGTTTTTGCAGTCGTAAAGGCTCATGGAGGAACCGTGAGTTTAGAATCTATGGAAGGGGTAGGTACGCAGGTTAATTTGTATTTGCCATAATCTTAAAATTCAGTTTTTAAGATGATGCGTAAGCCTTAAGATAAAATCAGAAGTTGTTTACATTTTTTCTGTAGAACGAGTTGAAATGTAAGGGACTTTAGCTTGGAAAAAGGGATTTTTATTATGAGTCATGTTCTAATTGTTGAAGATGATCCAGTCTTAAGAGAAGCCTTAGCTGAAACAATGACCATTGCAGGGCATACCTACATTACCGCTAAGGATGGTAAAGAGGCTCTTGTGCTACTTGAATTGCATAATCCAGCAGTTGTGCTGACTGACATACGTATGGATGGTCTGGACGGCAATCAATTACTGAATGAAATTCAACGAAAACGCCCTGGCTTGCCAGTTATTTTGATGACGGCTTATGGCTCAGTCCAAGATGCTGTTGATGCGATGCGTAGGGGGGCTGTCGACTATTTACAAAAGCCTTTTAGCGCTCAAGTTCTCATTGAAAAAATTAATCAGTTCATTAAGGTTGGACCGGATGAAGACGATAGTGGCGAGCCTATTGCCCAAGATCCAAAAAGCCAAGCTTTATTATCTATGGCATTAAAAGTTGCCCAATCTGACGTAGGAGTCATGATTAGCGGGGAAAGTGGAACGGGAAAGGAAGTACTAGCTCATTTTATCCACGATCATTCCACGCGTAAGAAAAAACCGTTTATTGCTATAAACTGCGCGGCAATTCCTGAGCAAATGCTAGAGGCTACTTTATTTGGCTATGAGAAAGGCTCATTTACAGGGGCCTATAAATCAACCCCAGGTAAATTTGAGCAGGCTCAAGGCGGGACTTTGCTTCTTGATGAAGTAAGTGAAATGCCTTTAAGCCTGCAGGCCAAATTATTGCGGGTTCTGCAAGAAAAGGAAGTGGAACGCATTGGCTCGAATAAAACGATTAGTTTGGATGTGCGAATTCTTGCGACAACCAATAGACAATTAAAGGATGAAGTTCAAGCGGGTCGTTTTCGAGAGGACTTGTTTTATCGCCTAAATGTATTTCCATTACAGTGGCATCCTTTAAGAGAGCGGAAAAATGACATTATTCCTCTTGCTAATTACTTAATTCGTAAGCACTGCAACCATAAACAACCAATTGTGCCTGTAATTAGTCCTACAGCACAAAAATCTATGCTTGCATATGCTTGGCCTGGAAATACACGTGAATTAGATAATGTCATTCAACGCGCTTTAGTATTACAAACACAAGGTATTATTGAAGTAGAGCATTTACAACTTACATCAATCGAAATTCAAGAAATCGAGGTTGTGGCAGCGAGCAGTAAAAATTTGCAAGTGCATGAATTTGAACTAATTGTTAAAACTTTAATGGAAAATAATGGGAACCGACAAAAAGTTGCCTCATTATTAGGAGTTAGTGAGAGAACTTTACGTTATAAGCTAGCAAAAATGCGTGAAGAAGGGTATGTTGTATAGCATTCATGTTAGTATGTTAGTGAAAATTAGGTTTGCGTTCAAAGTATGTTAAACCTGATTTTTCAGTGAACTAAGCTGAATAGTTACCATGTTTTTAGGCGGAGCTAAACAGAGAGCGTTTTAGGGACTAAATGCGTTCGAGGTTTAAGTTTTATAGATATAATAAGTACGTTATGTAGAGGAAGACGAAGGAATGAATGACATTAATACCGTTGGCCTATTTGATCAAATGCAATCAATGGCAGCAAAGGCTGAAGGCGCAATAGTCGATAGGGAAGCAAATCAATCCTCATTCAGTGCAATTTTTAAGAATGCTTTAAATCAAGTGAGTGATTTAAGTAATAACGCCGATTCTTTAAAAAGCCGTTTTGAACTTGGTGACCCCAAGGTAAGTATTGGCGAAGTAATGATCGCAACTCAAAAGTCAAATATTGGACTTGAGGCTGCTTTACGAGTCAGAAATAAATTTTTACAAGCATATCAAGACATTATGGGCATGCCAGTATAGACAAATCATAACTCCCAAGTTATTTTACAGGGTAGATTTTACAGGAGTTTCGTATGGCATTGGCTGATAATGCTTCAATGGTGGCAGCAAAATTTGCAAGCTTATCTATACCACGACAAATTGGCTTATTAGTTGGTTTGGCGGCGAGTGTTGCTATAGGTTTGGCAGTGGTTTTATGGTCTCGCGACCCTAATTATGTTCCTCTATATACTCAAATGAATGCCCGAGACACTGCTGAAGTCGTATCGGCTCTTGAGCGCAATGGTATTGAGTTCAAAATTGATAACAATAACAGTACCATTTTAATCCCCTCAGAAAAACTACAAGGCACGCGCCTTAAGTTAGCTGCTGAAGGCTTACCACGCGATCCGGTGGGTTCTGAGGAGCTATTCACCAGTGGTAATGCATTTAATAGCAGCCAGTTCATGGAGGTTGCGCGCTACAAGCAAGCGTTGGAAGCAGAGTTAGCTCGAACTATTAGTAAATTTAATGACATTAAAGCAGCTCGTGTGCACCTAGCTATCCCACGTGAATCTGCGTTTGTTCGTGATACACAGCAGCCTAGCGCATCAGTTTTCATTGATGTCTATTCAGGGCTTGAGCTTAAAAAGCAAACCATCGCAGCGATCGTGAATTTGGTCGCCTCCAGTATTCCTAATTTAGCAGCAAGTCGTGTTACGGTTGTGGATCAGGATGGTCAATTATTGAATGAGGGTGGTGGGCAGAGCTTCTTTACTGATACCGAGCGTTTCCTGGATTACAGACAGAATCTTGAGCGTCAATATGCGCAAAAAATTCAAGATATTCTGACACCATTATTAGGCTATGGTCGTGTGCGCGCTAAAGTATCTGCTGACGTCGATTTTACCAGCTACGAGCAAACCCAGGAGCTATTCAACCCAGAACAATCTTCTTTGCGTAGTGAACAAACACTGCAAGAGAAACGCAATGCGAATAGTGATGCACAGGGAGTTCCTGGTTCATTATCTAATACACCGCAGTCAAATCCAGCACTTACAGGTAAGAATCCAAATGCTCCAGCTAATCCGCAAGGGCAAGGACAGCAATCAGCAGAGACGACTCAAAATACTGATGTACGTACGCAAAGCACTAAGAACTTTGAGTTGGATAAAACCATTAGTCACACTAGAAATCAGCCTGGCTCGATTAAGCGCTTGTCGGTAGCTGTCTTAGTAGATAATCCTGCAGTAATGGATGAAAAAACTAAGAAGATGACTAAGAAAGCTTTAACTGCCAAGGAGATCGATCAAATCAAGCTGTTGGTGGCTGATGCGATTGGTTTAAATGCTAAACGTGGTGATAGCTTGAATGTAATCAATAGTGATTTTGTGAAGCCAGATCCTATAGCGCCTCTCCCTGAAGAACGTTTTTGGCAAAAAGAAATCTTCTGGTCCATCGTCAAGCAAGTTGTTGGCGCACTGTTTATCTTGTCAATAATCTTTGGGGTTTTAAGGCCAATGCTTAAAACCCTGGCAAGTAATAAAGGAGCGGGTGGGGATCTGCCTTATCTTGAAGAGCAGCCAGAGACTCGAGGCGAATTGCCTTTTGATGACGGAATTAATGTAGGTGATGCCCATGATTATGAGTCACAATTAAATTTACTACGCCAAGTTGTTGATAAAGAACCCAAGCGTGTTGCGCAGGTAGTTAAAACTTGGGTTGATCGAGGATAAGCGATGGATGGAATAGAGCGTGCGGCCATACTGCTTCTCAGTATGGGGGAGAAAAATGCAGCTGAGGTTTTAAGGCATTTAGAACCTCGACAGGTGCAGAAAGTTGGAATGGCAATGGCTGCACTAAATAATGTCAGTAAAACAAAAATGCAAAATGTTTTAGCTGACTTTACTAGTGCTATCGGTGACCAGACGAGTTTGGCTGTTGATACAGAGCATTATTTAAGAACCATACTTATAGAAGCCTTGGGACTAGAAAAGGCAACGCCATTTATCGACCGTATTTTGGTGTCGGATAAAGACAGTGGTCTTAATCGTTTGAAATGGTTAGATGGACGGTTAATTGCTGATGTTATTCGAAATGAACATCCGCAAATTATTGCAACCATTTTGATTCATTTGGATAGTGAGCAGGCTGCCGAAGTAGTTAGTTATTTTAGCATGGAAAAACGCTCAGAAGTTTTATTACGAATGTGTAATATTGATACTGTAAAACCAGAAGCTATTAGTGAGCTTGGACAGGTAATTGAAAAACAACTTAGCGGGCAAAAGGTGAGTAAATCAGCTTCTGTTGGTGGAATCAAAAGCGTCGCTGATGTTATTAACTATTTTGATGGTGCGATGGAAGAAGAGGTCCTGGATAAAATTAAAGAATGGGATTCGGATTTAAGTGAAAAAATTCGCGATAAAATGTTTGTGTTTGAGAATTTAGTCGATATGGACGATCGCAGCGTACAAACTTTGTTACGTGATGTATCTCAAGAGTTATTGAAGTTAGCTTTAAAAGGTACAACCGAAATAACCAAAGAGAAAATATATACTAATATGTCCAAACGTGCAGCTGACCTGTTGCGTGAAGATATTGATCTTCAAGGCCCGGTTAAGGTTGTGGATGTAGAACGGGCACAACGAGATATTCTTACAATCGCTAAGAGCTTAGCAGAAGAAGGGAAGATTGCATTAGGCTCTAAAGGTGGGGATGAGATGATTTAATTTTCGAAGGCGAGTGTACGCGTTGTGCGGGATAGAATATAGGCTCGGCTCTGCGGCAGCCCGGCTTACATTAGACAAGTTGGCGCCATTAGCGTTTACTAGGTTTTTAAATTTCACCGTTGCGTTCGCAACAGGCGAAATATAAGGGACTAAGGGTTTTACATGGCAAATAAATTTGAGCCTTATCATACAAAGCAAACTAATGATGATTTTAGTGTCTGGGATTATCAATCAACGCAAAAAAAAGAAGAGGAAGCTCCAGCTGTTGATGAGCGAGAACTCTTTCGCGCTGAATGCGAACGTTTAAAGCAAGAAGCAATACAAAAAGGCTATGAGCAAGGATTACAACAAGCCCAAGTAGAAATAGATAAAAAAAAGGAAGAGCTTATCCGTTGGCTTGATTTAGTTAAAAATCCAGTAAAACTTTTAGATGAACACGTTATCCAGGAAACATTACAAACAATTCTCTGGCTGAGCCAACATTGTATTGCTGTTGAGTTATCCGTAAACCCTGAAAAATTACGGGATTTACTTAATGAAATTAAAACCGAATTACCTACTTTGAATAATCATCGCATGCTGGCTATGCATCCATCAGATGTCGAGTGGCTTAAGGCTGAAATCGAAGAAAATGAGCTTCCTGGATTACATGAAATCTTGGCTGCAGATCCTACATTAAATCGAGGTGATTTTTATTTAAAAGGTGAGCATAGTGAGTTAGACGGCCGGATTCATACCCGCTTTGCTACTCTTTTCTCTAAGTACATTACGAAAGATAATTTAATGCCAATGAAGGTTCAGGATTAAGTTATGGAACAGTATGAATCTCGCTTGGTAAAAATAATGTCTGATGTGCGTACTCAAGAGCACTCTGGTTTATTACATTGTGGACGAATAAGTCGTGCTGTGGGGCTTACTTTAGAAGCAAAAGGCTTTAATCAACCAGTAGGGGCTCGCTGCTTTATTAATGTTAATGAATCCCACTCAATTGAGGCTGAAGTTGTTGGTTTTGGTCAGGATCGCACTTACTTAATGTCAATTGGCGCCATTCAGGGGCTTGCACCAGGTATGATCATTGCGCCTACTGGTCGTGTTGCTCGAATTGAGGTGGGCTGGCCTTTATTAGGACGTATTGTCAATGGTTCAGGTGCGATTATTGATGAAGCAGCTCCTATTGAGCTAACAGAAACTTACCCCTTAGAGTCTGCAGTAATTAATCCGCTCAAACGAGCGGCTATTGATACTTATATGGACGTTGGAATACGCGCAATTAATGGTTTACTCACCGTTGGGCGTGGTCAGCGAATAGGCCTTTTTGCAGGAAGTGGGGTTGGTAAATCAGTACTGTTAGGCATGATGACGCGTTTTACAAAAGCTGATGTGGTTGTCGTCGGTTTAATTGGTGAGCGAGGCCGTGAGGTTAAAGAATTTATTGAGTGCAGTCTTGGGGAGGAAGGTTTAAAACGAGCTGTTGTTGTTGCAGCTCCTGCTGATGAAAGCCCATTAAGACGGTTGCATGGTGCAAAGGTTGCTACCAGTATTGCGGAGTATTTCCGCGATCAGGGAAAACATGTGCTTTTGTTGATGGATTCTTTGACACGTTTTGCCCAGGCACAGCGCGAAATAGCCTTATCTATCGGTGAGGCGCCTGCAACTAAAGGCTATCCTCCTTCGGTATTTACCAAACTCCCCAAATTGGTTGAACGAGCAGGAAATGGTGAGCCGGGAAGCGGGTCAATTACCGCATTTTATACGGTCTTAACGGAAGGTGATGATTTACAAGATCCGATTGCCGATGCTGCACGAGCTATTTTGGATGGACATATTGTTTTAAGCCGTTCTTTAGCAGAGGAAGGGCAATATCCTGCTATTGATCTAGAAGCATCGATTAGCCGTGTGATGCAAACTATCGTTTCTGAAGAGCAAATGAAAGATATGTTACAGTTGAAAAAATATTTGTCTCTTTATGAGAAAAATAAAGATTTCATTCTGTTAGGGGCTTATGTGAAAGGTTCCGATCCTAATTTAGATAAGGCAATTTTAGCTCGAGATAAGATCAGGAAATATATGGAACAGGGAATGAATGAACAGGTTAATTATGAAGAGAGTGCCCGTTTGTTATCCGAGTTAGCTAAGTCATTTAGGTAGGAGTTAATTCATGAATCAGCGATTGGAACGCTTGACGCAATTATGGGAAATAAAAAAGAATTTGACGAATACTGCATATCAACAACTTTTATACGCGCAAGAGCAGTTTAGTAAAAATAAAGAAAAGCATGACCAATTAGTCGGTTATCGGCAAGATTATTTGCAACAATTAGAAACAATGGGCGAACAAGGTGCTTATGTGAGGCGTTTGCGTAATCGTATTGATTTTATCAGTCATCTCGACATGGCTCTAGTGCAATTAAATGGCCATTTAGCTCAGCTAGCCAAGGCAAGGCGAAGTGCAGAATCAACATATAAGCAAGCTAAAATTTCTGAAGAAGGTGTTAATTTATTAATAGAGCGTGTTAAAAAAGATCAAAAATCTAAATTGAACCTCCAAGAACAGAAAGAAAATGATGAGTATGCACAAAAGCAGTGGTATAGTAGAGAACTTAACGACGAGTGATTAAGCGGATACGGTGAATAAGATTATTAAAAAAATTTGGATGACCCTTGCCATCCTCATTATTCTTATGGCTGTTTTGTCCAGCGTGTTTCGCTCGTTAACTCCTTGGGCAAAACAATATAAAGGTGAGGTTGAACAGCATCTTTCAGTCCTTTTAGGGCAGCCCGTGACCATTCAAACTATGGAAACCGGATGGTATTGGTTTCAACCTGTACTTAAGTTGAAGCAAGTCACATTGGGCGGTGACTCCAGAAAATCATTTCATTTAAATAAACTACTTGTAGGAATTAATGTTTTTAGATCAATATGGAACTGGCAGATTCAGCCCGGTGTTCTTTATATTGATGACATGCATTTGACGTTAAGAGAAAAAGGCGATCATTGGACTATTGATGGTATTAGTACGGATACACTTAATAGTGAGGACATGACTCCTGAAAAAACAAAACAGATTTTAGTTTGGTTATCCCAGCAAGAACGTTTAACCATTAAACGTGTTTCCATGTATTTTCATTTTAGCGATGGTGGTTTGATTCCTGTTGATGGCCTGAATGTTTCTGTATCAAATAATGGCGGACATTATAAATTCAAAGGCAGTGCTAGACTGGAACAAACTAATAGTACTGACTTTCAGTTACTTGGGGATGGTTATTTTGATCCTGATAATTTTGATGAAATTGAAGGAAAGTTTTATTTTTCTGCTCAAAATATTATGCCCGCTCAATGGCAGAGCTTATTTCCCAATGCGACGGAACATTTAGAAGGTGGGAAAGGGGGCTTACAGGTCTGGATGGATGTGCATAAAGGCTCGGTTGCATCGGTACAAGCTCAAGTAAAATTAGAGCATCTGGCCTGGCGTTTGCTCAATAAAGAAAAAAGTCAGTTAGTGCAATCATTTTTTGCAAACCTGTCTTGGAAGCCAGACACTCAGGGCTGGCAATTGCATGGGGATCAGATCCAGTTGCGAGTTGGTCGTTTAAATTGGCCTGAAAATCAGCTTTTGGTCAAATATAATCAAGAACAACAAACGTATCAGTTTTTTATTAAGAACATCATTATTGAGTCACTACTTTCAGATGCGATTAATTGGCCTAAACGTATTCAAAGTCTATTGCAGATCAAACCACAAGGTATTTTGCATGATACTCAAGTTTTGGTGAGGCTCGCAGATCCTTCTTTCCGTATTCCGCTTATTCCTCAATTATCCTCGACTAGTGCTGCTTCGGAGCCTGTCAAAACATGGGAACAAGGAAATGAAATTACTTATGTGCTGACGCGTTTTGATCAGTTGGGATGGAATGGGAATCCAAAAACGAAAATACCTGAAGTCAGAAATCTTTCTGGTGTGGTCAATTGGCAGCCTGAGGAAGGTCGCTTGGAGCTGGACTCTGAGAATACATTGGTGGCTGCACATGGTTACCCCACGCAGAATTTGACTTTACTAAATGGAGCTGTCGATTGGAAGGAATTAAGTGATGGTTTACGGATTAGTATTGATCGCTTTGTTCTAAGCATGCCGGAGCTTACTTTAAGTGCGCAGGGTGCTGTCGACCAAGTAACGCGAGATTCTGTTGGTGCTATTCGTTTGAATGCAGAGTTTTCAGGTAAAAATATTGAGCAATGGACTCCATTTCTCCCTAAAAAGCATATGAAAGCGAAACTGTATACCTGGCTGACACGTGATCTGAAGCATATTGCTGAGCTTAGTGGAACTGTCAGCTTAAATGGGATGGCTCAAGACTTTCCTTTTGATGCTCATAATGGTGAGTTTGCTATTAACAGTCATGCAAGTGGTGGAGAGCTCTACATTAATCCTAAATGGAAGATCATTAAGGACATTGAAGGAGATATTCAATTAACTAATCGTAATTTAAATATTGCTATTCTAAATGCAGATTTTCAAGGTGTTCCTGTTAATCAAATGAATTTACGTATCGACAATATAGGTAATAATAAAGAAAATCTTATTATTACAGGAAACATCAATGCCCCCGTGCAAAAGATGGTGAATTATGTGATGTCTTCTCCTTTAAAAAGTAAATTAACGCTACTAAAACAATTGGCAATCGAAGGTTATGCCCAATTGAATCTTAATTTAGAGGTTCCGTTATATCCAGAAAACGACAAAGTATTAGCTAAAGGGGATTTAACCTTTCAAGACAATGCCATTACGGTAAAGTCCGATGTGGTGAAGTTTGGGTTAAAGGGTGTAACCGGTGAATTATTTTTCACTGATGATGGGGTAAGTGATAGTGCATTAGTTGCTAATTCGATGGGGCATCCGCTTAACATTAAGATTCAGTCAGTAAAAACGCCAAAACCAGCTACCTCGATTGCTGTAGAAGGTACCTGGACTGTTGATTCCTTGAAAACTCGCCATAATGCACCAATTCTTGCCTTATTAAATGGTTCTTTTCCTGTTAAAGCTATTTTGAAATTGGCAAATAAATCCTCTGAAGCAGATACAATTAAGTTAACTTCTACACTACAAGGTTTGGCCGTTAATTTACCTGCACCACTTGGTAAAGCGTATAATGATACAGTTCCTTTAGAAGTAAATGTGGATTTAAATGCAGATAAATCAATACGTTTAAAATCGAATTATGATGCGCGTGTCAGCACGGACTTATTATTTAAGACCACTAATGGCGCTTTAGATTTGGATTCAGGCCAGTTACGTTTGGGGAGTGCAAAAGCGATTAACCAAAAACTGCCAGGGTTAGCGATCGTTGGATCATTAAAAGGCTTTGATCTAGATGAATGGAAGGCTGTATATAATCGATATACCGCAACTGAAAACACTGGTCCTTCCTTACTTAATAAACTAAGAATTATTAATGTGACTCTGGATAAGTTTAGTATTTTGAAACAGCAATTTGATGCATTGACTGTTAAAGCAAAATTATTATCCAATAGAGATTGGGCTTTTAGCTTGAACCAAAAAAATGTCGCAGCAGATTTATTGTACCGTGTGCCAGCTAATGAGTTGAGTGGCCATATTCAACGCTTACATTTAGATAAGTTCGATACAAAAGGTATTAAGTCGGGTGAGCCTGCGAAAAAAATTCATCCGGACCAAATTCCAAATCTTAATTTACGAATTGATAACTTATCGGTAGGGACAGTCCTTATTGGAGATGTGACTTTAAAAAGCCAGTCAACCGCGAAGCGTTGGTCATTGAATTATTGTCGTATTGATTCCCCTGTATATCAATTTAATATTGATGGTGCATGGACACAGACAAAAAAAGCGGAGCAATCGACGTTCCATTTAAAACTCGAGATGAGCAATGTAGCTAAAAGTCTTGAGCGTTGGGGGGTTAATCCTTCAGTTCGCGCCAAAAAAGGTTATCTGGAATTTAAAGGTGGTTGGAACAGTGATTTAGCCGGCTTTTCATTAGTGAAACTAAACGGCGATATGTTTTTACAACTTAAGAATGGCAGAATCACTGATTTGAGCAAATCAACTGAAGGAAAATTGGATCTAGGTAAATTACTGAGTATTTTAAGTTTGCAAACCATACCACGAAGATTGCAACTTGATTTCAGCGACCTAGCATCCCAAGGATACAGTTTTGATATCTTTCAGGGGAACTTTTCGGTTCGTAAAGGAAGAATGACAACTCAGGACAGTTACATTGATGGGCCGGTTGCTTATGCAAGCATGAAGGGAGATTTAGATTTAGTAAGACAAACCTACGATATGAATTTAAAAATATCTCCACACATTACAGCCAGCTTGCCTATTGTGGCAACAATTGCTGGTGGTCCGGTTGCAGGTGTTGCCACTTGGGTTGCGACGAAAATTATTAATCAGGGCATGCAAAAAATTTCTGCTTATAGTTATAAGATTTCTGGCCCATGGAAACAACCAGTCGTACAACAACTGACTATTGTTAGGAAAAAGAATAATCCCATCCCAACAGGGCAAGGGGCGTTGAAAGATCAGCTTAATTTAGATTAATTAACCATCGCATCCTTGTTGTATGGTATTTATTACACCGAGCTAATACGGGCTACAGTTTCGTTATTTAATCCAGTTTGTAACCCATATTAGATGAAGTGTAATACGGAATGTTGCGCCAACCAACGCATATAAAAAAACATAATATTTTTATCAAGATAGTAGAATTCTGAAGCTTTCCTAGACTAAACTTAACAAATGGAAAGAGGAGTTTTTCCACAAGGTGTCGAGATATTGCCTAATCAACTCATCTGTAACCTGTAGCAATAACCTTAGCAAATCAGGCTACACATAATAAATGAAGGTTTTAAATGATTCACTTTGTTTTGGGCCGATATTGGAATATTTGTTTATTAAAGGAAAGCCCTGAAAATACCCCTTACTCAATTATTAGAGTATTTTTGAGTGGAATTGTATTAGCCATTATTATGGTAATTGAATGGAATTATTCTTATTACGATTCCTCTGGAGATCTGGGGTGGTTGTTGACTATTGCTACTTGCCTGCTTTTTTCTTATGTCATTTATACTTATGCCGTATTATTTTTAAAAGGATTTACTCCAAGATTAGTACAAACAGTTACAGCATTATTTTATACTAGTATCATTATTCACATTCTAGTAGCACCATTGGTATTTTTTGGTCCGTATTTAGCGCATATACACATAAAAAACCCTGTGCTCTTGTTTTTAGGTGTTATTTATTTATTTATGAGTATTGGATTATCTGTATGGCAATTTGTAATCACTGCACATATTTATAAATATGCACTGAGCATTACAGCCGTACAATCAGTGATCGCTGCTTTTGGTTTAATTGCTGTTAATATTTTAACTGTTTCTTCACTACAATGAGAGAATTATGCATTTACATATTTTAGGGATAAGCGGGACCTTTATGAGCGCGCTCGCGTTACTAGCACGCGAATCAGGCTACACGGTCACTGGGAGTGATGCTAATTGTTATCCCCCAATTAGTGATTTGCTAACCGCTAAAGGGATCACTTGGACTGAGGGATATGAGGATGCGAGCTTGGCATTAAAAGCGGACGTAGTTATTGTCGGCAATGCCATTAAAAGGGGTATGCCAGTTCTTGAAGCAGTCATTGAAGCAGGAAAAAACTATACTTCTGGGCCACAGTGGTTTGCAGAAAATATTTTATCCAAATATCAGGTTATCGCAGTTGCAGGAACTCATGGTAAAACGACTACAACGTCTATGGTTTCCTGGATCTTAGATCAAGCTGGATTAAATCCTGGGTTTTTAATTGGTGGTGTTTCTTCTGATTTTAAAACCAGTGCACGGCTGGGAAGTGGTAAATGGTTTGTTATTGAGGCCGATGAATACGACAGTGCTTTTTTTGATAAAAGACCCAAATTTATGCACTATCGTCCACGGATTGCTATTTTAAATAATCTTGAATTCGATCATGCAGATATTTACCCTGATTTAGCAGCAATCCAGTTACAGTTCCATTATTTATTGCGGACTATTCCTGCCAATGGTGTTGCAATTAAACCACGTGACGATAAAGCATTGAATGAAGTTCTGGAACGAGGTACTTACTCACGTGTCGAAGAACTTGCTTTATATGGTGATGCAGAATGGAGCGCTCAACTAATTGAGGAAAATGGTAGTTCGTTCAAAGTGTTACATCGTGGTGAAGAAGTAGCAGAAATCAATTGGTCCTTAATTGGACGTTTTAATGTCGAAAATGCTTTAGCAGCTCTTGCCGCAAGTGCTAATGCTGGAGTAGATCCTAAAGTTGCGGCAGAAGCGTTAGAACGCTTTACGCCGGTTAAACGACGATTAGAAGTAAAATCAAATAAATATGGGATAACAGTTTATGATGATTTTGCGCATCATCCTACGGCAATTACCCGCACAATTGATGCCTTAAAACGAAGTAATCGACATCATCGTATTTTTGCGGTTCTTGAATTTGCTTCATATACCATGCGTACGGGAGTACACGCTACAGAAATGGCGCAAGCTTTAGCGCCAGTCCAGGGAGCTTATGTATTAGAGCCGCATGATTTTGATCTTACTGAAACTATTGGTAATTGGACTTGTCCTTATCGTGTTTGTAAGAATACGGAGGAAATTGTTAAGGAAATTACAAGTAGTGTTCAAGAGGGCGATGCTATTTTAGTAATGAGCAATCGCGGATTTAATGGTATTCACCAACAATTAATCAACTCTATTGATGCACGCTACTCTAGTATTCATTGCTAAAGAGTAAGAGAAAAACTATGCCCCAAGGCTTGTCCAAGGGGCATAGCTAGCTGTTGTCCCTCATTAAAATAGATTTTTTCCCACGAAAAAAAATGCGAATGATTCTTTTTCTGTTCAATTAGTCAAATTAATAGTTGCAATATTTCAGATTGGTTGTTATAAAAAAAGAGTGCCCTTATAGATTAATGACACGTCGGTATTTACTATGCTCTTAAACGGTTTTAGGGGATAGGATATCAAGCTAAGCATCAGTATAGGCTTAGAGGAAAATCCTTAGGAATTAGGGTATTAGCAAAAGGAGATTGTATGACATTAAAAACTGTAGGGTATGAATTTCTAAGAATTAATATTCAGAATTTAAAGAGAGAATATTCTAATTATTTAGAGCGTTATACAATCGAGATGACCGAAGCAGAAAAAAAGGATGCATCTGAAATAACAGACAACCCTCTTTTGATTTTACTGGATCGGGTCAATAAGTATGTTGTTCAATGCAAAACTGATCGAGTAAGTGATCGCGACGTATTTCCTAAATTGACTGATGAAATACGGCGCTCTGCGCAAACGACTGCCGAAGATAAAAAAAGAGATACCCTTTATTTATTAGGTGGACTAATTCATCGTTATTTAAGAATTGAGACTGAATATAATGAATATAATCAGTCTAGACTCAATCTTTACTCATGGTTTAGCCGCAATACTCTTTGGAAGCCTACTGATTGCCGTTTATATGTTGCAATAAAGAGTGCATTAGGGTTGAGTGAGGCTAATAAACTGGATGACTACACTATAGTTAATGCCTTAGAGGTATTCCAAGAAAATATGGAGATGGACGTTGAGGTTGAGGAACAAGTAGGTAAAGAGAAAAAGCAGGTCAAAAAGAAACGATACCAGACCTACCCGCATTTTAGTACGGTGGATCCAAATTTCAAAAGTAATTTAGAGAAAATGATTGCCACTCATAAAGAGAGTGGAAAATCGATGATTCGACAATTTGAAGCAATTGACTTTTTGCAATCGCTA
Organism: Legionella lytica; assembly: GCF_023921225.1. Lineage (NCBI taxonomy): Bacteria > Pseudomonadati > Pseudomonadota > Gammaproteobacteria > Legionellales > Legionellaceae > Legionella > Legionella lytica. Next base: position 1,671,562 of record NZ_CP071527.1, read on the forward strand.
ATGAAAAAGCTAGATCAGGAAAATCAGCCTATTGAACGAGAAATAAATGAATGGTGTGCGAGCCTGGCTAAGACCCATAAAAATTTTGGCTTGTTAAGTAAAGAATTAATTGAGCAACACCTTAATCAATATTATCAATCAAAACCCGAAAAAACGAATGATAAAGAACATATACAATATTTACTTGAAGGGATATTGAATAATCCAACCTTCATCGCAAATAATGATCATAGTAAATTTTTAAACGAATTAGTGATCTCTAATACTGATCCCAGCCGTAGTATTTGTTGTGGGGCTTATATTTTGTTATTGAAGCAAGGAAATCTAGATAAAAAGCTAGTTACACAAATGACCAATGCTTTTGGTTTTAGTGAGAAACTAACAATTGAGGTTCAGGTAGCTTGTCTGAAAGCCTTTAAAGCGTATGCCGATGATGTGACCGACTTGAGTAAAGCGTCAGCGCCTGAAGATGAGGTGCAATTAGATTACAAATTTTTTGGCACCTCAAAAACAATGGTGAGCCAGACAACACAATTGATCGTTATGTTGGGTGAGGAAAAAGCACATTCTTTGGTTATGTAATGTAGCCCCGGTTGCTTGCAACCGGGAAGGCATGAGCGTAGCGAACCCCTTAAGTAGAACGTTTGGTTACTGGCAACCAGGTAATTTTTAAACTGTAAACTGCATTAAACCATCCTGATAACCAACACGTATGGTATCCCCAGATCGAAACTTCCCTGACAGTATTGACTGTGCTAATGGATTTTCAAGTTGCTGTTGAATTGTACGTTTTAGAGGACGTGCCCCATACACGGGATCAAACCCAGCTTCTGCCAGATGAGCAAGAGCTTCTGAGCTGACGTCCAGATGAATTTCTTGTTGGCTCAAACGTTTACGTAAATGCTCAATTTGGATATCAGCAATTTTAGCGATCTGTGCTTTGGCCAAAGAGTGGAACACGACAGTATCATCAATACGGTTAATAAATTCAGGACGGAAATGCTGACCTACAAGCTCCATAACTGCATTTTTTACCTCTTCGTAGCTGTATTTACTACCCATTTCTTGAATGACATGAGAGCCTAAGTTTGAGGTCATGACAATAATTGTATTACGGAAATCAACAGTACGACCTTGTCCATCTGTGAGACGACCATCATCCATTACCTGCAAGAGAATATTAAACACATCAGTATGCGCTTTTTCTACCTCATCAAGTAAAATAACTGAATAAGGTCGACGTCTTACTGCCTCTGTTAAATAGCCACCTTCCTCATAACCAACATAGCCGGGAGGGGCACCAATTAAACGTGCAACAGAGTGTTTCTCCATAAATTCAGACATGTCAATACGAATCATAGCCTCTTCAGTATCAAAGAGGTAAGCAGCTAATGCTTTACATAATTCCGTTTTACCAACACCTGTCGGCCCTAAAAATAAGAAGGAACCTATTGGTCGATTGGGATCGGCTAAGCCAGCTCGAGAACGGCGAATCGCATTGGATACGGCATTAATCGCTTCCTCTTGTCCGATGAGGCGTTGATGCAAGACCTCTTCCATTTTTAAGAGTTTTTCTCGTTCGCCTTCCATCATTTTAGAAACAGGAATTCCAGTCCACTTTGAAACCACATCAGCAATTTCATCTTCGGTGACTTTATTACGGACTAATTTAGTTTCATGTTCTTCACCTTCTGCAACTTGAGTGAGGCGCTTTTCTAATTCAGGGATGCGTCCATATTGCAACTCAGACATACGGCTCAAATCCCCAGCCCGTCGAGCTATTTCCATCTCTTGTTTGGCGTTCTCTAGGGCCTCTTTAATTTGAGTGGCTCCTTGCATTGTTGCTTTTTCAGCTTTCCAAATCTCTTCGAGATCGGAGTAGCTTTGTTCGAGCTCATCAATGGTATTTTGTAAGTCATCCAATCGTTTTTTGGAGGCTTCATCATGTTCTTTTTTCAGTGCTTCACGCTCAATTTTTAATTGAATAAGGCGACGCTCTAATTTATCCATACTTTCCGGTTTTGAATCGATTTCCATACGGATAAGGCTTCCTGCTTCATCGATGAGGTCAATCGCTTTATCCGGTAATTGTCGATCGGTGATATAGCGGTGGGATAAAGTAGCTGCACCAACGATTGCCGGGTCAGTGATTTCTACCCCATGATGCACTTCGTAGCGTTCTTTTAAACCTCGCAAAATAGCAATAGTATCTTCAACGCTAGGCTCATTAACGAGAACTTTCTGGAAGCGACGCTCTAAAGCTGCATCTTTTTCAATATACTGGCGATATTCATCTAGGGTGGTGGCACCAATACAATGCAACTCACCGCGAGCTAAAGCAGGCTTTAACATATTTCCAGCATCCATAGCACCTTCGGCTTTACCAGCACCGACCATTGTATGAATTTCATCGATAAATAGAATAATTTGGCCTTCTTGTTTCGCCAAATCATTGAGTACAGCTTTAAGGCGCTCCTCAAACTCCCCACGGAATTTTGCACCAGCGATTAACGCTCCCATATCAAGAGATAACAGCCGTTTATTCTTTAAACCCTCAGGCACCTCACCATTGATGATACGTTGAGCTAAACCTTCCACAATAGCTGTTTTACCGACTCCAGGCTCCCCAATTAAAACAGGGTTATTTTTCGTACGTCGTTGCAATACTTGAATGGTCCGGCGAATTTCATCATCGCGCCCAATAACAGGGTCTAACTTACCTTGCTCGGCACGTGCAGTTAAGTCTAGGGTGTATTTTTCTAGCGCTTGACGTTGTTCTTCGGCATTCGCATCGTTTACCGTTTCCCCCCCACGAAGCTCATTAATGGCATTTTCAATGGCTTTGGGGTCACCGCCAGCTTGTTTTAAGAGACGAGCTAGAGAACCATTTTCTTCATTAATTGCTGCTAAGACAAATAACTCGCTAGAAATAAAATTATCTTTTTTTTGTTGAGCTATTTTATCAGTCAGGTTCAAGAGCCGATTTAATGAATTGGAGATATGAACATCACCACCAACCCCCGACACTTTAGGGAGCTTATCTAATGCTTGTTCTAAAAGGGTTCTTAAGAGTGAGATATTTACTCCTGCTTTACTAAGCAATGGCCGACAACTGCCGCCTTGTTGATCCAAGAGCGCTTTCATTAGGTGCTCTGGTTCAATGAAATTATTATCTCCACCTAAGGCCAAAGATTGAGCATCAGCCAAAGCCATTTGGAATTTTGAGGTCAATTTGTCCATTCGCATATTTATTCACCTTATCTTATGGGTGTTATTTCTATCTTATCTACCGTAAAATGGGGTTTAATTTAATTATTTCAAGTGATGAATATGACTACAGAAATTTCTTCTAACTCTAACTCTAACTCTAATCCTGATCCGCAAGCTTTACTTAATCAAATCATTATAGACTACATAAAAGAGCAAAAGCGTAAACGCCGATGGCGCTGGTTTATGCGGGTTGTGTACTTATTAATAATCCTTTTTATTGCCTATCAATTCATGTCTAGTAGTAATGAAGAAAGTGGCACGAATACAAAGCCGCACGTGGGTTTAATTGATTTAAATGGCGAAATATTTGATGCGAAGCCAGCTAATGCTGATGATTTTGCAAAAGGAATGGAATCAGCATATAAAAATTCAGGATTAAAGTCGTTAATTATTCGCATTAATAGTCCTGGTGGGAGCCCTGTACAAGCAGAATATATGTACAATGCCATTAAATTTTATCGCGCCAAGTATCCTGACATTAAAGTTTATGCCGTTTGTGTTGATTTGTGTGCTTCTGCCGCTTATTACGTAGCAGCTGCTGCGGATGATATTTATGCTAGCCCTGCCAGTATGGTGGGTTCAATCGGGGTTATTTATAGTGGTTTTGGTTTTGTGGATGTTATGAATAAGGTTGGTGTTAGCCGTAGACTGCAAACGTCAGGGGTAAATAAAGGATTTTTAGATCCATTCTCTCCAGAAACTGATGAGCAAAAACAAAAGTTACAAGTAATGCTTGATACAGTGCATCAGCAATTTATTAATCGTGTAAAAGAAGGGCGTGGAAGTCGTCTGCATATTGATAATGATACCTTCTCAGGACTTATGTGGACTGGTGAGCAAGCTTATCCTTTAGGTTTGATTGATGGTTTTGCTAGCAGTGGTCAGGTGGCTCGTGATGTTATTAAAATTGATTCATTAATTGATTACACACATAAGCAAAACATTTTTGATCGTGTGACTAAAAACTTAGGAACTGCGATGGCGGATGAATTGCCATCTAGTTTGGGTATGAAGACGGGGATTAGGTAGGTTTAAACGTAATACGGGTATTTGTGCCACAACTTCCCGTATTACGCCTTTATCTAATACGCGCTACGTATAGTCACTTTATTTAAAAGCAATAAAACTGCCGTCATAGCGAATAATGTGAAGCAATCCCGGGGTTCTATGCTTCAAGTCTTGGGATGATGTTTGAGGAAAATCTGGTTGTGAGCAACCAGATTCCACCGTTTATATAAAAGCTTAAATATATAATTATTCGGCGTAAGAAATATTTGTTACCGTTAAATTACGTTCACCATCACTCACCCGCAATGTTATGCTATCCCCAACTTTGGCTTTCAATAATGTTTTCGCCAAAGGGGAAATCCAGCTTATTTTTCCTACATTAATATCTGCTTCATCCAATCCTACAATTTTGACAGAATGAGATTCACCATGTTCATCAATATATTGGACGGTGGCGCCAAAAAATACTTGAGTAAGACCTACTTGAAGTTTAGGATCGACAATTACAGCACTTTCTAATTGTTTCGTTAAATAGCGAATGCGTCGGTCAATTTCACGTAAACGTTTTTTTCCATAAATGTAATCACCATTTTCCGAGCGGTCACCATTACTTGCGGCCCAACTTACTACGCTCACAATTTTAGGTCGTTCATTACTAACTAAATCGCGTAATTCCGTTTGCAACATTGAAAAACCAATAGGGGTCATATAATTTTTGATACGTGGTAGCTTATTATCTTCTTTAGTAATAGTCTTTCTCACCACAAATTCCTATAAGATTGTCGTTATGACAGGGTACTTTAAATTATATCACTCTATTCTACGAGGGTAATTAAATTTAAAATCAATAAAACTGCCCTCATTGCGAACGTAGTAAAGCAATCCAGGGGGCTGCGCTTCCAGCTTCTGATGCACCAGATCCTCAAAAAATGATATCTATTCGTGAGGATGAGTGGTAGCCCTTAATCGATGGAAAAGCAAAGCCTATATTGGTTCTGCTTCTGGCCCGGGAAACGAAGAACAAACATCCCATTTTAGTTTGTAACGTGCCTAGCTCATTGATTAGTGTATTTGTGTCAGGCAACCAATCTTGGTTGATGCTGTTTTAAGGAAACCTGGTTGCGAGCAACCAGGATACTTATTTTGCGGTAGGTATTTTGTATACCTTATCTTAAAGCAGGGGAGATTGTTTGTAATAGCGCTTTAAATACTTTTGGTGTTCCTGCTACGACATCGCCATGTTTTAGGAAGTCTTCACCACCTTGAACGTCACTGATTAAGCCGCCGGCTTCTCTAACGATTAATGAACCAGCAGCAACATCCCAAGGGCGTAAGCCTAATTCCCAAAAGCCATCAATACGGCCACTGGCAACGTAAGCCAAATCAAGAGCAGCGGAACCTGTTCTTCTCACTCCGGCACATTTGCCAAATAATGCTTCAAAAGCAGGTAAATAGCGTTGGCCTATGCTTGCGTCACGAGAGGGGAAGCCTGTACCTAAAAGCGATGCGCTCAATTGAGTTTGATTTGATACACGGATTCTGCGGTCGTTTAAGCGCGCTCCACGTCCACGGCTAGCTGCGAAACATTCATGACGTAATGGATCGTAAATAACTCCGTGCTCTATTCTTCCTTTAATTCTTAAAGCAATTGAAACTGCAAAAAATGGGAACCCATGCAGGTAGTTGGATGTACCATCCAAAGGATCAATGATCCAGACAGCATCTTCATTAGCACCTTCTTGCATTCCGCTTTCTTCAGCCATAATTCCATGATCTGGATAGGCCTTACGGATGGCATTAATAATTACCTGTTCCGCTTTAATATCAACTTCACTAAAGAAATCATTAGGTGCTTTAGAAGTTACTTTGAGATGATCCACTTGCTCCATGTGGCGAATAATAATTTCCCCGGCTTGACGTGCCGCATTCACTGCAATATTTAAAAGTGGTTCCATGGATTTCTCGTTGAAATTACAAAACCGGTGATTCTAGCATATTTTTTTTGTACAAAGGTAACTCTTTTCACTTACATGATGCCTGAATAGGATTCAGCTAGGTGCAAAAGCACTTAAATGATATCATATACGCCTCTTTTGCATTAAGTTAAATCGCCTTTATGAATTTAAGTTCAATTCGTATCATTTTAGTTGGTACATCACATCCAGGTAATATTGGTTCAACTGCTCGAGCTATGAAAACTATGGGTCTAAGCTCACTTTACCTGGTTAGCCCTAAGTCTTTTCCCGACATGAAAGCACGTGAAATGTCTGCAGGAGCCGATGATCTTTTAGAAACCGCGGTGGTTACTGATACGCTGGATGAGGCTTTAGTAGGTTGTCAGCTAATTTTAGCAACTAGCGCAAGGCCTCGAGGGCTCTCATTACCAGGACTAACTCCTGCTGAAAGTGCTGAATTGGTAAGCAAGCAAGCGGATACAACCCAAATTGCTATTGTATTTGGGCGTGAATATGCGGGTCTTACTAACGAAGAACTGCTAAAATGTCATTATCATATTCATATTCCCAGTAATCCTGAGTACAGTTCGCTTAATTTATCTCAGGCAGTGCAGATTGTTGCTTATGAATTACGTATGAAATTGTTAGCGCCTAAGGCCGAAGTTTCTTTACGTGCTGCTGATGACTATGCTACCGCTGATGAAATTGAACAATTTTATGAGCACTTAAGAGAAGTGTTTATTGAAATTAAATTCTTAAAGGAAACAAATCCACGACGCTTAATGCAACGTGTAAGACGCTTGTTTAATCGAGTGAATTTAGAAAAGATGGAAGTTAGTATTTTACGAGGTATGTTAAGCCAGGTACAAAAATCACTGGAGTGGGCTAGCAAACGAGGTAAAAGTGAAGAAGGAAATTAAGGTCCCTATTTATCTGGATTATATGGCAACCACACCTGTGGATCCACGGGTAGTTGAGCGCATGCTGCATTTTCTAGGTCCTGATGGTGATTTTGGAAATCCTGCATCAATTACGCATGACTTTGGCCGTAGAGCGGCTCAAGCAGTTGAGCAGGCTCGTTACCAGATTGCTGAGGTAATTCACGCCTCTCCTCAAGAGATTATTTTTACATCTGGAGCCACTGAAGCTGATAATTTAGCGATTCTCGGTGCGGCAAATTTTTATCAGAACAAGGGTAAACACGTGATCACTATGAGTACCGAGCATAAAGCGGTGCTGGACAGTTTTCATCGTTTAGAGAAGGATGGTTTTCAAGTCACTTATCTTGAACCTGAGGCTGATGGTTTACTGGATTTGCAGCAATTGGAGCGGGCTTTACAACCCGATACCATTTTGGTGTCGATTATGCATGTGAATAATGAAATTGGGGTGATTCAAGATATTGCTGCCATTGGGGAGTTATTGAAAGAGAAAGGCATTATTTTTCATGTGGATGCCGCACAAAGTGCAGGGCGTCTTGCGATTAATGTAAGCACACTTCCTGTCAATTTAATGTCTTTCTCTGCTCATAAATGCTATGGACCTAAAGGGATTGGGGGTCTATATGTGCGTCAGCGGCCTAGAGTGCGTTTACAGCCACAAACTTTTGGGGGCGGGCATGAAAACGGTTTGCGCTCAGGTACCTTGGCAACGCATCAAATTGTTGGTATGGGCGAAGCCTTTGCATTGTCTGAATGTGTTCGCGAAGAAGAGCAAGCGCGTCTTTTACATTTTCGCCACCGATTGTGGAATGGAATTAGGCATTTACCCGGAATTCAGCTCAATGGTCATAAGGAACAACGTATTGCGGGTAATTTGAACATTAGCTTTAAAGGATTGGATGGTGATTCTTTATTACTTGCCTTGAGTGATTTGGCTGTATCTACAACTTCAGCCTGTAGTTCGGCAAGTATCCAGCCTTCTTATGTCTTAAAGTCGATAGGTTTATCTGATGAATTGGCTCAGAGTTCGATTCGATTGTCTTTAGGGCGTTATACTAGGGAAGAAGAGGTAGAGCATGCAATCAAGGTGATTAATGCTCAAGTGGCCCATTTACATAACATATCCCCATTATGATGTATAATAAAACAGTACTTGATTATTTTTTTTCACCTGCACATGTAGGGATTATTGATTTAAATGACCATACCGTTGTTGTTAAAAACAATCAAAAAAAGCAAGGAACTATTGAGCTCTATATGCAATGTGGACAGAATAGGGTGATTCAGCGTATTTGTTTTAAAACCAATGGTAATCCTTATCTTATTGCTGGTTTGGAGTGGTTATGTCGGCAGATAGAGGGTAAGCTAATCGATGAATTACCGCCAATTGATTATCAGTTATTGGTGAATGAGTTGAGTATACCCGTAACTCAATATCCATTGGCTTTACGGATTTTTAGTGTTTTTAAAGAAACGTTAATTTTAATGAATAACAAGTTGCTTCCGAATGAGCAGCATACCTAGAGGTATATATAATGAGTGTAGTAATGCAACATGCAGTAAATGAGCTGACACCAGAAATCAGTTTCACTGAATCAGCAATAAAACACTTAACTTCCTATTTACAAAAGAATACTGGGCATGCGGGTGTGCGTTTGTCAGTTAAAAAAACTGGGTGTTCGGGTTTTTCTTATGTTGTTGATTATGTCCATGCTCCTGAAGCGGGGGATTTGGTCATGTTGCTAAATGAGAACTATGTAGTTTGTGTGGATAAGGCAAGTTATCCTTTTCTTAGAAATATGAATGTTGATTATGTGAAGCAGGGATTAAATTATAAATTTATTTTTAATAATCCAAATCAAACAGGGCAATGCGGATGTGGAGAGAGTTTTACTGTTGAGTAGTTGCCCTGGTTTTTATTAATGTCTTCTCGCTCCAAATTCCGCCGTTATTGCGTACAAAATGAAGCAGCCAGGGGTATACACACCTGGCTACGCTTTTCGCAATTAAGGTTCTATTTTTTCATTTAAATCTCATCGCCGTTATTGTTAATGAAGTGAAGTAATCCAGGGTTCAGTACTTCGAGCTTTAGACTGGTTCCGTCGCTATTTTTTTTTACCAACAGTACAATTTATTTAAACAATAATTCAGAGTGAATTCGCTGAGTCAATGTTTTTTGGGTAATACAACATCACTAGGATAATGTTAGCTCATTACGGTTTATTGACTTTCAATTGGTGTATTTCTTAATCTAAGCTAATTATTATTAAGATTTTAATCGCGAAGTTAAGTTTTTTTCTCTCTATTTATCTGCCCAATAATTAATCTAATTTTAAGAAAATTATTTTTTTTCCTTAAGGTTCCCTTAAGGTTCCCTTAAGGAAAGACACAAATTATTCATTACAAAACATACGGTTAGTACAAAAATAATCCTTAGTGAGCATAATAGATGAAATTAAATAACAAAATAACCTTGGGATTTGGCGCGTTAAGTGATAAAATTTTTTTATCTTAATATTTCCTTAATAAATGAATATCATTAAAACAATGTTTACACTCTTTGGGATGTTTGATACTATATAGACCATGGTGTTCAGTGAGAGAATCTACTGAGCATAATTTGTTTGTTAATTTGTACTAGGAGACTTAAATGAGTACAGAAGTTATGGTGCAAAACAGCGAGTCGCTTTCGCATCAAGTTATTCATGCGGTAAAAAACTATTTAACTACTGTTAATAATAAAGATGCTAACTTGAACTTATATCAATTAATTGTTGAAGAAGTTGAAGCACCTTTATTCAGAACTGTTATGGAATTAACTCGTTACAATCAATCTAAAGCTGCTCGTGTTTTAGGTGTAAGCCGTGGTACTTTACGTACTAAGCTAAAGCGTTATTTTGATGATGAGTTTATCGGTACTCGCGATTTCTAATTTGATATTGCGTGAGAAGTTGTAGTTTTTTGTGGTTTTTTCGTATAAAGCACTCATTATAGTGGCCTTTAGCTAAGCACTCTGCTACTATTGGTAACAGAGTTGGTTAGACAATCGCTCCTTGCTTCGGTAGGGGGAGGAAAGTCCGGGCTCCATAGGGTAGAGTGCCAGGTAACGCCTGGGAGGCGTAAGCCTACGGAAAGTGCCACAGAAAATATACCGCCTCTTCGGAGGTAAGGGTGAAATGGTGCGGTAAGAGCGCACCGCGCGTCTGGCAACAGACGTGGCAGGGAAAACCCCACTCGGAGCAAGACCAAATAGGAATCCATTTGACTACAATGTCATGACGTGCGACCCGTACGGGATTCGGGTAGGTTGCTTGAGGCATGTGGTGACGCATGTCCCAGATGAATGATTGTCCAAGACAGAACCCGGCTTATCGACCGACTCTTTCTTTTTTTCCTTCATATAATCATTGTGTTGTTGTTACGTTGGGCTGAAAAGCCCAACGGTGAATTTAATAGCCCTTTTTAATTATAAAATTCCCTCAAAATATTGTAATAGCCATGCTTATTGCAATTTATTGGTGTTTTTTAAGAAACTTAGTTGCTCACAATGAATGGAACTTACTTAAAGCCGAGGTAGCTCAGTGCTGAGTGAATGACACCCAATACCTGAGCTCCTACTTCACATTTATGTTGGGCTTCGCGCCGCTCAGCGCCAACCTGCATTTTAGAAGTAGCCCGGTTGCTTGCAGTCGGGAAGCTATGAGCGCAGCGAACTCCTTAAGTAAGTATTATTCGCTGCGAGAAAAGTGTGTACCTCACCCTGCCAGGTGTTTTTTTAACAGTGTATTAATTAACTCTGGGTTTGCTTGGCCTTTTGTCTGCTTCATCATTTGTCCTACAAAAAAGGCTAATAAGCGTTCCTTTCCTGCCCGATACTCAGCGGTTTGCTCTGGGAATTGTAGGAGGAGAGAGGCAATCATTTCTTCTAAGCCTGCGGTATCTTCCACTTTTTGATAACCTTCTCGCTCAATAAGCGCGTCGATGTCCTCTTCACCGGCCCATAAGAATGCAAACAAAGAGCGGGCATTTGTTAATGAAATACTATTCTCATGCAATTTATCTAAAAGCTGTGCCATTGTTTTTGCAGAAACTCGAGGAGTTTCAAAACTTAAATGCTCATTATTTAGTGCGGCCGCATACGGACCTTTTAACCAGTTAACAATCACTTTTTCTGAGGCTTGGCTCATCATTTTGATGTCTTTATAGAAGTGATAAATTGCTGGCGCTGAAAGAAGAAAATCAATGTCATCTCCTTTTAGATTTGGGAGCTGAGTTAATTGAGCACGAATTTTACTGGGTAAGTCAGGTAGTTGGCTTTTTATTTCAGCAATCTGGTAGCGGGTGATTTGAATTGGTAATAAATCAGGATCAGGAAAATAACGATAATCATTTTCATTTTCTTTTTCACGCATGGTATGGGTGCTGTTGGTATCCGGATTATAAAGGCGGGTTTCTTGTATGATTTTCTCTCCACACTCCAACAAATCCTGATGCCTTGCCGCTTCATAAGCAATGGCTTTTTCAATATAACGAAATGAGTTTAAATTTTTTAATTCCGTACGAGTTCCTAAAACAGTGGCACCTTTAGGCTTTAATGAAAGGTTCACGTCACAGCGAAATGATCCTTCCTGCATGTTTCCATCACAAATTCCTAAAAACTGGACCAATTGATGCAAGGTTCTTAAATAGCTAATCGCTTCTTGGGCTGAATACAAACAAGGGGCCGTTACTATTTCCAATAATGGGGTGCCTGCACGGTTTAAGTCAATTCCACTAAAGCCTTGCTGCACACCATGTAGCGACTTGCCTGCATCCTCTTCTAAATGAGCGCGTACAATTTCTATCTCGCGTTCACTACCATCCTCTAGAGTAATTTTAAGTGTACCATTACTCACAATGGGTTTTTGAAATTGGCTGATTTGATATCCTTTAGGGAGATCAGGGTAAAAATAGTTTTTACGTTCAAAAATGGATTGATCATTAATATCAGAATGAATAGCAAGACCAAATTGAATTGCCATAGTTACTGCTTCTTGATTCAGTACAGGCAAAACTCCAGGAAAGCCTGCGTCAATCAAACAGGTTTGGGTATTGGGCGCTGAACCAAAGGCTGTGGAGGCGCCAGAAAAAAGTTTGGATTTTGTTTTAAGTTGGACATGTACCTCAAGCCCAATTACAGTATCCCATTCCATAATTCACCTCTATTGCTGTGGTTTGGCTTGATGCCAATCAGTATGTTGTTGATAATGATGTGCTGCGTTCAGCAGAACTCCCTCGCTAAAATGCTTACCCATTAATTGCATGCCAATAGGTAATCCCTTAGCAAAGCCTGCAGGTATAGATATTGCGGGAATGCCTGCAAGATTAGCAGCTACAGTAAAGACATCAGCGAGATAGTTTTGAATGGGATCAGCGATTTTTTCACCCAATTTAAATGCTGTTGTTGGGGTGGTTGGGCCAAGAATCACATCAACCGAGCGAAGAGTGGTGAGTAGTTCTTCTTGAATTAAACGGCGAATTTTTTGTGCCTGTAAATAATAGGCATCAAAATAACCTGAAGAGAGAACATGAGTACCGGTAATAATGCGACGTTTTACTTCTGCACCAAAGCCTTCACTGCGTGAACAGCGGATCAATTCATTCAGATTTGCTGCTTTAGCGCTGCGATGACCAAAGCGCAGCCCATCATAGCGAGATAAATTAGAGGAGGCCTCTGCACAGGCAACAACATAATAGCAGGGCACCCACAAGGGTTGTAGCTTTAAATCAAGAGGAATTATTTCTGCTCCCAGGCTTTCATATACTTTAACCGCGACGTGAATGGCTTGTTGAATTTCAGGCTCTACTTGAGGTTGAAAAAAACAAGAAGGCAAGCCAATTTTTAATTTCCCTAAGGGTTTATTTAATTCGCTTTCATAGCTAGGTATTGCTGTCTCTACAGAGGTTGAGTCTTTATTATCAAAACCTGCAATAGCCTGTAAAGCTAAGGCCAGGTCTTCAGCGCTACGAGCCATTGGGCCAGCTTGGTCTAGACTGGAAGCATAAGCAACCATTCCATAACGTGAGACCAAGCCATACGTTGGTTTAATACCACTGATCCCACAAAATGCCGCGGGTTGGCGTATGGAGCCGCCTGTATCTGAGCCAATAGAAAAGGGGATTAAACCTGCAGCAACGGCCGCAGCTGAGCCACCGGAGGAACCACCAGGAACTCGCTCTTTATCCCAAGGATTTTTTACTGCGCCAAAATAACTATTTTCATTGCTAGAGCCCATAGCAAACTCATCCATATTGGTCTTACCGACTAATATGGCACCATATTCTTTTAATTTTGTTGTAAGAGTTGCTTCATAGGGGGATTGAAAGTTAGCTAACATTTTTGACCCACAGGTAGTGGGCATCCTCCGGGTGCAAAATAAATCTTTAAGCGCTATTGGAATTCCAGTAAGTGCATGAGCATTGCCTCGTCGTAATTGCAGATCAGCTTGTTGCGCATTCGTTAATGCTTGTTCCTCATCCAGACTAATAAAGGCGTTCAACTCTTGATATTTATTAATTTGCGTCAGATAGTGCTGAGTGAGTTCGACACTGGATAGTTTTCCTTGATGGAGGGCTTCAGATAATTGTTTTAAAGCGAGTTGTTCCATGGTTATTTGTCCTGTTCAATGACTTGGGGGACTAAATAAAGATCATCCTCAAACAAAGGTGCTATGGCCTCTAGCTCTGCCAAGCAGCTTTCTTCAGTAATGACATCAGACCTTAGTCGTTGTTGTAAGGCAAAGGGGTGAAATAAGGGGGCAACATCGGTGGTGTCTACCGAACGTAATTGCTCCACAAAGTCCATGATCTCATTAACTTCTTGTATTAATTGAGGCATGTGATCCGTATCTGTATCCAGATAAGCGAGTTGTGCGATTTTTTCGAGGTCTGTCGGTGTGATGGTCATGATGAACAACGTCCAAAAAGAGAAACAGCTTATTATAGCGAGGATAGATTAAGTTACAAATAATTATGATTGTTCTATGAAGCGGTGGGTGTTTGTTCATCAAGAAACAAACGTGGGTCGGCCCCTCTTCCTAATGGCGAACTCCTTAAGTAAGTGCCATTATGCCAAAGCCCTGACCTACTTATGTTAAATAGGGGAACTCTGCACGTAATTGATTTAATACTTCTTCTTGCTTTTCCTTGCTTTTAACAATCAACAAAACAGTATCATCTCCAGCGATGGTTCCTAAAATTCCTGAATTTTTATCGTTATGCATCGAAAATGAGACGTATTTCTTATCAAGATAATAAGCAAGACTATTGGCATTACCTGGATGAGTATGTAAGACAATTAGCCCAAAATCCGAGACCTGTATGTTTAGTACCAAGGGCAGATTCGGAATATTAAAATCAACGACCTGATAAACCCCACCAACCTTAGCAATTTTAAGTTTTTTTAAACGACGAGATAAGGTTGCTTGCGGGATAGTATACCCACGTTCAGTTAGACTTTTTTGTAAATCGATCTGTTCGGAAATTTTTTCTGTTTGCACAATATTTAATATGTGTCCGTCGAGAAGCGCATCTTGGCTCATGGTAACCCTCTATTGAATGCATAATCATTTTCAAGAAATTATATTCACTTGTGCTTGACATGACAAGCACCGGTTTGTTAAATTCTAAAAACGGATAAAATTTGGATTTGTATTCACATGAAGAAGATGTTAAATATAGTAATCATTAGTTTCGCTCTTGTTGTTTCATGGTGTTATGCTCATATGCCAGAGGAAAATAAGAAATTTATTCATTTTGCTACTTCCGCAGAATATCCACCTTTTGAATATAATGAGCGCGGCGAGATTAAAGGTTTTGATATTGATTTGGCACGTTTGATCGCAAAGCAACTTGGTAAAGAGGTTGTTTTTGACAGTATGCAATTTAGCAGTATTTTACCAGCGCTGAGCATGGGGCAGGTGGATGCAGCCATATCGACACTCACGATTACCGAGCAACGAAAAAAGAATTTTGACTTTAGTACTCCTTACTATTTTGAAAGTCTTGCGGTTGTCTATTCTCAGCAGCAGCCTTTTAAAAATATAGCGCAGCTTACGAATAAAAAAATTGCGGTGCAATTAGGTAGCACCATGGAAATTTGGTTAAAAAATAATCTTCCTAATGCCCAGTTGCTGGTTATGGATAATAACAACCAAGCTATTGCTGCATTAAAAGCAGGGCATGTTGAGGCGGTTGTGGTCGATGGAGCTCAAGGTGCTTCCTTTAGCCAGAAAAATCCTGGGTTATCGTTTACTGTGATTTCCAAATCCAACGATGGCTACGGTTTGGCTTTGAAAAAGAATTCTCCGCTAACTCATGAAATCAACAAGGCTTTACAACAGCTTGAGCAAAATGGTGAGTTGGCCAAACTCAAACAAAAATGGTTTGGAGGCGCTTAATGGATGAGTTGAAGCAAAATATTCTGTTTATCGGTGAAGGGATCATGATGACCCTAACTCTTTTAATTGGTGGCTTAGTGATTGGAACTTTATTGGGAACGACATTAGCCTTATTGCGTTATCAAGGTATTGCAAAGCCAATAATTAATGGATTTATTTCCATCATGAGAGGGACGCCCATGATTTTGCAATTAAGTTTTGCATACTTTGCAGTCCCTGTTCTGGTTGGTTTAAAGCCGAATATTTTAACAGCAGGTTTGTTGACCTTTGGTTTGAACAGTTCTGCTTATGTTGCGGAAATTTTAAGAGCAGGGATAGAGAGCTTGCCAAAAGGACAATTTGAAGCAGCGGCAACATTACAGATTTCTGGTTTTTACTTATGGAAAGACATCATTCTACCGCAAGTAATAAAGAATATTTTTCCGGCATTTATTAATGAAACAATCGCTTTGCTTAAAGAAACCGCGTTGATTGCAACGATTGGAGGGATGGATGTAATGCGTCGCGCACAGTCTGTTGCAGCCGAGCAATTTACTTATTTTGTTCCTTTATGCATCGCAGCCGCTTATTACTACGGATTAGTTTTATTTATTGAATACTTAGGCAAGAAAATTGAGTCAAAGGGGGCGCTATGCTAACGATAAACAGTGCCTGTAAGCATTTTGGTTCCTTGCCCGTATTAAATGGGATTAGTCTCGAAATTGAGTCGCAAACCGTTTTGGGGCTAGCTGGGTCTTCAGGTGGCGGAAAATCCACCTTATTGCGTTGCATCCAAGGATTGGAAACTTTGGATTCAGGCAGCATCAACTACAATGGCAAAAGTGGTTTTATGTTCCAGGACTTTCAATTGTTTCCACATATGACGGTACTGCAAAATCTAATCTATGCACCCAGCTTACAAGATAAGATCGTAAACCATGAGCCTCAGGCTCAAGCCTTACTTCAACGTTTAGGAATTAATGATAAAGCAGGTTCTTATCCGCAGCAGCTTTCTGGTGGGCAAAAACAGCGTGTTGCTTTAGCGAGATGTTTGATGATGCAACCCGCTTTATTACTTTGTGATGAGCCTACATCTGGCTTGGATTTAGCAACGATCGATGAGGTTATTCACATATTAAACTCGGTTAAATCTTTAGGCGTGACGATGGTAATTGCCTCTCATGACCTTGATTTTCTTAGCAAAATCGCTGATCGTTTGGTGGTTTTGAAAGAAGGGAAAATTGTTGCAGATGTACTACCTAAAAATTTAGCTGAACCCATTTCGTATTTAAAACATTATTATCAGGAGTAAATCATGGCTGAATCCATCCAAAAAATTGTACTGGCTTATTCTGGTGGACTTGATACCTCAGTAATGATTCCATGGTTAAAGGAACATTACCAACAAGCAGAAATTATTGCAGTGATTTGTGATCTTGGTCAAAGTGAGGATTTACCTGCAATTAAAGAAAAAGCTATTCGCAGTGGAGCATCTAAAGCTTATCTTATTGATGTACAGCAAGAATTTGTCGATGATTACTTGTGGAAATTAGTCAAAGCAGGGGCTCTTTATGAGAATCAGTATATTCTTGGAACGATATCCAGACCATTGATTGCTCAGAAGTTAGTTGAGATTGCTAAGCAAGAACAGGCTGAAGCAGTAGCTCATGGTGCTACTGGCAAAGGAAATGATCAGGTACGATTTGAATACACGGTTAAAGCCTTAGCGCCTGAACTTAAAATCATTGCGCCTTGGAGAGTCTGGTCGATTAAATCCAGGCAAGAGGCTATTGAGTATGCCAAATTACATGGGATTGAGGTGCCAGTAACGCCTAAATCACCGTATTCCAGGGATCATAATGCTTGGTATATCTCTCATGAGGGCGGGGTTTTGGAAGATCCATCTCAACCTAAGCCAGATGATTTGTTATTAATGACAGCACCCTTGGCGCAGACTCCAACTACTCCAGAATTGATTAGCATTGATTTTGAGCAAGGGGTGCCTGTTGCTTTAAATTCCAAAGCAATGTCGCCTGTAGCTTTATTAGCTGAGCTCAATAAAATTGCTGGGAAACATGGTATTGGTGTGGCTGATCTTGTTGAAAATAGATTGGTGGGAATGAAAATTAGAGGGGTATATGAAGCACCTGCAGCTGCTGTTCTGTATAAAGCTCATTTAATGCTCGAAAGCCTATGCATGGACAGAGCTACTTTACATCTAAAACAATCATTACAACAGACCTATGCCAACATGGTGTATGAAGGACGTTGGTTTTCACAAGCCAAAAAAGCTTTGGATGCTCTAATTGATGTAACACAACAACATGTAACAGGAACAGTTAACTTACAATTGTTTAAAGGGAATATGATTCCTCATGGAATGCGGTCTCCCTTTAGTTTGCATGACCCAGCGTTAGCTACCTTCGAAGAAGATTGCGTTTATAATCAATATGATGCTGAAGGGTTTATTAACTTATTCTCTTTATCCGCTAAAATATATGGTATGGTCCACAAAGAGGATGTTTTATGAGTCATAAAACCTGGGGCGGACGTTTTAGTAAAGAGCTAGATCCACGCGTGATGCATTTTAATGCCTCATTAGCTTTTGACCGAGTACTTTATGCCCATGATATTAGTGGAAGCCAGGCGCATGCTACGATGCTTGCGCAACAAGGGCTTATTTTATACAGTGAAGCAGAATTAATTTGCCAGGCGCTTGCTGAGATTGGCTATGAAATAGAACATGGTATCCAAGAGTTTGATGAGTCTTGTGAAGATATTCACATGTTCATTGAGCAATTACTGATTGCTAAAATTGGTGATGTAGGAAAAAAACTACACACGGGAAGAAGCCGTAATGATCAAGTGGCGCTTGATTTACGATTGTATGCGCGTGATGCAGGAGATAAGATCCGAGCCTTGTTGAAGGGGTTGAATGCTGTACTGGAGGAGTTGGCCACACAACATGCCGAAGCAAAAATGCCAGGATATACGCATTTACAACAAGCACAGCCTATTTATCTAGGTCAGTATTTTGCAGCCTATCATTCTATGTTCCAGCGTGATTTAAGTCGAGTGGTTGATTGGCATGCTCGTATGAATTACTCGCCATTGGGTGCCGGGGCCTTGGCTGGCAGTAATTTACCCTTGGATCGAGATTGGACAGCTAAAGCATTGGGCTTTGCTGGAGTCATTGAAAATACATTAGATGCAGTAAGCGATCGGGATTTTGTAATTGAGTTTTGTTCGCTTGCCGCAATTATCATGATGCATTTATCACGTTTGGCCGAAGATCTTATTTTATGGGCAACCCAAGAGTTTGGATTTATTACTCTTGATGATGCTTTTGCTACGGGTTCATCGTTAATGCCTAATAAGAAAAATCCTGATGTATTGGAGCTAATTCGCGGCAAAAGTGGCAGGGTATTCGGGCATTTAATGGGGATTTTAACCATAATGAAAGGATTACCGCTCGCATATAATAAGGACATGCAAGAAGATAAAGAGTGTTTATTTGATACGGTAACAACACTTACAGCGTGCTTGCAAATTATTGCTCCATTTTTACAAAGTATTCATTTTAATACAATGCTAATGCAGGAAAAGGCAAGCAGTGGTTATCTTGATGCTACTGAGGTTTTAGAGTCTTTAGTGCTTAAAGGTATTCCATTCCGCGATGCACATCATCAAGTTGGACTTTGGATTAAAGAAGCCATCGAAAAGAAATGCTCTTTAGCTGAGATAGTGAATACCAAAAACATTGAGTAAGTCGGGTTGCTTGTAACTGTATTTTCCTCATCTCTCTTTAAATTCAGCGTTACATTATTCTTCATTCTTCAAGTCCCGCGGACAAGTCGCGGGGCATGTGGTTGTTTTCATGGTAAATCCAAAGAGCTTAATGTTGATTCGCTAATTTTTCCTTAATCTTCTTAGGTTAAAATTGGTCTCATTGATCTGTAAGAGCGTACCAATATTATGTCAATAAAAACTGAAAAAGCTCAATCATTTGAACAGGGCCATAATAACATCACCTGTATTGTCGGCGAGCGTGTGTTTAAAGTTTCTAAAGGATTAGGTTTTGAATTATCTTTTACGGAGCAGGTGCGATATTGGAACGAGTATTACAAAGACACAGAGTATGAAACCGCATGTATTACACCAAGAGATGAACTTTCTTTACCCTTTATTCAGGGGCGTTATCCAACAAATTTAGAACGACTTTTTTGTCTTAAGCAAATGTGGGCGAGAGAGTATATTATGGGGGATTGCCATGATCCAAGAAATTTTATCACTAAGGGCAATCAAACATACCCCATTGATTTTGGACAGGTATTTTCGCCTGAGTGTAAATTTTATACTGTATACAAAAAAGTATTTTTAACTGAAATCAATAGACTTACTGTGTTGGTTAAAAATGAGATATCACCTAAACTTATACCAATAAAGCAATCTATTGCTAAGTTAAATCAATACAAAGAAGAACATTTAAGCTCTACTGATCCGCAAACACTAATTAAAGTACAAAAAATTAATGCCCTTATCACGGATACTGAAGGACGTATTTCTGCATTTGATTCAGGTCAATTAGATGCATTCTTTGATTATGTAGAAAAAAATAAAGAAGCAATAGACATTCTTAGTGAAAATCGTGTAACCGGAGCATTATGGAAATCAATTTTGCTTGTCCTGGCTACGGGTATTATTCCGGCACTTGTTGGCGGTGTTGTCCAGGCCATAGCAACTAACGGGAATTCATTTTTATTTTTCAACATGCAGCCTCAATCACGCCAATTAGCTTTAAATGTTCAAGCAGATGTAACCGAGCTTTTAATGCGGTAGCCCTTCTTATTGAAATGGATTCAAATCTTTCATCCGCCAGGCTGCTCGTAACTGTATCTAATACACATCTTTACTACATAGGCATGTTCTACACTTTGATGGTTCGTGATTTTTCGCTAACTACAGAGACACAGGCATTAAGTAAATGAAATTTTGTAATGACGGTAGGTTGGGCCCTATGGTGCATTACACAAGGCCAACCAATTCCTTAAGACAAATCTACTAAAATTTCATATTAAAGAAATTAAGGTGGATTTAAACTTTCTCTTAACAATAGGTTAAAGCAATCTTTAGGGTTTTTAAATGAACAAAAAAAGGGTAGCTGTTGCTCAAGCCACCCTATCTGCAGGCTTAAATTACTTTAAATATTAGAGCTAGCCCATTTAAGTCCAGCAAAAATGCCATGGGCACCAAAATCAGAGCTTGCAAAATGATCGCTTCCAGAACCCGGTCCAAAAGGAATAAAAACTGGTTGGGCATTAAAATAATTTACCCACATATAACCAATATCTAGGACTAAACTTCCATTGCTAACCATATGAGAATAATTTATTCCTAGTTTAGCTTCAAGATCGGTAACAATGGTGTTTTTTCTAGCATGGTTATTTATGGTCTCAGGAAAATCAATATTTCCCACCGTACGATTTAAAGTGCTCGTACCCACTAAAAGCGCAACAGCGCTTTTTGCGAAGATGGAAAAACTCTCTCCTAAACCATAATACAAGTCACTACCTATTCGGGGGCCAAAATTTGAGGTTTCCATTGAGATCGAATTGTAATCTCCTGGAACTAAAATAGTATCTTTATTATTAATTTTTGTAGTAATGTTTGCATACTGTACGCCTCCATGGAAACGTATTTTTTTAAAGTTACCTAGATCCACCCGTTGGCCTAACTCAATATTTACAGCATCCCATCTTGGTTTAAGTGAGGTGATATTGGTGGTCATTGACCGAAAACCAAAACCAATAGTATTTTCCGCATTTACTTGAGTCCTTGAACTATCAAGACGAAGCCAGCTGAGATTGATATCATTTCCGGTGTTAAAATAATAAGACGCTCCCACTTCAAATCCCCAGCCCCAATCAGGGTTATTTTTGACTAGGCCTAAAACTTCCCCATCAGCATTATTGCGGGTTCCCAAATAATTTAGCGAGTTGTTATACAATGGTTGCAAATATAATGCTTTCGCGCTCAAATCCCACCCTGTATTTTGGCAAGGTACTGTGACTAAACCGGCAGTACATGTAGGGCCAATTGTTCCAGAAAATGCCACATTGGTTATTAATAACCCAACGAGTGCTGCTTTTGATAAATGAAAATAGAACATACACTATCCTTGTTTTTAATATACGTTTGAAGTCGATGACGCATTCACCATCCTATCTTAATTTTTTTGTTACAGCAACGCTGAAAATATAAACTTTTCTATTTAATTTAAGCGAATTAAAATAGCGCTCAACTGTATTAAATTGGTACGCAAAAGATCAAAATTTAAAAATTAGTTATTTTTATATGGCATGTAGCGCTGTTTGCAGAATTAGCCCTAATTCTTGAACTTTCATTAGATGCAAGTTTTTGCTGAATTTAAAGAATAGAGAAAGGGAGCTTATGAGTTATAAGGACGAACACTTTTTAGCGTCTACACTAATAGGCACTTGCTTATTTTTACAGTAGAATGTTGATTAATCCCTAATCATCAGTCGAGTAAGTTATTCATGCTGCAACATTTTAAAACCCAGGGGGGTGTTCAGGTAGAGGTTTCTCAACAGCAATTAGATTATCAAGAGGGTATCACACACCTTATTGAGCGTTTGGATTCAGAACGAGGAGCTTTGTTTGCTTCCAGTTTTGAGTATCCAGGACGTTATACTTGCTGGGATATTGGATTTTGTAATCCGCCTCTAGCCCTTGTATGCAAGCAGAACTCTATTCAGATTGATGCCTTAAATAAACGTGGGGAAGTTTTACTTGCGTTTGTTCAGCAGTTATTCAGTACAGATGAAAACTTAGAACTTATCGTTCAAGGTACGCGCCAAATCCAGATTAACCTAAAAGCTTCAGAGCTGGTCTTTAGTGAGGAAGAACGCAGCCAACAGCCTTCCGTATTTACTGTAATCAGATTATTACTTTCATTTTTTAAATCGGAGCAGGAGCCCTATTTAGGTTTATATGGATCCTTTGGTTTTGATTTAATTTTTCAATTTGAGGATTTGCTTCAGCATAAGGAGCGTGATCCCGCTCAACGTGATATGGTTCTTTATTTGCCGGATGAAATTTTTGTGGTGAATCATCGCAAAGAAGAAGCTTTTGTTAATCGCTATGAGTTCCAATTTCAAGAGTATGCAACTCATGGCCTTCCACGAGAGGGTACACATTTAGCCTATGAAGCGCCCAATAAACCTGAAAAATTCTGTGATCATGAGCCTGGCGAATATGCGACAGTAGTCAATAAAGCAAAAGAACGATTTGCATGTGGCGATTTATTTGAGGTTGTGCCAAGCCAAACTTTTTATACGCATTATACTGAGCAGCCATCTTATTTATTCAAGCAAATGCGTCAGTTAAATCCTTCGCCTTATGGATTTTTTATTAACTTAGGTGAGGGAGAATATTTGGTCGGTGCTTCTCCTGAAATGTATGTTCGCGTGACGGGTAAGCGAGTAGAGACTTGCCCTATTTCTGGAACCATTAAACGTGGCGCTGATGCGATTGAAGATGCTCAAAATATTCAAATCTTACTTGATTCTCCCAAAGAAGAATCTGAATTAACCATGTGTACGGATGTGGATCGTAATGATAAGTCGCGTATCTGTGAAGCAGGTTCTGTGAATGTAATTGGTCGACGCCAAATTGAAGTTTATTCTCGAGTGATTCATACTGTGGATCATGTTGAAGGAACTTTAAGAGCAGAGTTTGACGCTGTGGATGCATTCCTAACACATATGTGGGTGGTTACAGTAACTGGGGCGCCAAAAATTTGGGCTTTAAATTTTATCGAGCAGCATGAAAAATCACCTCGTAAATGGTATGCAGGAGCAGTTGGCTGGTTTGGGTTTAATGGAAATTTAAACACAGGTCTAGTTTTAAGAACGGTACGTATATCTCAGGGTATTGCCGAAGTTCGTGTTGGTGCTACTTTACTCTATGATTCAGTTGCTGAGTCTGAAGAGCAAGAAACACGCTTAAAAGCTTCGGCGTTTTTGGATATGTTAAATCATAAAGCTCCCGCGAGCGCTAATAGAGAGTCTTTGCCGCTAACAGGAAAAGGCAAGCGCGTGTTACTGATTGATCATCAAGACTCATTCGTTCACACACTCGCCAATTACATTCGCCAGACTGGTGCAGAGGTAAGTACGATCCGTTTTGATAAAGCTCAACAATATTTGCAAGAGCATCACTATGACTTAGTCGTTTTATCTCCTGGGCCTGGTAAGCCAAGTGATTTTAATTTATCTGCAAACATTGATGCTGTTGTAGCCCGAGGTATACCTTTGTTTGGTGTGTGCCTAGGCCTGCAAGGGTTGGTTGAACATTTTGGTGGTGTTTTGGATATTCTTGAATATCCTATGCATGGTAAATCGTCAATGATTAAGGTTTTAGATTCTTCTGATTTATTTGCAGGTTTAGGGGAGGAATTCAAAGCGGGTCGATACCATTCACTTTATGCGCGATTTAATGAAATGCCTGAAGCACTTAAGGTAACTGCATTGAGTGAAGATGGGGTTGTGATGGCTATATCTCATCGACATTTACCGATTCATGCTGTGCAATTTCATCCAGAAACTATTTTATCTTTAGTAAATCAAGCTGGATTAAAAATTATTACGAACTTAATGGGACTGGTAACAAGGAATGCGCCATAAAATTGTAATTCTGTACTTTGTATCTATTGTACTGGGGGTTATTGTTGGATTAGTCGGATCTTCATTTCGCTTGTCAATCGATCTGCTCGGTTCTGCTTTAATGCATGTGGTTTATGTGTTTGGCGGGCAGGGATGGCTTGCAGGTATTATTTCTGGAGTTTTCTCTATGCTCATGGTGCTTTCTGCATTCATGGCCGTGAAATATATTGCTCCGGAGGCTGGTGGCAGTGGCGTTCAGGAAATTGAAGGGGCCTTATTGCATGTGAGGCCTATTTTTTGGCGACGCTTAGTACCAGTAAAATATTTTTTCGGTATCTTGGCTATTTCTTCAAACATGATTTTAGGACGAGAAGGCCCCACCATCCATGTAGGTGGTAATTTAGGGGAAATGTTGGGGGCTGTATTTAATCTCAGCCGTCGCCGTCGGGATAGTCTAATCGCCGCCGGAGCGGCAGCAGGGCTGGCTGTAGCATTTAATGCTCCTTTGGCTGGCGTTATTTTCGTGATGGAAGAAATGCGTAATCAATTTAACTATTCATTTACCAGTTTCACGATGGTGGTAATTACCTGCATTACGGCCACGGTCATGTTGGATTTGATTATCGGCACCCAGGCGACCATTCCTATGGACGTGTTTCAATTTCCATCCCTAGATGCATTATGGCTTTTTGTGTTTTTTGGGTTTATTGTTGGCGTGGCAGGGCTTTTGTTTAATAAAGGACTCATGGCTACCTTGGCCTGGATGGATCGATTATCGGCATCTCAAAAGTTGGTTTATGTTTTAATCGTAAGTTTCCTTATTGGCTATTTAGCAGTTTTTACTCCGGCAGCCACAGGGGGAGGAATGCATATTATTCATCAAGCTTTGACACTTTCTCCGGGATTCGCTGTTTTATGTATGCTGTTTCTTGTCCGTTTTGTTGGGACCATTGGCTGTTATGCCACTGGCATTCCGGGGGGGATCTTCGCACCAACTTTAGCATTGGGAACCTTGCTTGGCTTGGCTTCATTTCAGGTGCTTACATTGTTCCATCTAGACTTCTTAGTGCATCCTGGCATGTTTGCCGTCGCAGGAATGGCTGCATTTTTTGCTGCAATTACACGTTCGCCAATAACAGGAGGGATCTTGGTTGTGGAAATGACACAAAATTACGCGCTAATTTTTCCGGTAATGATTACCTGTATTTGTGCCACGATTATGTTGCAACTTGCTCGCAATGAGCCTATTTATGCCCAGTTGTTGGATCGTACTATGAGGAATAGTAAGTTAGCGTAGCGTAATTTTGGCGCTTGGAACAAGCATTGAACCCGTATTATCCTGCACTAATACGGGCTGCATTTTAAGCTACGTGAATAACAATTTTACCAAAATGAATACCCGCTTGCATGTGTTGTTGTGCTTCCTCGATTTGTTCTAAGTTGAACTCTGAATCAATAACTGGTTTGATTCGTTTTTTTGCTATGGCATCAAACCAGCGGTCATGAGCTTGTTTCCATAAAAGTGCTTTTTCTTGCAGGCTTTGCGAACGCAGAACAAAGCCAATAATTTGTAGCCTTTTCTGCATGATTAAAACCAGATTGCATTCAACTTTCGGGCCTTGAAGACAGGCGATTTGAATTAATTTCCCTTGAGGTTTTAACAGCTGAAGATGCTTGTCAAAATAATTGCCAGCAATAAAATCCAGAATTAAGTCAATGCTTTGTTCGGCAATTAAATCTTCAAAATCATGCGTTTTATAATTGATTACCTGATCAGCACCAAGTTGTACTGCTTTATCAATTTTATCATCTTTACCCACAGTCGTGATGACTTTGGCACCTACTTGTTTTGCCATTTGAATTGCTAATGAGGCAATCCCACTTCCAGCTCCATGGATTAAGAGCGTTTGTCTTGATTTTAATGCGCCGAGATTAAATAAGGTGGTATTAACAGTGACCAATGATTCAGGAAGGGCTGCGGCAAGGGAGTAATCCCATCCTTCAGGAATTAAATGAGCAAGGGATGATTCAACCAGACAATATTCGGCATAGGCACCACTTCCTACTAAAGCATAGACTTTATCTCCAGGCTTAAATTGAGTTACCTGTGAGCCTACTGCAACTACATCCCCAGCAAGTTCTAAACCTGGAACTGTTGATTCTCCTTGTGGAGGTGGATATTTTCCATAGCGTTGCATCAGGTCAGCACGGTTTAGTGCCGTTGCTTTGACCTGAACTAATATTTGACTGTCTTTACATTCAGGGGTAGGGGAATTTTCTATAGCAAGGCGGCTGTATGAGCCTGGATTCTCTATATGTACGTAGCGCAAAATATCTCCCTTAATTATGTTTGGTTTTGATTTATCAAGTTACTGCTTTACTTGAATCTATATACCCAAAGTATATAATCATAGGCCTACACGACTTTCTATATCATGCAGGGCTAATGTCAAAATTTAATCATCAGCGTTTTTATGCCTGGCTTTTTATAGTCCCGCAACTTATAGTTACTTTAATATTTTTTATTTGGCCTGCATGTAATGCTTTAGTACAAGCATTTTTTTATACCGATGCTTTTGGACTACATAAGCACTTCGCTGGCCTAAGCAATTTTACTGACTTGTTTGCTGATCCCAGCTACCGCAAAGCAATAGTCGTAACTTTTATTATTGCGTGCAGCGTCACTTTTTGCACCATGAGTCTTGGGCTTCTTACAGCCATATTAGTTAACAATCGTAGTAAAACGCAAGGAGTTTATAAGTCTTTATTATTATGGCCTTATGCCGTAGCGCCTGCGGTGGCTGCAATTCTTTGGCGTTTCTTATGTCATCCAACTTTGGGTTGGTTAACTCATGTATTACAGTCCCTGGGAATTAATTTTGATTACGTAAATAATGTAAACCAGGCCTTGCTGGTTGTTATTCTTACCGCCAGTTGGCAGCAATATAGCTATAATTTTTTATTTTATTTTGCTGCATTAAAGGCAGTTCCACCATCGTTGATTGATGCGGCAATTATTGATGGGGCATCAGTTTGGCAGCGTTTTTGGCAAATTATTTTTCCCTTGTTATCGCCAACGACTTTTTTCCTATTGATTATGAATTTAATGTATGGATTTTTTGATACCTTTGGAATTATTCATGTTATGACGCATGGGGGGCCAGGTAATAGCACAACGAATATGATGTATAAGGTCTATCAGGATGGATTTGAAGGCATGGATTTGGGAAGCTCTTCGGCTCAGTCCGTAATTCTAATGGTTGTTGTGATACTTGTTTCCTTAGTGCAATTTAAGTATCTCGAGAAAAAGGTTCATTACGCATGAAATTAATGTCTCGCATTTTATCCCATGGATTTTTAACCTTATTCATTTTGCTAATGCTGTTGCCGCTTTATTTGGCCATTGTTGCTGCGAGCCACGATGGTAGTGCAATGATGCATTCATCCTTACCCATGATTCCAGGGACCTTATTATTAAAAAACTTAAAAGCAGTTTTAAGTGAAGGACTATCCGTTACCGGGGGCGAACCAGTTACTGCTATGTTATTTAATAGCTTGGCCATGGCTTTGGCGATTGCTCTAGGGAAAATTATTTTGGCTCTTGGGTCTGCATTCGCGTTAGTTTATTTTGATTTTCCGTTTAAAAAACTTTGTTTTGCACTGATTTTTGCAACGATGATGTTACCGGTAGAGGTGCGTATTGTTCCTACCTTTCAAGTAGTCGCTTCATTTGGATTATTAAATTCATTTACAGGATTAACTTTGCCTTTATTTGTTTCTGCTACAGGAACCTTTTTATTCAGGCAGTTTTTTAAAACCGTACCCGCTGAATTAGTTGATGCAGCAAAATTAGATGGCGCAGGTGCTGTGCGTTTCTTTTTTGACATTCTTTTACCTTTATCTAAAACGCAAATCGCTTCTTTATTTGTAATTTTATTTGTCTATGGATGGAATCAGTACCTATGGCCCTTAGTCATTACTACTGAAACGAAAATGGCGACGGTAGTGATGGGAATTCGTTATCTTGCGGGGGTAGCTGATCAAGTTCCTCAATGGCATTACATTATGACAATTGCCCTAGTTGCTTTAATTCCACCTTGTTTGGTTGTGATGTTGATGCAACGATGGTTTGAAAAAGGATTAAAGTAACATGGCAACAGTAACTTTGGTTGATGTCACAAAACGCGTTGGGCAAACGACTATCTTAGAAAGAATTAATCTTAGCATCAAAAAAGGTGAGTTTATGGTCATTGTGGGGCCTTCTGGTTGTGGTAAATCAACCTTGCTACGATTGATTGCGGGTTTAGATGACGTAAGCTCAGGCTCTATTTTAATCAATGAGCAACGAGTTAATGAGGTGCATGCCGCGAAACGCGATATGGCCATGGTATTTCAAAATTACGCTCTTTATCCACATATGACCGTTTTTGATAACATGGCTTATGGGCTAAAAATGCGTGGTTTTAAAACGGATGTGATTCAACAACGAGTGGCTGATGCAGCGAAGTTGCTGCAATTAACACCTTATTTGGAACGAAAACCGCAAGCATTATCTGGTGGGCAAAAGCAAAGGGTAGCAATGGGAAGGGCTATAGTTCGCTCTCCTGCTGTATTTTTATTTGATGAGCCTTTATCGAATCTTGATGCAAAACTCCGCACAGAAATGCGTCATGAGCTGAGAAGCTTGCATCAAAAGCTTAATACTACCAGCGTGTATGTAACGCACGATCAAACAGAGGCAATGACTATGGCTGAACGTGTGATTGTACTTAATCAGGGGATTGTCGAACAAATTGGTACACCCCAAGAATTGTATCAAAATCCAGCGAGCTTATTTGTCGCAGGATTTACAGGTCATTATCCATTAAATACATTTTCAGGAGTATTTAATAAAAAGAATGCTACTATTGAAACAGGTTTAGGAATTAATTTTCCGATTCCCGAAACGAATTGTTCTCTTGAAGATAAGATGGAATTGGTTTTGGCTATTAGAGCGGAGCATGTGCAATTGACTAGTGAATCTAATCATCAAAGCATCTCAGTTGCTGTTGAGTTTATCGATGATATGGGGGCGGATAAGTTAATTAGAGCACGCTGTATAAAAAATGGAGAACAACTAAATTTACGAGTTTCTGCCGATCAAGTAATTCCTAGTGGACAATTCGAGGTTGAACTACCTAAAATGAAATTACATGTATTTAATCAGCAAACTGGACAACGTATTGGAGAATGGCGTGAGTAAAGAAAAAACAGCATTAAAACCAATTGATACACCGGTATATGGTTATTGGTCTGCACTGTATCGATCATTTTATTCACGACGCCTGTATGTGGACATAGGCAAGCGCTGGAAAGGATTTGGTGCGCTATATCTCTTGTTGGTTATTGCGATATTGAGCGTGCCATTCTTTTTTAGAATGTCGATTAGTTTAGATGAGTCTTTTAAAGAGCAGATTGTTAACCCCTTATTAAAAATTCCTGTTTTTTACATTCAAAACGGAAATGTTCTTTTTGATAAGCCAATGCCTTACTTCATTAAAAATGATAAAGGTCAAACGGTGGTTATCATTGATACGACAGGAATCATCAATGATTTTACAGCACAATATCCTTATTTAAATATCCTGATTAATAAAAATCAGATTGCCTTTAGGATACCTAATCCCCAACTGTTTAATATGAATAAAGAGGCGCCTCCGAGTAGAAGTACTCCGATTGTGCAGACTTTTGATAAGGGGGCGAATTTAGTATTTGATGGTAAAAAAATGGTAGAAGCAAATTCCGTTACAGGACTTAAATATGCCTCACAAGCGGTGCTTTATCCTATTATTGTGGGTATTTTCTTTTCTATTTTTATTGTTTTCTTTTTAGTGTTTGCTTTACTAGGACAAACTTTTTCCTCGATTTTCTTCTCGTTTAAAATACCTTTTGCCACCTCAAGTCGCTTGCTCATGGTGGCAGGAACGCCAATGTTACTTGTGTTAATGACTATATTGTCACTTAATAGCGTATTTACGGGGTTAGGTATTCTCTTATTCTGCCTCTTAATTGCTTATTACAGTTTTGCACTTTATGCATTAAGAGCTGAAAGTAGGCGAGTAGCTCTTGTATGAAAGAGCTAATCCATTTTGCCCACGGAAATGGGTTTCCAGCATTATGCTATAAGCAGATGCTGGATGGCCTTAAACCTGATTATGATTACTGCTATATCGATAGGGTTGGCCACGATCCGGACTTTCCAGTGGGTGAAAATTGGCATAATTTGATCACTGAGGTGATTGCCAGTATTGAACGACAATCTGACCGTCCTGTGATTGCTCTAGGTCATTCTTTAGGTGGGGTTTTAAGTTTATTAGCTGCCATTGAACGGCCTGATTTGGTTAAAGCGGTTGTCATGTTGGATTCTCCTTTACTTGGAGTACTAAAATCCAGTGCAGTTCGACTTGCCAAGGCTTTTGGTATCATTGATAGGGTTACTCCTGCGTTTAGAACAAAAGGACGACGCGAGTATTGGGAACGTCGTGATCAAATACTGTCGTATTTAAAAAGCAGGGATTTGTTTAAAAACTTTGCAGAATCATGTTTGAACGACTATATTGAATATGGTCTGGAGCATAAAACTGATGGTTACTACCTTCGCTTTAATCGCAATGTGGAGTATCAAATTTATCGAACAATTCCGCATATTATTCCCAGTTACGAGGGGAAATTATTAACCCCGTCGGCATTAATTTATGGTGACAAAAGTAACGTGGTTGGTAAAATGGATCTGCGTTATATGAAAAAGAATTTTAATATTACCTGCTATAAAACCCATGGGAGTCACTTGTTTCCTATGGAGCATCCACAGGTTGTAGCTGCACAAGTTTTAAGGGTTTTGGATAAGCTAACATCATAAGGAGAATACAGTGCTACATGCTATTTTAGTGCTTCTAGCAATAGGAGCTGCAGGGGTATTGTTAACGCGGCAAGCGGCGGTCGCAGTATGGGCTATTAGTTTTGCTATATTTACTGGGCTGGTTTTTTACTATGGAGCTCCAGGTTTTTTAACTAAAGCTCTTTTAATTTTGATTGAGCTTACGTTAATCGCATTTGCAATTAAGCCATTACGACGCGAGTTTGTTTCTAAACATTTATTTAAGACGGTGAGTAAGGCAATGCCTGCCATGTCTGCTACAGAGCGAGAAGCTTTAGAAGCAGGAACAGTGAGCTGGGAAGGCGATATCTTTAGTGGTGCACCAGATTTTTCAGTTTTGCGTAGCACACCTCCTGTGCGTTTAAGCGAAGAAGAACAAGCATTTCTAGATGGTCCCGTAAATACCTTATGCTCCATGCTTAATGATTGGGATATTACTCATAATAAAACTGATCTACCTCCCGAGGTTTGGAGCTATATTAAAGAAAACCGTTTCTTTGGCATGATTATTCCTAAGAACTATGGGGGATTAGAGTTTTCGGCTACCGCACAAATGACTGTTTTAGCCAAAATTTACGGCTGCTCTATTACTGCAGCATCAACGATTTCTGTACCTAATTCTTTAGGCCCAGGTGAGCTATTGCTTAAGTATGGAACAGAAGAACAAAAGAATTTTTATTTGCCACGGCTGGCGGATGGACGAGAAATCCCATGTTTTGCTTTGACTGGCCCTAATGCGGGTTCTGATGCTGCTTCAATTCCAGACCACGGCATTGTATGTCGTCAAGAATTTAATGGTAAGGAAGTCATTGGTATTCGCTTAAATTGGAATAAGCGCTACATTACTTTATGTCCAGTAGCTACTGTGGTGGGCTTAGCTTTTAGAATGTTTGACCCTGAGAACTTATTAGGAAAGGGTGAGGATATTGGTATTACCTGCGCATTAATCCCAGCTGATACCCAAGGAGTAATTAAGGGGCGTCGCCATTTTCCTTTAAATATAGGATTTTTAAATGGCCCAACACAAGGTAAAGATGTATTTATTCCTCTAGACTACATCATTGGTGGTGCGGCAATGGCAGGCCACGGTTGGCGTATGCTTATGGAGTGCTTAAGTGCGGGTAGGGCAATTTCTTTACCTTCAAGTGCCAATGGTGGTGCTCAGGCAGCGGCTTTAGCTTCAGGAGCTTATGCTCGTGTTCGTAAACAATTCAATCAGCCCATTGGTAAGTTTGAGGGAATTGAAGAGCCATTAGCGCGAATTGCCGCAAATACTTATATTATCGATGCAGGGGTAACTATGGCTGCAGCGGCCATTGACCATGGAGCCAAACCTTCAGTAGCTGGCGCGATTTTAAAATACCACACAACTGAGCGTGTTCGTCAGGTATCTATAGATGCTATGGATGTTCATGGTGGTAAAGGCATTTGTCTTGGCCCTAATAATTACCTAGGCAGAGGATTCCAAGGGGCACCTATAGCCATTACTGTTGAGGGAGCTAATATTCTTTCACGCAGTTTAATTATTTTTGGACAGGGAGCAATTCGCTGTCATCCTTATGTATTTAAAGAGTTAGAAAGTGTAAGAAAGCATGATTTAGTAGGGTTTGATGATGCATTTTTCTCACACGCAGCCTTCTATATTGCCAACTTTACTAAGTCGCTCTTATTTAGTTTGACCGATGCTCATTTTTCTAAAGCACCAAGCAGTTCGGTAAAACGCTATTATCAATTAGTTCATAAATACAGTACTAATTTGGCATTTCTTTCTGATTTTTCTATGACGATCCTTGGTGGTGACTTAAAGCGTAAAGAAAAGTTGTCTGCTCGTTTAGGAGATATGCTAAGTACCCTATATTTAATTTCAGCGGTGTTAAAACGCTACCACGATGATGGTGAGCCGGCAGCTGACTTGCCTATAGTCGAGTGGAGCTGTCAACAATTGTTACATGAATGTGAAATGGCGATGCAAGGCGTTATTATAAACTTCCCCCAACGTTGGGCGCGTGTTGTACTAAACATTATTTTAAGGCCTTTAGGTAACCGCAGACACAGACCAACGGATCAATTAGGTCATAAGCTAGCACGTATTTTAATTGAGCCAGGTGAAGCACGTAATCGACTAACTCATTTTGTTTATAAGATGGCCGGAGAAAATTGTCCAGTTGGTCGATTGGAAGAGGCCTTCTATAAAATTTGTGCGGTTGAAGAAATAGAGAAAAAGATAATGCGTGCTGTAAAAGATGACGTATTAAAATCACTAACCTTATTAGAGCAAATTGATGAAGCTTTAGCATGCGGTATATTAACTCAAGATGAAGCTAAGCAAATGATGGAAGCTGAATTAGCTCGTCAAGATGTGATTAAGGTTGATGATTTTAGTGATGATGAGTTACGTCGCCCAAGTAGTGCGTCTAAAGCGAAAAAAACAGCAGCTAAAAAAGAACAATCTGCTGCTCTAGTTTTGGATGAAGAGATTGTTAATCCAGAACCAGAAGTACCTTTTCATTAACTTACGTTAATAACTATTCTAGGCTACAACGAGTTCATTTAGTGTAGCCTAGGCTGGGTACTGTATCTTATACACATCTTTGCTGGCACACAGCGGTTTTCATTAAGTTAAGAATTATACCATGTAGCAACTGCCCTGAATTTTAATTCAAGACAGTTGCCACAATTCATTACAAATTTCTATTTACTTCATGCTAGTGTGTGTTCTGGGCTTGGCGAAAAATCACGAAACATCAACGTGGAGAGTCTGCCTATGTCGCGAAGAGATGTGTATAAGATACAATGGCTTATAACCGGGAGTTTTTTTCTAATCTAAATGCTTCTCCATAATTCGCCAATCGAGCAGAAACGCAATAGAACTAGAGATGGCAATTTTATTCAACGTACCATGGCGAGATTTGCAAGAATAATGAAAACCTGGTTGCAAGCAACCAGGTTACATTTAAAGCAAAAGAAGAGCTACATTTGGTAGAGCAGGTTAACAAAAACCTTGGAACAATTATTATATTTGATAAAATCAAACAAAAGAAAAACTGCCTCGGAAGGAAGGAACCAAGGAAAATATAATCAGTAACGAAAAGCTAAACTTCTTCAGCAACATCATCCGGCATGGTAATGTTCAATTCCAGGACTGAGTTGTCTCCCATGCGCTCAAGATTAACACTCACTTGATCTCGTGTTACATGAACGTACTTAGCAATAACTGCCAGAATTTCGTCTTGAAGTTGTGGCAGATAATCTGGAGTGCTTCGCTGCGAACGTTCATGAGAAATAATTATTTGCAGACGTTCTTTTGCAACTGATGCAGAAGCGGTTCTCCTACGTAAATAGTTGAAAATGCTCATACGGTCACTTCCTCCTTGTTTTTGCTGAATAAGCGACGCAATAATCCTTTACGTTCATTGCTAATGAAGCGCATTGGTCTTTCTTCTCCAAGAAAGCGTGCAATGGCATCTTGATAAGCAAGACCGGCATCACTGTTTGTATCAAGTACAACTGGTACACCTGTATTTGACGCTTTCAGTACAGATTTTGATTCTGGAATAACGCCAATCAATGGAATAGCTAATATTTCTTTAACGTCTGAAACAGAAAGCATATCACCTCGTTCAACACGCTCAGGATCATAGCGAGTTAACAGTAAGTGCTCTTGAACTGGTTTGTTGTTATCAATAGCTCTCTTGGTTTTGCTAGAAAGAATACCAAGAATACGGTCAGAGTCACGCACAGAAGAAACTTCAGGGTTTGTAACTACAACGGCATGATCTGCGAAGTGCATTGCCATTAATGCCCCAGTTTCAATACCTGCAGGTGAATCGCAAATAATAAAATCAAATTCTTTGGAAAGATCATTCAGAACCTTCTCAACTCCTTCGATAGTTAATGCATCTTTATCACGAGTTTGTGATGCAGGAAGAATGAAAAGATTGGGAAGACGCTTATCTTTAATTAATGCTTGATTCAAGCTTGCTTCACCATTGATTACATTAATGAAGTCGTAAACAACGCGTCGCTCACAACCCATAATGATATCTAGGTTTCTTAAACCGATATCAAAATCAATGACGACGGTCTTATGCCCTAATAAAGCAAGGCCTGATGAAATAGCCGCAGATGAAGTAGTTTTTCCTACTCCGCCTTTACCTGAAGTAATAACAATAATTTTAGCCAACGCTGAACCCTTCCCGTTTTGTTGATTCAACACAATAATTAACCAACAGTGTACACGTTAATGAATATTCAATTCAAGTATTATCAATTTTATTCGTTTTAATCATGCTGATAATAGTCAAGATGATCGTTAAAGAGTTAGCTCGTATTGATGTTGGGCAATAATTGCGGGAATTGGTCTATATCTGGGCGAATGAGCAGTGAGATATCGCCTCTTGAAGATAGCGATGGATTCCTTCATGATTTTGCGTATAAAAAAGGCTATTTCCTTTAATTTATGTGGTATTTGTGATATACTGTTTGGTTAATTTAACTACTTTACTGAGAAGAAAATGTCTCTTAATATTGTGCAGCAATCATTAACGTTTGACGATGTTTTACTTGTCCCTGCACACTCTTTAATTCTACCTAAAGATGTGTCCCTGAGAACCAAATTGACTCGTGAAATAAATCTGAATATGCCCCTGGTATCTGCTGCGATGGATACCGTGACGGAAGCTCGTCTGGCAATTGCTTTGGCGCAAGAGGGTGGATTAGGCATTATTCATAAGAATATGACAATCAGTGCACAAGCTGATGAAGTTCGTAAAGTGAAGAAATTTGAAAGTGGTATGGTGAAAGATCCTGTTACCGTTACCCCTAATATTACAGTTAGGGAGTTAATGGATGTGATGAAAAATCATCATTTCTCAGGAGTTCCTGTAGTTGATGGTAAGAATTTAGTAGGGATTGTAACCAGCCGTGATATTCGTTTTGAAACAAATTTATCTTTGCCTGTATCTCAGGTAATGACTCCTAAAGCGCGTTTAGTTACGGTAAAAGAAGGTGCCAGTCGTGAAGAGGTTCGTAGTTTATTGCATAAACATCGTATCGAAAAACTTTTGATAGTGAATGATGCATTTGAATTACGAGGTTTAATTACCGTTAAAGATATTCAAAAAGCCAAAGAAAATCCCTATGCAGTTAAAGATGATGCAGAGCAATTACGCGTTGGTGCCGCTGTTGGGGTTGGTGAGTCTACTGATGAGCGTGTTGCAGCCTTAGTTGAAGCAGGAGTTGATGTTCTAGTTGTTGATACCGCCCATGGTCATTCTCAAGGCGTACTTAATCGTGTGAAATGGGTGAAACAACATTTCCCAGGTGTGCAGGTAATTGGTGGGAACATTGCAACGGCCGCTGCTGCTCGTGATTTATACGAGGCAGGTGCGGATGCTGTTAAAGTAGGAATTGGCCCCGGTTCCATTTGTACTACACGTATTGTTACCGGTGTAGGTGTACCACAAATCAGCGCGATTGCTAATGTTGCTCATGAGTTGCAAGGTAAAATCCCAGTTATTGCGGATGGTGGGATTCGTTTTTCCGGCGATGTGTGTAAGGCTTTGGCTGCCGGCGCAGACACAGTTATGTTAGGCAGTATGTTTGCAGGAACCGAAGAGTCTCCTGGTGAAATTGAATTATACCAGGGGACTACTTATAAAAGTTATCGGGGTATGGGGTCAATTGGTGCTATGGCGTCATCTCATGGATCTAGTGATCGCTACTTCCAAGATGCTACAGCAGGTTCTGAAAAATTGGTTCCAGAAGGAATTGAAGGTCGTGTTCCTTATAAAGGTCCTGTACAAACAATCATTCACCAGATATTAGGTGGTTTACGTTCATGCATGGGATATACTGGATGTGAAACAATTGAACAATTGCATACCAAAACTGAGTTTGTACAAGTAACGAATGCGGGAATGCGCGAATCACACGTCCATGATGTGAGTATCACTAAACAAGCTCCGAATTATCAGGTAGATAAATAATAATGAATGATTTAAAACAACATCTCTTGCTTATTCTTGATTTTGGCTCTCAATATACTCAACTAATTGCACGCCGAGTGCGTGAGTTAGGGGTGTATTGCGAAATTCATCCTTTTAATATTAGCCAGGAAGCATTCACAAAACTTAATCCTTGCGGGGTGATTTTATCAGGTGGGCCTTCAACAGTAACTCATCACGCAAATCCTCGTACCCCTGAATGGATCTTTACTTCGGGACTGCCAATATTGGGTATTTGCTACGGTATGCAAACGATGGCCGTGCAATTGGGTGGTGAAGTACAATCTTCTAACATTAGAGAATTTGGCTATGCTGAATTGAAATTGCATGGGCATAGCCAGTTATTTGCACAAATCGAAGATCGCACCACTGATGAGGGTGAGGCTTTATTAGATGTGTGGATGAGTCATGGCGATAAAGTAACCCAATTGCCTTCTGGATTTAGTGTTATTTGTGAAACGCGTAATGCTCCAATCGCTGGAATGGCTGATGAAAGTCGTCGCATGTATGGGTTACAATTTCATCCAGAAGTAACTCACACCTTACAGGGTACACGTATTTTACAACGTTTCGTAGTGGATATTTGTCAGGCACCTACCAATTGGACTTCAGAACATATTATTGATGAAGCCATTCATAAAATTAGAAAACAAGTTGGTTCAGAAAAAGTATTGCTTGGTTTATCTGGTGGGGTTGACTCGTCTGTTGTAGCCGCTTTATTACATAAAGCAATAGGTGACCAATTAATCTGTGTTTTTGTGGATACTGGTTTATTACGCCTTAATGAAGCTGATGAAGTCATGAAAATGTTTGGTCAGCACATGGGGATTAAAATCATAGCGGTCAATGCAGAAGAGCGATTTTTAAATGCATTGTCTGGTGTTAGTTGCCCTGAGGAAAAAAGAAAAATTATTGGCCATACCTTTATTGACGTATTTGATGAAGAGTCACATAAGGTAGAAGGTGTTTCTTGGTTGGCTCAGGGAACAATTTATCCTGACGTCATTGAATCTGCTGCAACGAGCACAAATGGGGCTTCAGTTGTCATTAAGTCACACCATAATGTGGGTGGTCTACCTGATACCTTACATTTAAAATTATTAGAGCCTATTCGCGAATTGTTTAAAGACGAAGTGCGAAAGATTGGTTTGGAATTAGGTTTGCCGCACGATATGGTTTACCGACATCCATTCCCTGGTCCTGGTTTAGGCGTACGGATTTTAGGGGAAGTTAAAAAAGAATATGCTGATATTCTTCGTAAAGCGGATGCAATCTACATCGAAGAACTACGAAAGGCGGATTTGTATCATAAAGTGAGCCAAGCCTTCGCGGTTTTTTTACCGGTTAAGAGTGTTGGGGTAATGGGGGATGGGCGTAAATACGAATACGTAATTTGTTTGCGCGCTGTTGAAACCATTGATTTTATGACGGCACATTGGTCGCATTTACCTTGGGAGTTTTTAGGCAATGTTTCCAATCGGATCATTAATGAGGTTTCTGGGGTATCGCGTGTGACTTATGATATTTCAGGAAAACCACCTGCAACGATTGAGTGGGAATAAATAGTGTAGCCTAGTTGCTAGCCACTGTATCTTATACATAACTCTACAGTCTGCCATTAAGTAAAGGATTATATTTATAAGTTGTAGGTTGGGACTTTGGCCCAACAAGGGCATCAAGCGAGACAATAACTCCATGTTGGGACATGGGCTTAACCTACAAAATTCTTTAATTTAATGGCTGTGTCTCTTGGGTTGGCGAAAAATTACGACACATCAAGTGGAGAGCCTGCCTATACAGTCGCGAACAACCAGGCTACAACTATGATGATGAATGATCGATATTGGATGCAAAAGGCTTATGAACAAGCACTCCTTGCTCAGACTGAGGAGGAAGTTCCTGTTGGGGCCGTAATCGTAAGCCAAGAGGGCTCGCTCTTAGGCATGAGTCGAAATGCTGTTCAAGCGAGTCATGATCCCTCGGAACATGCCGAAATGCGTGTAATCCGCCAAGCCGCACAACAGCTTAAAAACCATCGCCTAGTTGGTAGTACTTTGTATGTCACATTAGAACCTTGTTCAATGTGTGCAGGCCTTATAGTTCATGCACGTGTAAAACGTCTAGTGTTTGCCACTCGGGACTTTAAAGCCGGTGCAGCAGGTTCCGTATATAACTTACTGCAGGGCTATCCTTTAAATCATAAAGTAGACATTGATGAAGGCATTATGCAGTCAGAATGTGCTCATTTACTCTCCGAATTTTTTAAAACCTGTCGCTACTAGTTTATTAGATGTAGCCGCTTGCTTGTAGCTAAGAGGTCATGAGTGCTTTAAATTTCTTAGAATTGATTTTTCTCTCTTTTTTATGGTTCTTTTTACAGACCTGGGCAAAAAAATTGAGTAGGGAGCTTCTAAGTTTACAACGGCGTTTACTTGTATGTTGGCACATACAGGCCAAGTTTTGTGAGGATTAAGCCTTTGTTTTGATAGACGCTGGGCGTCTTCAAGGCCCAGCAGGGTGGACACTAAGCATTATACCCATTACATTCTGATTGTGTAACTATATTCAATATCGTTAATGATACATTTTTGTTTCGTATATTTTTTTCTCAGCTTCTTCAATAATCCCAGCCAGTGCAAAATGTTTTAGACGATTATATTGAATATGTCCCATAGTAAAATTAATTGGGTGGTCAGATTTAGTTGCAGCTAATTTATTTTGTAGTCTTTTTAAAACACCAGAAATATTCTCCTCAAGCATTCCAGGGCATAATACACCGAACTTGTCACCTTCGATTCGTGCAATGGCATCTGAATGGCGAAAGTTACTGATTAAGAACTGGGCAAATGTTTTTAAAACTTTATCTCCCTCATTATAGCCAAATTCCTTATTGATGGATTTTAATTGTGTAATGTCAAAATAAAGTAACATGAGGCTTTTATCATAACGAGTACACAGATTTAAAATTTGCCTTCCAATTACAAGAAGGCCTTGGCGGTTAGATATTTCCGTCAGGGAGTCTGTTGTCGCATAGCGATTTGTAACAAATTCTTTAGACACGGCAGTAGCTAATTCCTTTACAATGTTTAAGTCAATATGTCCTAAGGTAGTTAATTGAGGAACAATGTCATGCATAAGACATAATGTACCAATGTTAAATTGCCCATCAATTTTTAGAGGGCATCCTAGATAAAATCGAATTTTAGGCTCACCAATCACTAAGGGATTATCTTTAAAACGAATGTCTTGCTGTGCATCATTTACAATCATTACTTCTTCTTGAAGAATAGTATGAGCACCAAAAGAAATTGGTCTTGGGGTTTCTTGAACATGTAAGCCGTATTTTGATTTGAACCACTCTCTATCTCTGTCAATTAAGGATACTAAGGCAATGGGTACTTTAAATAGACCTTGTGCAATACGTGTGATGCGATCAAAGCGTTCTTCAGCCATTGTATCTAGAATCTGAAGATTGTAGAGCGATTGTAAGCGTTGTAGCTCATTTTTGGGTGTTTCTGCATTTATCATGGTTAACTCCAAAATAATGAATGAGCGATTTTTGAAGTCTTTAGTTAAAAGTATAGTACAAAAGTATAAAAAATATACATCTTTAGTGTTTTTTTTTCGTAAAAGTTATTAGGAACTTATTTTTATGAGAGCTCTTGAATGAGTAAGTCGCGTAAATTTTCTTTTTCTTCGCTACCTAATGCCTGATTATTTTGGTTGGTGATGTAAAACATATCTTCCGCGCGTTCTCCAGCCGTTGCGATTTTTGCATTATGTAAATGTATATTTAAAGTTAAAAAAATACGGCTAATGGTGGCTAGAAGCCCTGGTCTATCGCCTGTTACTAAAAATAAACGTGTAAAATTGTTATGAGGGTCATCGTTGTAGCTAATTTGGGTTTTAACATTGAAATGAGCTAGAACACGAGAGCGCCTTTTTTGAGCTATAGCGGGTAATTGATCCTGTCTCTTTAGATGAAAGCATAAAGCCTGGCGTATGTCTTCTGACTGTTGTGGATCAAAAAAGGCTTGGTTTTGTTCATCTAAAATAATATACGTATCTAAATCGAATTGATTATCGCAGGTAATAATCATTGCTTCTTGAATTGTAACATGATGATTACTTAGTACAGCCGTGGTAATCGTAAAACGAGCGTCACGGTGTGGCATGTAAATAAATACTTCCGTACCACCTTGGCTATGATGTGGCATAATCATAATTAAAGGGAACTGGGTACAGTTCAGTATGGCTTTAGTATGCCGCGCAATAACTTCGGGTGATTCATGTAAAAAGTATCGATCTTTAAATTGGGCCCAAAGCTTTTCAACTGTGTTCGGCACAATGCCCTCAGAAACTAATATAGTTAAAGCGGATTGTTTTCTTGTCCTAATTAAGGCTGTTTTATCCATCAACTCTTGCGCTTTATGCATCATATGTTTCGTTGCTCGATATAATTCCTTTAGCAACGAGTCCTTCCATGCATTCCATAGCTGAGGATTGGTGCCACAAATGTCGGCTACTGTGAGCAAATACAAATAATCTAAATAATGTGGATGAGGTAATAATTGGCAGAAATGTTTTATTGTATTGGGATCATAAATATCTTGGCGCTGTGCGGTTTGTGACATTAATAGATGATTACGTACCAACCAAGTAAGTAAATCGCAATCTTCTTTTTTTAGGTGGTGATTTTGAGCAAAATTATTGGCTTCTATTGCACCGAGTTCGGAATGGTCACCGCCACGTCCTTTGGCTATGTCATGGAATAATGCGCTGAGATACAGGATTTCTGGTTTATCCAAGGTTGGCATGATCTGGGTACAAAGTGGAAATTGTTGTGCGTAATGTGCTTGTCTAAAGCGTGACATGTTGCGTACCACAAATAAAGTGTGCTGATCTACAGTAAATACATGGAATAAATCATATTGCATCTGTCCAGTAACTTGAGCAAAGCATTCAATATAATGGGCTAAAACGCCATATTGGCTCATGTAATGTAAGGCTTCATAAGGGCCGTTAGGTGCTTTTAGAATACTCATAAAGAGTTCTGTGGTTTTTTTTGATGTTTTAAAACGCCTACTAATCAAATAGAGAGATTCTCTAATTAAACGAATGGTGCTTGCTCTTACTCCTTCAATATCAGGTCGATCGGCTATCCATAGAAATAATTTTAATAAGGCCTGCGGTGTTTGGATAAAGACGCGGTTATTACGTACTTCAATGTATTGATTGGATAATTGAAATTCATTATCTAATGGGACTAGTTTTTGTTTTGAGGATTGGGCAATTGTTTCATCAAACCATTGTAAGAGCATTTCATTTAATTCTCGACTACTTTTTATGACTTTAAAATAGTCCTTCATAAATTGCTCAATAGCTAAGGAGTGAGGTTTATCCTCATAGCCGAAGAAGCTTGCTAATTTAACTTGATAATCAAAGGAAAGCCGTTCTTCTGCTTTTTCTGCAAGACAGTGTAAGGCAAATCGAACTCGGCAAAGAAAATGGTGGCAGTGCATTAGCTTTTCATATTCTTTATCAGTAATAAATCCATAGCTAATGCCATCGGCTAATTTTTTAATATTAAAATGGCGTTTACCGATACTGTACAGTATTTGTAGATCCCGAAGTCCGCCTTGACCATACTTGACGTTAGGCTCTAGGTTATAAGCTGTTTCACCGTATTTAATATCGCGTTTTTTTTGTTCTTGTAGTTTGGCAATAAAATAATTTTTGCTTGTCCACATATGTAGTGGATGGGTTTGATACAGCAATTCTTCCATTAATGCACCGCGTCCGCAGAGCAAAAACATGTCCATAATGCTTGAAATAACGGTAACGTCTCGACAGGCCAACTCAGCGCAAGAGGATACGTTCGTAATTTGATGACTGATTTCTAATCCAACATCCCAGCAGTCCTGGATGAAGGATTGTGCGCGTTGTAATTTTGCTTTGGAGATTTTATCGGTGTGAAGTAGTAATAGATCAATGTCAGAATAAAGTAGGAGTTCTCGTCGTCCATAACCTCCTAAAGCAAGGAGACAAAAGCTATCTCCTTGATCGAGCTGGTTTTTATGAAAAAGACTAATGAGCAGCTCATCAGTAAAGGCAACGAGCTTATGCATAACGGTACTTACATTAGCTTTTTGATCAAAGTCTTCCCGCAGTTTTTCTTTAAACTGTTTTACTGTATTTTTGAGCTGCTGATTATCGTTCTTCATCGCGTAGAGTCAAAATTTCTACACCATCATCAGTTACCAATAGGGTATGTTCCCATTGTGCGGAAAGGCTATGGTCTTTGGTAACCACGGTCCATTGATCAGGTAACAAACGGGTATGGTGTTTGCCCACATTAATCATTGGTTCAATAGTAAAGGTCATACCTGGTTCCAGTTTCATCCCAGTTCCTGGTACCCCATAATGTAACACTTGCGGATCCTCGTGAAATACTCGGCCAATTCCATGCCCGCAATAATCACGAACTACGGAACAACGGTTTTTCTCAGCATGTTGCTGAATGGCATGACCAATATCGCCCAATTGCATCCCGGGTTTAACCATCTCAATACCGATAAATAAGCAGTCATGTGCTATTTGCACTACATGCTTGGCTTTAACGGCAGGTGTGCCGATATAGAACATTTTGCTGGTATCACCATGATAACCATCTTTAATTACGGTGATGTCAATATTAATGATATCGCCATCTTTTAATGTCTTTTTTCCAGGTATGCCATGACAAACAACGTGGTTTACCGAAGTGCATATCGATTTTGGAAAGCCATTATAATTTAGAGGTGCTGGAATAGCTTGTTGTACATTAACAATGTAATCATGACAAATAGTATTCAGCTCTTCAGTGCTAACGCCTTCTTTTACGTAAGGGCCAATCATTTCAAGAACCTCGCCCGCAAGCTTGCCTGCAACGCGCATCTTTTCTATTTCGTCAGGAGTTTTTATGGTAACGGCCATGTGGTGAATCCCAAAATAGTAGTGTGGAACAGCATGAATAGTAGCATAATTGATTATTGAGCAACAGTATTTGACTTATTTATGAGTCATTTATCAAGATTGAAATATCGTCACTAACTACTTCCACGCCAGCTATCCACTTATCAGACTATACTATATATAGCAAATTGCTTGTCCAACCCAGGAAACTAAAATGATGTATCAAGAGCGTTTATTTCTATTTATAGCATGTCTATTTATTAATTCCATATCCTTTGCACATACTCATAGAAGCCATCATGGTGGTAGTCACCATAATGAGGTATATGATAATGT
Organism: Legionella lytica; assembly: GCF_023921225.1. Taxonomy (NCBI): domain Bacteria; kingdom Pseudomonadati; phylum Pseudomonadota; class Gammaproteobacteria; order Legionellales; family Legionellaceae; genus Legionella; species Legionella lytica. The sequence goes on from NZ_CP071527.1 coordinate 1,716,048, forward strand.
TAATTATAATAGTTACAACCAGCCTTACCATAATAATGTCTGGTACATTGAGGGGAGCCGTGGAACAGTACATCGTGCTGGTGGCCACCATGGGGACTGGTATAATGAGGGGGGCATTGCGATTATTAATACCGGTGGAGATGCGGCTTGGTTTGATGATAGTTTAAATAATGAGGAGGTTATAGGTGTTCCTGTGAGTGGACATTTTGATCCTTCATGTATGACAATTCAAACCTGTACCTACGATGGTCACTGCATTACGCAGCATAAATGTGATTAATATGGATAATTATGAATAAAAAGAAATTCCAATGGGCAGTAGTGGGAGCAGGGCCTGCGGGCATTGCTGCGGTAGGAAAATTATTAGACCAAGGTATTTTATCTGATGATATTTTGTGGATTGATCCACATTTTAAGGTTGGTGACTTAGGGCTTCTATGGCGCAATGTTTCAAGTAATACAAGCGTAAAATACTTCAATAGTTTTTTAAAGGATGTACGAGCGTTTAATTACGAAGATGCGCCTGATTTTGCATTAAAGCATTTACCCAAAGAGGAAACCTGTACTTTAGGTTATGCAGTGGAGCCATTGCAGTGGGTTTGTACGAATTTAACGCAGAAAGTACATGCAGTAAAAGCGATGATCCACAATATGTTTTTAGCGGAGCGGATGTGGACTTTATCTACAGCAACTGAATCTTATCAAGCTAAAAATGTTATTCTGGCTACAGGTGCATCAGCATCTTCATTAAATTATCCTGGCCTTAATGTGATTTCCTTCGATACGGCAATTGATAAAGAAAAGTTGGCTGCAGAGCTTAACCCTAATGAAACTTATGGTGTGTTTGGTTCGTCACATTCAGCCATCATTATAGTGCGCTATTTGGTGGAGTTAGGCGTTAAAAAAGTAATTAATTTTTATCGTTCACCTTGCCGTTATGCAATTGAAATGGATGATTGGATACTTTTTGATAATACGGGGCTGAAAGGGCAAACCGCTGCTTGGGCAAGAGAGAATATTGATGGTGTATTGCCTGCAAATTTGGTGCGTTATAACACGTCTGAGCCTAATATTGCGCGTTATCTACCTGAATGCGATCGGGTTATTTATGCAGTTGGTTTTGAAAAGCGTAAAAATATTATCATTGGTGATTATGAGGACACGCGCCATAATCCTCATGTTGGTATTATCGGACCTGGCTTATTTGGTTTAGGAATAGCCTACCCAGAAAACAAAACGGATCCATTTGGGAACGTAGAGTCACAGGTAGGTTTATGGAAGTTTATGGTCTATCTCAATAAAGTGATGCCAGTATGGTTTAAATATCCTACTTAATACTCCTAATTAAATACCACAGTCATTGCGAATGCCGTGAAGTAATCCAGGATTCTGTGATTCGTACTCTCCTGGATTATTTAGTCACTACGATTCTCGCAATGACGAGGTATTTAACTACTCAATTAAATTCAGCATTAAATCCAGCCGTCATTGCGAACGTAGAGAAGCAATCCAGGGTTTCGTGCCTGGAGCAGTAGATTTACTTCCTCTCTATATTCTGCACATTTAAACATTTAATTTATGATTTTTTTTGAACGAGGGAAAAAAAATTTGTAAACTATGCGCCTATTTTGAGGAGAATTATTATTTTAAACACGAGACGATCGAATTACTGGTCAAGTGAACTAATTACTTTATTAAGTAGTGTATTTTTTACTCTTGCATGCAATGCCTCATTCTGGGCTGAATTATTAAGTAGTAAAGAGCTCACATTAACACATACCTGGCTCATTATTATTTGTACTGGAATCGCAATTACGGGATTGCAGTGGTTTTTATTATTGCTGGTCATTAACCGATGGACTTTTAGATGGTTTATGATTGGTTTGTTTTTAGTCACATCCATTATGGTTTATTTCATGAATACTTTTCATGTTTATATCGATCCGAACATGGTGACGAATGTAATAAGTACCGATTATCAGGAAAGCAAAGAGCTATTACAGTGGCGAGTTATTCCTTATTTTTTGCTACTCGGTGTGATTCCCTGCTGGATTGTATGGCATATTCGCATTTATAAACGAAGTTTACTTTCATACTGGACTGGCCGGTTTGGTTGTATATTTTTATCGTGTCTTATGTTTTTTGGCGCAGGATGGGCTGTATATAACGATCTGAGTCCGATACATCGTGCTAAAAAAGAAATTGTTTATTTAGTTACACCGTTAAATCTTTTCTCGTCTTCAGCAAAAGCTTATTGGCGAGCTCAAAGAACTAAGGCAAATAAAACAAGAACACTTATTGCAAAAGACGCACAGCAAATACCTCGAGCTGAGGGAACAAAGCCTCGCGCGATTGTTTTGGTGATTGGTGAAACCGTACGTGCCGCAAATTGGGGGTTAGGGGATTATAGCCGTCAAACAACTCCTGAATTAGCGAAGCATCAGCTGATTAATTTTAGCCAGGTAAGCAGTTGCGGTACCTCAACAGCGGTATCCTTACCCTGTATGTTTTCTCCTTATGGCCTTCACCATTATGATGAAAAACGCATTAATCAAAGCGAATCATTTCTACATCTTTTAAATCGTTTAAATATTTCTGTATTGTGGCGTGATAATCAATCAGGCTGCAAAGGGGTCTGTGATGGATTGCCTATGGAGAAATTAAAAATTGACGCACTGTGTAAGAAGGGTCGTTGTTTTGATGAAATTCTGCTACAACAATTAAAAGAAAAAATTAGCTCCGTAAAGGGCGATCAATTGATTGTATTACATATGCTGGGGAACCATGGGCCAGCTTATTTTGAGCGCTACCCTGAACAGTTCAAACGTTGGCAGCCAACTTGTGATACGGCGGATTTAGCAAGTTGTTCTCAGGAATCCATAGTAAATACCTATGATAATGCCATTTTGTACACGGATAGTGTTCTAGCTCGTGCATTGGATGAATTAAGTGCGATTACGACACATGATACAGGGCTAATTTATGTTTCTGACCACGGTGAATCCCTAGGAGAGCATAATTTATTTCTGCACGGATTGCCTTATTTCATGGCTCCTGATGAGCAGAAAAAGGTGCCTATGATTTTTTGGTCATCGAAAGGGTTGTCAGAACAATTGGCGCTTGATGATCAGTGCATGCAGAACAAGAAAGAACAAGCGATTTCACATGACTATCTTTTTTCAACCGTATTGTCATTATTTGATGTGAAAACAAAAAGTTATGATAAGAAGTATGATTTATTGCACTCATGCCGAAAAGGATAAAACGTAGCCTTGATTACGCTCCGCTGCATCAAGGCTATGTTATTAATTACCCTTTGTTTTGATAATGCCAAAATTTAGGTAAGAAATAACAACAAATACTTACCCCTAAAATACATAATACTCCGCCAGAAATAAGTGCTGTACCAATTCCTAAGCTTGAGGCAACGAATCCTGCACGAGTATCACCTAGTTTGGGACCACTCAGATAACTAATCATTTCGATTCCTGCTAATCGACCACGCAGCTCAGTAGGAATCGTATTATTCCAAAGTGTTACCCTAAATATACCACTGATCGCATCAAAGGCACCGGCAAGAGCGAGAAACAAGAGCACGAGCCAAAGTGATTTTGATAAACCAAAACCAATAATCGCCGCTCCCCAAAAGGCTGCTGCAATCGCAATCGCTTTACCATCCTGAGTAATTTTTGATGTCCAGCCACTAAAAAAGGAAACAATCAATGAACCAACGGCGGGAGCTGAGTAAAGTAACCCTAACGTTTGTGCTCCACCAAAGGATTGAGCAATCGCGGGTAATAATGCATTGGGCATCGCAAAAACCATGGCAAAAAAGTCAACCAAATAGCTGCCAACTAATTCTTGTCGACTAAATGCAAAAGAAATACCTTGCTTAAGCGATAACAAAATAGAAGGGTGCTCTTTTACCGCTGGCTTAGGAATGTGATGCATTTTTATTAGCGTAATTAATGAAAGGAAAAAGGTCAGCAAATCGATAAGATAAGTAATGAAAATTCCATGATGAGCAAGAATCAATCCGGCAATTGCTGGAGCAATAATCATACAAAAGCTGAACTTAAACGCGGATAAAGCCCCAACATCTTTATAGTCCTTCGCGTCAACAATTTGCTGAGTAACACTGTCATAGGCCGGACGATGTAGTCCTGTAATCGCAGACATGGTTGCTGATGTAATAAAGATAAGAATTAATGACGGATGTTCCTGATAGGAGTTTAATGCAAGAAATAAACAGCCAATACCAAGCAGTAGCTCACTGACAATTAGCAATAAACGTCGGTTGTAACGATCCGCGAATACTCCGCCAATAAGCGCTGTAATTAAAAGAGGCAGCAACTGCACAAGGCTTAAAAGCCCCACCATCCAGGTGGATTGGGTGAGGTGGTAGATTTGATAGGGAAGTGCCACGCTGCTGATCATGGTCCCAATAAAAGAAATAAATTGTCCTAAATAGAGTAATCGGAAATCACGATTTCTTTTAAGGATTGATATATTTAGAAGATGACTCATATTGGGCAAGATCCAAAAAACACAAATGAAAATATCAATTTTATGCTTTTTCATGAATTGAATACAAATAAAAAATTTCCTACTGAGGCTTCATTTTTGAATTGGGTCTGGCTCTTTGGGTTGTTCATATAATGGACTCAAAGGTCAAAATAAGGTAGTATGCGCGTTTTTTAAGAGAGGATTTCTATGAGAAAAGTTTATATTTTTGGTGCCTCCAGTACAGGTAAGACAGAGTTATTAAGACAATTAGCGAATCAAAATGTTACACTTCAGCCTGTTTATACCCCGACAAAAGGTCCTGAGTTTCTAATAGTAAATGACTTGATGATTTGGGATTCCACTGCAACCAATGGCAACTACAAACAGTTTTCCCTTCCTTTTAGACGTGGGGCAGAGTTCGGGATTTATTGTATTAATTTATCTCAAGAAATTGATGGTGAAAGGATTGCTCAAATAGAATTAGACATTAAAGAGTTTCAGGAAGAAAACCGGGATGCTAAACTAATTTTAGTCGGTACCTTTAGCGACAGGGCTCTTTCCCAAAACACTGTAGAGTTATTGCGAAACCAGTTCCAAGAGGTTGTTTTTGCGGATGTACTCACCACAACCACTATCATAAAGAATGGTACACAGCCATTACTTACGGCACTTAATCGCCTGAAGCTCGAGGAAGAGCAAAGATTAACGTTTGTGTCTAATAGTGGAGATTCGGAGCTTAATAAGCTAGAAGCTTTGCGCGATAACTTCTCTGAGGATTCTGATTTATATAGCGCTTTAAACAAGTTAAATAATCAAGTGATTTGTTTGGGACTTAATGCTGATGAAATTGGTGTTTTGGGGGATGAAGTCAATAACTTGCTTACCGAGATATCTAACCCTCTGCTGCTCGATAAGACTAAAGCATATGATAAATTCCTTGCGAATTGTGATGCAAAGTTTACTGAAAAATATCATGGTCTTAAGGCCGCAGTTAAAACATTTGCTGCAGTAGTTTTAGTTACAGCGTTAGCAGCAGGCATATTCTTTGGCGCTGGTATTTTCTTTGGTGCGTGGACCGGTGCTTCTACATTTTTTGCGGCATTAGCAGAAGGAACTACAGGAGCTACTGCATTTTCTGCAGGAACTTGTGCAACTGGTATAATTTCCTTAGCTCATTATGGGAATAGCTTTTTCCAGAAGCCAGTCAAGAATGCGGCAAATGAGTTTATAGAAAACGTAAAAAATGCAGATATCGAAGATGTTAATATCACTTTGTAATAAGGCGTATTCCAACGTATCCTGATTGCTAGTAATGGTGTTTGCTCTAGGTTGACGCTGAGGGGCAACGAAGCCCAACAACGGAGCATCACTCTACGCCTATGTTGGGCAGAGCAATGCTTAGTGCCAACCTACATTGTTAAGAAAAAAACAGAAGAATTCGCTATGCTCATAGTCTCCCAGCTTTCGCTGAGCTGTATCCAGGCTACATTTAAAATTGCCATGATGTAGCGCAGCGAATTCCTTAGTGACAAGCAACGAGCTACACTAATAGATAATGGCATAAAAAATTAACGGGCATTTTTGAAAAAGACCGTTCGCTTAAGGATGGAGCGAAATCATGGACACTCAGTCAAGACAATTAATTCGCTCGTCAAGTATTGGCGTACTTGTTCTATTGTTACTCCTTTTTGCCCCTGTTGGAACTCTATACTATTGGCAAGGGTGGTTGTATACGGTTGTGTTTGTTAGTGCCTCTGCTGCATATACTCTATACTTGCTAAGACATGATCCCGCATTACTTAAGCGCCGTATGGAAGTTGGTGTATCCTATGAGAAGGAACTTGCGCAAAAAATTATTATTTCTTTGCTTTTTGTCATCTGCATTGTGTTGGTTGTCTTCTCGGCACTCGATGTGCGATTCGGTTGGTCCTATATGCCATGGTACATCTCTATCTTAGGTAATCTATTCGTTGGCTTTTCCTTTTATATTTTTCATCTCGTTTCTAAAGTGAATACCTATGCTGCAGCCAATATTCGTGTTGAAGAGGGACAACACGTTATTTCTAGTGGTCTATATGGATTTGTTCGTCATCCGATGTATTTGGGGGCTCTATTTTTTTTCGGCGGTACTCCTATAGCTCTCGGATCCTGGTGGGCACTTCTTTTAACGCCGATCATATTTGCAATTTTAGTTGCGCGTATCCTGAATGAAGAAAAAGTACTTGTGCGAGATTTACCCGGATATGCAGAATATCAAGAGAAAGTCAGCGCTCGATTGATCCCCTTTATTTGGTAAGCCTATGCCATGATGTGATAGCCACTATCAATATAAATCGTATCTCCAGTAATACTCTTCGCATAATCGCTGGCGAGAAAAGTTACCATGGAACCAATGTCATTGATATCAGCTAAAGAGCCGAGCGGCGATTTATGTGTTGCATCTCGTATTAACTCATCAAACTTGTCTAATCCAGAGGCTGCGCGTGTTTTGAGCGGGCCGGGGGAAATCGCAATGACTCGAATACTTTCTGGGCCAAGTTCTGCAGCCATATAGCGCACTGAAGCCTCTAATGCTGCTTTCACAGGCCCCATGAGATTATAATTGGAGACGACTTTTTCAGCCCCATAGAATGACATAGCAAATAGTGAGCCACCATTTTTCATGAGCGGCTTGGCGAGATTTGCTATACGTATAAATGAATGACATGAAATATCCATAGCCAATAGGAATCCATCTTTTGATGATGCGAATAAAGGGCCATGTAAATCTACGGTAGGAGCAAAGGCAATTGAATGCACGATAATGTCAATCTGTCCCCAGGTTTTGGCAATTTCTGCAAATAAAGCAGTTAAATCTTGCTCATGAGTTACATTGCAACGCATATAAATGGATGGCGCGAGCTCTTGAGCGAGAGGGTCTACAAATGGTTTTGCTTTTTCATTGATGTAGGTGATTGCTAATTCAGCCCCCGCTGCTTTTAACATCCGTGCACAACCATAGGCAATCGAACTTTCATTGGCAATACCGACTACCAATGCTTTTTTTCCGGAAAGTAAGCAATTATCCATGATGTTTTCCTTTACGTCCTGTTTGATTTAATTATACATGACAATTTTGTTTTTAATTTGTCCTATAATCTAAGGATAACGTTCCATATGGAAGGGAATCTTGGCTCTACATTAAGGGGGCACTTTAATCTCCTTTTGATCGCTAAATCAATGACTTAGTTTATACTAAGTTGATTAAAGTGCCCCCTTAATTGGGAAAGACCCAACTTCTTGGAAAGATGAAGTAGCTAGAATGTGGCGGTTTAGTAAATCTAATGGGATAACAGAAGGGTTTCATAGAAAAATGAAATTGATTCAACGTAGAGCTTATGGTTTTAGGAATTTTGAAAATTACAGAGTGCGTGTTAAGGTGCTCTGTGGGTGATTATAGCTGCTCCCTTAAATGGGAAAGAGCCGAGTAATGCAGTAGAGTAGTTTCTTATTGATTTTAATTTCTATGTTGTAGGGTGAATAAAAAATAGGGGGCTAAAAACAAAAAAAGACACCTAAGTGTCTTCATAATGCAGTGGCTGTATTCTTATTTTTTCTTAAGAACCACTTTAAGAATGGCGCGCCCGGAAGGATTCGAACCTCCGACCCTTTGGTTCGTAGCCAAATACTCTATCCAACTGAGCTACGGGCGCGTTGACTGGCGGAGAGAGAGGGATTCGAACCCTCGATGGGATTTCTCCCATACTCCCTTAGCAGGGGAGCGCCTTCGACCACTCGGCCATCTCTCCAATCAATGCCGCGGAGTATACGCAGGTATTTTTAGAACGTCAACACTTCTTTTGAAAATATCTTAAAAGCATTAAAAAAATACGTTAAATGTACAATATTTGTTTAATTGTATTTCAAAAAAAGCAATGTATTTCATTCAACCTAACTCTATGTAATTATGTTGAAAACAGTGTTAATCGTTTCCAAATTTATATGTTTACTGCTACTCTTACACTATAAAAAATCAGACCAATTATTAAGGAGGATCAATGAATCAGAAGTCGAATTTAAGTGGTCGCGATGTCTATGTAGTTGATGGTAACCGGACCCCATATCTTAAAGCGAAGGGACTAGGTCCGTTTTCAGGATCTGATTTAGCGGTTGCAGCGGGTATGACTCTATTAAATCGACAACCATTTTCTCCAACCGAATTAGATCAAGTAATTATTGGTAGTGCTATGCCTGGCCCCGATGAGGCGAACATTGCGCGAGTAATTGCATTAAGATTAGGTTGTGGTGATCAAGTTCCTGCGTTTACAGTAATGAGAAATTGTGCTTCCGGTATGCAAGCACTTGATAATGCAGCAATAGAAATTGCCAGTGGCCGCAGTGACCTAATTTTAGCGGGGGGCACCGAAGCGATGAGCCATGCTCCTTTATTACTCAACCACAAAATGGTTTCTTGGCTAGCTAACTGGTATGGAGCTAAAAGTATAGGGCAGAAACTAGGGTTAGTTACTCAGCTCAGACCTTCTTATTTAGCACCCGTAATTGCTTTATTACGTGGATTAACGGATCCCATCGTAGGGATGAACATGGGGCAAACTGCTGAAAAAGTTGCTTATCGATTCAATATTACTCGTGAGCAAATGGATGAGTTTTCTTTACGAAGCCATTTGAAATTAGCAGAAGCCTACACTGAACAACGCATGACTGAAGTAACTCCTATTATCGATAGTAAAGGGCGTGTGTATGCGCAAGATGATGGAATGCGTCCTGATTCTACTTTAGAAAAATTAGCGAAACTAAAACCTTTCTTTGATAAGAAGTACGGCATGGTGACGGCAGGTAATAGCTCTCAGGTAACTGATGGTGCTTGCTTATTATTGTTAGCCAGTGCAGATGCGGTTAAAAAATACCGTTTAAAAGTAATTGGTCGCATTGTGGACTCACAATGGGCTGCACTTGATCCCGCCAAAATGGGATTAGGTCCCGTTCATGCAGCAACACCAATTATGCAACGCCATAATCTAAAAGCAGATGATATTGATTGTTGGGAAATTAATGAAGCCTTTGCGGCCCAAGTTTTAGGTTGCTTGGCTGCTTGGAATGATGATGAATATTGTAAGACACAATTAGGCTTAGATAAGGCCTTTGGTGCTCCATCCATGGATAAATTAAATCGTGAAGGGGGCGCAATAGCAGCTGGACATCCTGTAGGTTCTAGTGGTGCGCGTATAGTGCTTCATGTATTGAAATCATTAGAGCAAAGAAATGAGTCACGTGGAATGGCCTCTATTTGTATCGGTGGAGGACAAGGCGGGGCTATGTATCTGGAACGTGTGACTGAGGTGAAAGGACATGAATAATTATAAAAACTGGGACTTAAAACGAGACAGCGATAACATTTTGTGGCTTGGTCTAAATAGACACGACACGAGTGTGAACAGCATGAATGAAGAAGTCTTAGATGAGCTAAATAGTCTGCTTCAGGAAATTGCTCAAGATAAAAATGCTATCGGTTTAATTATTTATTCAGCAAAAGAAAAAGGATTTATTGCAGGAGCAGATGTTTCTTTATTTTCTAAATTTGAAACTCCAGCCCATGCCGTTGATTTCTTACGCAAAGGTCACGCAGTTTTTGCTAGATTACAGGCATTAACAATCCCTACGGTTGCCATGATTGATGGTTTTTGTATGGGGGGCGGGTACGAATTAGCTCTTTCATGTACTTATCGTATTGCCACTGACGAAAAAGATACACGAATTGGTTTGCCTGAAGTGATGTTAGGTATTCATCCTGGTTGGGGTGGTACCGTGCGTTTGCCACAGCTGATAGGTGGCTTCAATGCGTTAACACAGACTATTTTAACCGGAAGTACCGTTGCTGCATCAAAAGCTAAGGCCTTAGGTATGGTTGATGATGTAGTTCCTGTTCGTCAATTAAAGCGTGCTGCAGTTTATTTTATTAAAAATAAGCCACCACGCCACAAGCCTTCATTCCTGCAAGGATTAACCAATGCGGCTTGGGTTCGTAAACCTCTTGCTGCATTAATGCGTAAAAATGTTGCCAAGCGTGTACGCAAGGAACATTATCCCGCACCTTATGCCATTATTGATTTATGGGAAAAAGAAGGGGGAATGGGAGATAGGGCGTACCAGAAAGAAATTGAATCAGTTGAACATTTGGTTACTCAAGGGACTACGTCTAGAAATTTAATCCGTGCGTTTGGTTTAAGAGAACGTATGAAAGCATTTGCAAAAGACAGTAACTTTAAAGCACAACATGTACATGTAATTGGTGCTGGGGTTATGGGCGGAGATATCGCTGCCTGGTGTGCTTTGCGTGGCCTTCGAGTAACGCTTCAAGATCAATCTTACGAACGTATTGCGCCTGCAATTGGCCGAGCTTATTCTTTATACAAGAAAAAATTACGTAAACCACGCTTAATCCAAGCTGCGATGGATAATTTAATTCCTGATCCAGACGGTCGGGGCATTGCGCAAGCGGATGTGATTATTGAGGCAGTTTTTGAAAATTTGAATGTGAAACAAGAAATTTTCAAAAAAGTAGAACTGCAGGCGAAGAAAGATGCAATTATTGCTACGAACACGTCCAGTATTCCTTTGGATGAGATAAGCATCGTGATGAGTGACCCGACACGTTTAGTTGGCATTCATTTCTTTAATCCAGTTGCTAAGATGGATTTGGTTGAAATTGTTAGCGGTGCATCAACTGCTACGCAAGTGGCGCAAGCCTCTTGTGCCTTTGTCAATCAAATTGCCAAGTTGCCTTTACCTGTTAAATCCAGCCCTGGCTTCTTAATCAACAGAGTATTAATGCCTTATTTAATGGAATGTGTACAGCTCTTAGAAGAAGGTCATAGTGGAGAGACTATTGACGAAGCGGCCTTAGAATTTGGAATGTTTATGGGACCTGTTGAGTTGGCTGACACCGTAGGTATGGATGTTTGCTTGGCTGTAGCAGAAAACTTAACCGCGCATTATGGTGGTACCGTGCCACAGAAATTACGTGACATGGTCAAAGCAGGTAAACTTGGCCGTAAGACTGGCGAAGGTTTTTATCAATATAAAAATGGTAAGCCTGTGAAAAGTCGTCCAGCAGAGGTCGCTAAAGATCAACATATAGCCGATCGATTAATTCTAAGAATGGTTAATGAATCTGCAGCTTGTTTGCGTGAAGGGGTAGTAGCTGATTCTGATTTGCTTGATGCGGGTATGATCTTCGCAACAGGATTTGCACCTTTCCGTGGTGGCCCAATGAATTATGCTAAAGATTTTGGTACTAATAATTTGGAAAGCTTATTTAAAACTCTGGAAGTAAAGTACGGAGAGCGTTTTAAAGTCGACGAAAGTTTGTAGTCTATTGAATGTAGCCTGTATTAGCGCAGCGTAATACGAGGATTTATGTGTCACAACATCCCGTATTACGACCTCGTCTAATACGGGCTATTTTATTGATTAATACAGCGTAGCCTATGGTTGTTGAAACTGTATCTTACACATCTCTGAAGACATAGGCAGATTCTACACTTTGATGTTTCATGATTGTTCTCCAAAGTCAGAGACACTTGCCCTTAGGTTAAAGTAATTTTGCAATGACCTGTAGGTTGGACCCATGGCCTGAGGGATCGACTCGTTTTAATTTAGAGGAGCATGTATTATGCTCCTTTAAAATTACCTCCCAATGAGTCTTAATGTTTATTTTTTTCCTAGTCAGCTGGCACCCTAGATAAAAGAAAGACAAGACCCTCCGATGTTTATAAGAGTTTGCTTGAAAATCATAATGTAATTTTAATTCCTCCACCGAAGCCCCCGTAATCCAGGCAATGAGGCTAGCTATGGCCGCGCCATGGGCCCAATCTACAACGTATAAAGATATTCCTTAACTTAATGGCGAACTGAGGGGCTTGCTGAGATATGGATAAGATACGGCTGCTTGCAACCAAGGTTTTATTTTTATCGCGCAGAGGAAACTGGGTTACGAGTAACCAGGCTACACTTATTTATGTGAGCAGTATTTTAAAGCAAAATAACTAATAAAAAGTACAATCAAACTTCCAAGAATATCCGTACTATAATGCCAGCCTAATAAAACACAAGAAGCGATAAGCATTACATTAATAACCGCCAACACAATACAGGCTATGGGCCACTCTCTAAGTAAGTTAACACATAAAATTGCCCAAATGGCATGAAATGATGGTAATGCTATTAAGCCACCCTCATTTGTAGTTGGCACAATATGATGATGAAGTTCGGAAAATTTTAATCCGGTAGCAATTTGGCTCGAGTCAAACAAAGCATGGTTAAATATACTTGCAGGTGCCGCAGTAGGGAAGAAGTAATAAAATGCAAACCCTAAAAGCACTGTGCACAGCAACAAAAAATAGTATTCACGCAATAAATGAAAGCGACAGGAAAATAATACAAGTAAAGGAATAATACTCATTTGATAGGCTAAACTGTCGTAAATCGTGCTAAGTAACGCTTTGAACTGCGGATGAGCATTAGTCCAGCTCACGATAGAGGATGTATCAATTCCCACCCGGGCTTCCAGTGTTACGATATATTGATCAATTATCGGGAATGGTGTTAATTGAACAGCATTCGTCGCCATTGCAATAATTGCCATAACCACAAAAAAATAGATTAATTCATTTCCTATCTGGCAGGCTTTGCTGTCCTTTGCAAAGCTCAAATGAAGTCCAAGATTGAGAAGGACTAAGAATATACCAAAGGGAACCACGTTATCCGGAAAATAGTTATTTCCCGGAAACTGATAAATAAAATAATTGATAAAAAGAGCTATAAATGAAAAAAAAAGAATAAATCCAGCTAGTGAACTAATACATCGAGAAGATACCTGACGCATTCTAAGGATTATTCAGTCGTTTCTAACAGCTGTTTTTGTTTGATTGCATGGAAAATTTCTTCTCGGTGCACATTAACCGAACGAGGTGCTTCAACGCCAAATTTAATATTTCCATGTTCTTGGGTTTTAAATGCCAAGATCTTAACAATTGTATCATTAATACTAATCATTAAGGGTTCTTCAAAGTGAAGAGAAACAATATCCATTAAAAACCTCATCATTATGTCCAAGCTCGTTGTAAATCAACGATATCGAATAGAAAGTTAACCTAATTTGTAGATGCTTGTCACTATATATTTGGTTGAAAATGATAAAAAAAATTGGGTTGTGCTCTTCCTTTCAATGGAATGTATAAAATTGTGCATGATCATTGTCATTAACGATTAAAAGCGTTACAATTGGCAGCTTTTTTAAAACCTTGCCTTACTGCTATATGTCAGCAGAAGGCTATTAATACATAAGGAGAAATCATGAGACATTATGAAATTATGTTTCTTGTGCACCCGGATCAAAGCGAACAAGTACCAGCAATGGTTGAGCGCTATGAAGGGATCATTAGTAAGCATGAAGGTAAAATTCACCGAAAAGAAGACTTAGGTCGTCGTCAATTAGCATATCCAATCAATGATGTGCATAAAGCTCATTACATTCTGATGAACATCGAATGCTCACTTGAAGCACTGGAAGAAATTAAAAATGCATTCAAATATAACGATGCAATTTTAAGAAACTTAATTACTCTTCAAAAACAAGCGATTACTACAGAGTCTGTTTTAATGAAGAAAGAAAAAGAAGTTAGAACTGCTTAAGAGGAGTCATTAGATATGTCAGCTTATTTTCGTAGAAAAAAAATGTGTCGTTTCAGCGCTGAAGGCGGCAACGAGATTGATTATAAAGACATCAATTTATTAAAGAACTATATTTCTGAAACTGGAAAAATCGTACCGAGCCGTATTACTGGTACTCAAACCCGTTTTCAAAGACAATTAGCTAAAGCAATTAAGCACGCCAGATTTATTGGTTTATTACCTTACTGCGATAGCCACGGTTAGTGAATGATGCACATGGGCGACTTTATAACAAAGCAGTGTAAAGCATTACTTGAAAATAAGCAGCAAGCAATTATGTATGCTGCGTTACTTTCGATTATACCTTTTGCCACTTGGTTATCAGTTGCCCTTGTATGCTTGGTAACATTAAGAAAAGGGGTTCGATCCGGCTTTGATGTTTTGTTACCAGCGCTGGTAATTCATTCTGTTCCATTGATGATGTTAGTACCAATATCTGGCGCATTAATTAATACGCTAATTGCCTATTTGCCTTGTTATTTTGCAGCGATTACATTGCGCAGCACACAAAAATGGCAGGCGGTTTTTGGTGTGTTTTTTATTCAAGCAGTTCTTGGATGTTTGCTTCTTCAATTGCTCGCACCTGAGTTTATTGTAATACAGTTCAATCAGCTTAAAGCGTTACTGATGCAATACCAGGAGTTAGTTGAAACCGGTATGGATAGCATAAGCACGCTCAGTTTGGCACAGTTATTTTTCGGTCTTCAGATATTAAGTGCTATTGTTTCTGCGGTAGTTTCTTTAATGTTTGCTCGATCAATTCAAGCCAAATTGTTTTTACCCGGCGGGTTTAAAAATGAGTTGTTAATGTTCCGTAGCGGTAGGTTTTCATTGTTAATACTCTTATCTGTATCTTTGGGTACTTATCATGAAATTCCTTTAGCAATTAATGTCCTACCAATTGTGCTGAGTTATTTCTTGGCCTCTGGATTTGGTTTAGCTTATTTTATTTTGGCTCGCAAAAGTCAAGTTAAGGTGTTTCTATTATTAATGTTAATAATACTGTTAAAGCCTACTTTTGCACTATTTGCCTACATCGTTTTTGGTTCATTAGATAGTATATTTAATTTTAGATCGTATCTCCCTGAACGGGTAAACGAATCAATTTGAGGGTTATTAAGATGGAAGTTATCTTATTAGAAAAAGTGAGAAATTTAGGTAACCTAGGTGATAAAGTTCACGTAAAATCTGGTTATGGCCGTAACTACTTAATTCCACAAAACAAAGCTGTATTTGCTACACCTACAAATGTAGAGATGTTTGAACAACGTCGTTCTGAGCTTGAGAAAAAAGCGCAACAGTCTTTCTCTGCTGCTGAACAACGTGCCGCTAAGTTAAATGATGTTGTTTTAGCTATTAATGCAATGGCTAGTGACGAAGGAAAGCTTTACGGTTCTGTTGGCGTTAACGAAATCAAAGACGCTTTAGTTGCAAAAGGCATTGAAGTAAGCAAGCGTGAAATCGTTATGCCAGAAGGTCCTTTACATTCAATCGGTAATTTCGTTGTTGAAGTTCATGTTCACAGTGATGTTATTGCTAATCTACAAGTTGAAATTTCTCCAGCAAAATAAGCTAATTTCAAATAGTAGTACATTTGTCGCGTAATATGTAGGCTGGGCTGTAAAGCCCAGCAAATAGGACTTGCGCTACACTGGAAGCTGGGTTTCACAGCCCAGCCTACACTCAGCGATCAATCCCGCAAATCATTATCCTCCATTAGAAGAATGCAATTCAGAACTTGGCGATGTTACGTTTTCTTCCTTATTATAAGGTTCTCTGTGAGAAAACAGCATTTGTGGATGGCTTCCGTATTTACCGTTCCAACGCTTAGAATGCCCCTTTCCTGCATCCTGAGGACTTAGGACGGTTATAATATGATCTTGATACTTTAAACAATGTTTAATAATTGCTGCTTGATTATCAGGTTGCAATTGCAATTGTTCATCCACATTTACTGCTTCATTCAACCAGGGATCACAGATAGTTGCCTGTTTGCCCCATGTTTTGAGATCTGTGGGGGTCGATTTTACTAACCGATTAAGAACAATAAAGCTGTGGTCTCCTTTATCTTTTCCCATCATGCCTAGTGCTTCGTACCGTATGGGGAATATGGGTTGATATTCGGCAAGAAACATAAAAACCAAGACAACGTACTCCATACAATTACCCACACCGTGTTTAACCGCATTTTTGGCTATGTTTTCAATAAGCTCCATTTTTGATATGAGTTTACCATCTTTATGGTAGATTTTTTTATCGCGAGGAGTTAGTTGCCCTTTAAGCTCATCCAGAATACTTTGTAGGGTATAGACAGACATTTCACCATTAGATTTTTGAATCGTAAAGGGTTGAGTAATAGGAATATCTATATTGGGATCAAGATTTAATGCAGCAAGTTGTTTAGTAAAAGTGTTGCCACTGCAGCGAGCAAGCAATAACAATATTATTTTTTTATAAGTATTCCCACCTGGACGATTGACTGAGAAGGGGATTAATGCCCTTGCCTTGTTTACAAAATGCTTAGCAATATCTAATAAATATTTTTTTTCATCGTTCTCTAGCGCGCTTATTTGAGTTTGTAGGCCATTACAAACACTGTGTTGTTTTAATATATTTAAAACTTCAAGAGCATGTTGACGAGCAGTATAAGTATAAACACTTAGAGCCGTTTTAAGCACGGATTCGGTAATTAATGCATTATTATTAAGTAGAAACAGGACTGCATCGCACGAACTTCGGACTATAGCTTTGGATAACGGGGATTGACCTTTTTTATCTTTATCATAAATCCAGTTAGGATTTTGGTTAGTCCAGAACTGAGCCATCTTAACATCAGTACCATCCCAGCATTCTGGATGATAGCTGGCTAATAAATGTAAATTAGCATCGATTAGGTGAATTTTTTTACCAAACCTAGGGGTTGCTTTGATACCTGCATTATTCAGCACATTTGTATAAGCCGCTAACTCATCTTGCGTTGGTGTCTGCGCAAATTGAATATGAATAAATGCGGGTAGAGTTGCATCTAATTCGAAGTCTTGTGTACCTAACCATTTACTGAGTACGCATTTTGCTTGTTTTATTAATTTATTTTGGACTTGTTCTTCCAAATTAATCCATGAACTTCTAATACTTCTGTCAAACACGTGCACACCTCAAAATCACTTTACATGTGGCTAATTAATGCAAAAAAATTCAATAATAATTCACTTCGGTCTTTGTTCAAGTTTTCGTGATGTGATAATTACATCATGTTACAGAGGATGATAGTTTAGCAAATCATCCTCTGTAACATTTTGATTATCAGTAGGCGAATAGCTAATATCACTGGGGTATTGCCATCTGCAGGGTTTTTTCTGGAATAGAAATAGAGGCAATGAGATGCTTCCTAATAAACATTGAATAATGTTTATTAGGCTCATCTAATACATAGGATTGTGCTAATTCGAATCTTCTTTGGTCAGAAATAGTTGAGTCTGATAAGGATTTTCGTATTTGCTGTGTTTTAGATGTTGAAAAGGTAGTAAAGGATTGAGAGGCTCGATAATATTTATCAAATTCTTTAAAATCCTCAGGACTACAATGAGCGTAATTCTTTATTAATTCAACTACTTCTGAGTGATATTCCTCGCCAGCTAAAGTTATAAGGTTTTCTAATTTTACTGACAGCAAGAGCATACGACTTAATTGCTGTTTCTTGGTGATGTCTTCTTGGGGACATTCTTTCAGAAATCTCAATAAAGTAGTTACTTTGGTGTCTTTTTCTTGTTCTGATAATTGGCTCAAAATTTCTGAAAAAGGAACCGCCTTTGTTTTAACTCGTAACCCTCTTGCAATTTGAGCAACGCCATCTAAAAGTGGTTTTTGCATTGTAGTTACATTAAAGGGTTGATGTGCTTCTGTTGTTTGTAAGCCTGTGACATCAACAAATTCGGCGATACCCACATCAGAATCACCTTTAATGTCTTGAGTTATATTTTTAATTTGTTCTGCATCCAACGACCCCAGGTCGAGATGATAACAATGCAATTGTTGTTGGAAATTCAAAGTGCCTCGCTTGCCATAAATTAGATTCGTTTGCAGGTGGCGAAACATAGCTTGGGGAACATGCTCTGCAATAACATCTACCATCAAATGGCTTTCTTCTTCCATTTCTTTTAAAGCAGTATAAACTAGACCATGATCTTTATCCCTACGTCCTCCCGGAGTTAATACGTGCTTATCTGCAGCACTATCCTTTATTCCTCTTGGCTTATTAAGTGTCACTAAGAGAAAATTTTTTTCCTCATGTTCATAGGTTACATAAATACAAGCATTTTGGTAAAGTTTTTGATCAAAAAGAGCGGTATCTATAATATCTGGATCCAAATAACAACGAGTCTTTGGTGAAATTGCCGGCTCAAGCTTACACATAAGCGCTGCAGTAACCTCGTTGTTTTTATAGTCATTAGCATATTGATCCACCGTGTCAGGGCTGACTAAAGGCATATTTGTCTCCAGAAGTTATTAAGCCGTAGAGGCTTGAACTCAGTTAGATTTGCGCAATTTTAAATCAAGATGATAATCTAATGCAATGATTAATTGATTTTATTTCTTATCGATTGGCATTAAGATGGGGAGGGCTTTGAAGTGAAGCAATTGAGCGCACTAGAGAAAATATATTTTATAAACAGACAATAAAGCAAAAATGCTATTTAATACAGCCCAAATATATGCTGGGCGTCGACCTCTGTAACCGCTGTAATAAGAGTAGATTGCAATAAAGCTACTTCCCGTACCAAATATCCATTGCTGATCATAGGCAAATCCCACTGAAAGCAGGGCAATGCCACAAATACCAAATAGTAAAAAGATACTACTTTCTTTAGCCAAGAATAAATAAAAAATTAAAAGTTGCACACATAATAAAATTGGTAGGGCAAGTTGAGTATATCTTCCACTACCGAATACAATAGCTAAATGCCCTGCAATGAGAATAAGCTCCAGAGCAACATAAAAAAAAGTTTATAATGAATTGCCGTGCCGAGCAGAGCGATGCCGCCAATTATATAATAGGGTTGAGGGGGCCACTGTGTTGTTCCATAAAGAACAACAAGTGCCCCGATAATGCCTAGGAGCAAATATTTATTTTCATAAATATTAGTCATGAATCACCATTTGAGATAAATACCCTTATTAACTGATTCTTGAATGATTGCATTTTGAGATTTATTGAATGCAACCCAGTAATTACCCATATTACTCAACGCAAAACGTACACGTGGGTATTGGCATACATCTAAAACAGTGTGGCAGTCGACAAGTACGGTTGCTTCACCTTCGTGTTTATAACACTTAAAGTTCAAATTTTTAACATCTGATGCAAAAGCTCCCCAGCTCATTGGATCAAAAGTTGCATGCAATGGGGGACTCATAAATGCTTCATCAGAAGCTTGGTGTTCCATTTCAATTGATGTATTTGAATGGTTCTGGATTAGATAATAAGCTTGTTTTCCAGTCTCGTTTAGTACTAAAAAATTTTGATTATAACCAAAGCCAGTAACCTCACATCCTCTAGGAAATGAGCCAACAGCGTGAGCGCTGCTCATTAAAATACTAGACAAAACAATGGGCGTACTAATACAGCTGAACCGTGACATAATTACCTCTATAAGCAAATTTGGGTGCTATTTTAATCATAAAAAAACCAAAGTCTATTGGAAAATAAAAAATATGTCCAAGATACATCAAATGTTAATTGGCGTAGTCAGATTGCCTGCGACTAATAGTACTTAATGAATTCGCTTCGTTCATTGTCTCCAGGATTACGCTACGCTGCATCCAAGCAATTTTAAATGGAGCCTGGATGAAGCGTAGCGTAATCTGGAACGTTATGCGCGTTTTCTTAGTAAGAGTGACTGGTTGCAAGCAACCAGGCTACGCTAGTTAAATTTAATCCTTACTTGCTGCAATTTTTGCTTTTATCATTGGATAATAAGTCCGATAAAAACTTAAGTACAAGTACATGGCAACATAAGCCATTGATAGACTAAGCCAAACATTATTCGTGTTTGGATAGTTAATCAGTAGGCAAATAGAGCTGATCCCATAAATAATCGAGCAACAATGCATCAACATTTTTAATACTCTAGAATCAGTCAGATAATCCAATCTAGAAGGATAAACATATTTTACAGGTACAAAAATCAAAATTGAAAGTATGGCCAAGATGAGCGCGTTGGCTGTAGCTGATGTATTAAAAAGAATCATATAGAAAATCGTAATATTCCAATAACAAGGGAACCCTTTAAAGAAGTGGTCCGGTGTTTTGGCATCTGATTGGCAAAATTGATAAGACGAAGTGATCGTAACTGCCGCGATAATTAGTACGGAGTAATCTTGTGGCAGCATATCTGGCTTAACTAACAAGAAAAAGCAGGGGGTGATTACATAGTTCACGTAATCAACGATATTATCCAGTAAAGCACCATCAATTTTGGGCAATACATTTTTGATATTAACTTGACGCGCAAGGCTTCCATCGACTGCATCAATGAACACTGTAATTGCCATGAGCCATAGTGCAAAAATGTATTGGTGGTGATATATCTTTTCTAGAGTAAAAACGCCAATGCAAGCGGCACTTGCAGTAAATAAATGCACCGACCATGCTGCTAAATATTGCATTGGTGGGAACTGTGGTTTGCTTAAGCTCATTAATTATCCTAGTGTTAATGAATGTTAATTTAAGTAGGCTTGCTTCTGCTCTACTATTAATGACCGAAGTATAACCGGCGCGATTAACATCATGATTTATTACTGTTGTTTTTTGTATAACATCCATAGAATATAAAAATAGTATCAATAATCAAAAGTAGTGCGCAAGAAAAGTTGTTAACTTTAACGAAATATAAAATTTCATAGGGTGATTTTGATGAAAATTCAAACTATAAATCCGGCAACTGAAAAAGTGATTGAATCTTATGAGTGTCTGGATGAGTCGATGAGCCATGAGCGAGTTACCACAGGAGACCAGGCTTTTCGTAAATGGAAGTTAACAACTTTTACTGAGCGAAAGAAATTGATGTTGAAATTGGCGCAAATACTCAAAGCGCAAAAAGAAGAGCTGGCGGTTTTAATGGCTACAGAAATGGGCAAACCAATTACTGCTGGCCAAGCAGAAATTGATAAATGTGCCTGGGTATGTGAACACTATGCAGAACATGCCGAAACTTACTTGGCTCCGAGAGTCATTCAAACAGAAATGAAAAAAGCAAAAGTATGTCATCTGCCTCTGGGAGTTGTTTTTGCCATTATGCCTTGGAATTTTCCTTTTTGGCAGGTATTCCGCTTTGCCGCACCGACAATTATGGCGGGTAATGCTGCTATTTTAAAACATGCACCCATTTCATCTGGAACCGGGAATAAAATAGAACAGCTATTTAAAGACGCCGGATTTCCTGAACATTTATTTCAACACCTTATTGTTGATAATGAGGTGGCGGCACAGATTATTGCTCATCCCAAGGTTGTGGCTGTTACATTAACAGGAAGTGAGCGGGCTGGCATGGCTGTTGCCGCTCAAGCGGGGGCATTTTTAAAGAAAGCTGTATTAGAGTTAGGGGGAAGTGATCCTTATGTGGTACTCGAAGACGCTGATTTAGATTTAGCCGCGCGCTGTATTGTGAACTCACGACTTAATAATTCAGGCCAGGTATGTATTGCTGCCAAGCGTATTCTAGTTTTAAGTTCAATTGAAAAAGAACTTACAGAAAAGATTAGTCAGCAGATGCAATTATTTAAAATGGGGGATCCTTTGGACGTGGAAACCAAGCTTGGACCTCTTGCTCGAGCTGACCTGCGTGTTACAGTGCATAAACAAGTAGAAAAATCGCTTAAACAGGGTGCTAAATTATTGTGTGGTGGTATAATTCCCGAAGGTCAAGGATTTTATTATCCGCCAACGTTACTTACAAATGTAACGCCAGGCATGCCGGCTTTTGATGAAGAGCTATTTGGACCTGTTATTTCTGTTATTTCAACGGAAAGTGAACAGGAAGCAATAGCTTATGCAAATCAAAGTCAATATGGTTTAGGCGCTGCAGTATTTACACGTGATTTGGAGAAAGGTGAGCGTATTGCTGCGTATGAAATAGATGTAGGTGTCTGTTTTGTCAATGCAATGGTTGTCTCAGATCCACGATTGCCTTTTGGTGGAATAAAGCATTCAGGTTATGGGCGCGAATTGTCGAAAGAGGGCATCTTAGAATTTGTGAATACCAAAACCGTAGGAATTAGTGATTCGTAATAATTAAAATAATAGTTGCTGTAAACTAGGGGCGAGCACATCGTTCCTAAAAGGCAAAACTGACGGGGTAAGCAATGTCATATAAATTTGAAGAGGGTAAAGGGGTATTAATCGAAGCTATTGTCGATAGAATTAAAAATTCTATGACAGGTGAACAAGCTGAATTTTGTGCCGAATTTGCCAAGCAATTATATGGAACTGTCGCCATGGAAGACCTGAGCGCATGGGAACTAGATGATCTTTATGGCGCTGTAGCAAATTTTTGGTCACTTCTTAGTGAACGCAAACCACATGAGACCAAAATTCGCATTTATAACCCAGATTTTGAACGCCATGGTTGGCAAACAACGCATACCGTAATAGAAGTTGTTTGTGATGACATGCCTTTTCTAGTTGATTCTATTCGCTTAGTTATTCATCGCATGGGCTTAGCATCTCATTTGAGCATTCATATGGGGGGGATTCGTGTTAAGCGTGATCAAAATAATCATATCTCCGCTATTTTACCGCGCGATCATACAGGTGATGAGAGCGGTGTAATCCATGAAGCTCCAATATTCCTAGAAATTGATCGTCAAACTGATCCTAAAGTCCTCCAAGAATTACATGATCGCTGCTTGCACGCCCTTGAAGATAATCGAGTTGTTTTCGAAGACTGGGAAAAAATGCGTTCTGAAGTTCGTGAAGCTGTTTTAGAAATAGATAAAGTTTCTTCAGTCCTTGATGCTGGAGAAGTTGCCGAAACAAAGGCTTTCTTACAATGGATAGAGGATCACCATTTTACTTTCTTAGGTATAAGAGATTATGAATTAGTAAAAAAAGGAAGCGAAACCTTATTACAAGCAATTCCTGAAACAGGTCTTGGTGTGTTACGAGAAAGCGTGACTAAATCAATGACGCGCAGTATCTCTGCAATGGCTCCTGAAGCTCGCGAATTTACTTTATCACCACGTATTTTAGTTATGTCTAAAACGAATACTTTAGCAAGTGTTCATCGTGATGCGTATACTGATTATATTGGTATTAAGCGTTTTGATGCTCAGGGCAATGTTATTGGCGAGCGGCGAATCATTGGTCTTTATACTTCAGCTGCATACCATACGAATCCTACTCAAATTCCTTTCCTGCGCCGTAAGGTTGCAGTGATTATGGAAAACTCTCAATTGAAGCCACGTAGCCACGCCGCTAAAGTTTTATTAAATATTCTTGAGACTTTGCCGCGCGATGACTTAATTCAAGGTACTGAAGAAGAGCTGTTAGAAATAGCAATGGGTATCTTTTATATGCAAGACAGAAAGCGAATTCGCTTGTTTGCACGTATGGACGTATATCGTCGCTTTGTTTCTTGTTTGGTTTATGTGCCTAAAGAGCGTGTAAATACTGAACTAAGAATGGCAATGAAGCGAATTCTAGAAACGAGCTTTAATGCCGTTGATACAAACTATACGACTTTGTTTACTGAGTCAGTTCTTGCACGCATTCATTTCATTATCAAAATTGATCCTGAGAATTGCCCTGATTATGATTTCAAAGAAATCGAAATGAAACTGATTGAGGCCGGACGCTCTTGGACCGATGACTTGCAATATAATTTGTATGAAGCTTATGGTGAGGAGCAAGCAAATAGTTTATTTGCACGTTATCGCAGTGCTTTCCCTGCAGCATATTGTGAAAACTTTACTGCTAGAACGGCAGTTTATGATATTAAACATATTGAAATGCTGACCCCAGAAAATCCTTTAGGAATTAATTTCTATCGTGCATTGGATGAGTCAGAAAATAACTTTAGATTAAAAGTTTATCATCATGATGCAACTATTCCTTTATCAGATGTGTTGCCTATTTTAGAAAACCTTGGTTTACGCGCAATTACTGAGCGTCCATACGCATTAAAATTTGATGATGGCAAAGTGACTTGGGTTAATGATTTTGCTATTCAATACAATAAAGATGGTAGTGTAATTGAGCTGGATGATATTAAAGAATTATTCCAGAATGCTTTTGCCAAAGTATGGTTTAGTAATGCAGAAAATGATGGTTTTAACCAATTAGTATTAGCTGCTGGCCTTGATTGGCGTGAGGTTGCAATTTTACGTACTTATGCCAAGTATTTTAAACAAATGGGCTTCACTTTTAGCCAGGAATATATGGAAAGGGCGTTAAATAATAACGTTAGCATTGCAAAAAAACTGGTTCGATTATTTGAGATACGTAGTAACCCTGCCGAGGAAAATGCTCTTCGTGAACAGCGTTTTACCGAACTGTCTGAAGAAATTTTAGCGGATTTAGATTCAGTATCGAACCTTGATGAAGACAAGATTATCCGCCAATACATCCATGCGATTGCTGCTACGCTTCGTACTAACTTCTATCAGGTTGATAAGCAAGGTCAGCCTAAAGACTACATTTCAATCAAATTAAACAGCAAAACAATACCTGGTTTGCCAAAGCCTTACCCACTATTTGAAATCTTTGTTTATTCCCCACGTCTTGAAGGGGTTCATTTACGTTGTGGTAAAGTAGCTCGTGGAGGATTGCGTTGGTCTGATCGCCGAGAAGATTTCCGTACTGAGATTCTTGGTTTGATGAAGGCACAACAAGTAAAGAACTCCGTTATTGTACCTTCTGGCGCTAAAGGTGGTTTTGTACCTAAAAATTTACCTGTTAATGGTAGTCGCGAAGATATCATGGCTGAGGGTATTGCTTGCTACCAAATTTTTATCCGTGGTCTGTTAGATGTTACTGATAATTATGTTGAGAATAGCGTGGTTAAGCCTGATCATGTGGTGTGCCATGATGAAGATGATCCGTACTTAGTTGTTGCTGCGGACAAAGGTACTGCCACATTCTCCGATTTAGCGAATGCGATTTCTTTAGAATATGGTTTCTGGCTGGGTGATGCTTTTGCCTCCGGTGGTTCTGTTGGTTATGACCATAAGAAGATGGGTATTACTGCTAAAGGTGCTTGGGAATCAGTAAAACGTCATTTCTATGAATTAGATATAGACATTCAAAATAATGATTTTACCGTTGTCGGTATTGGTGATATGGCAGGAGACGTGTTTGGGAATGGAATGCTGTTGTCGAAGCATATCAAACTTGTAGGTGCCTTTAACCACATTCATATTTTCATTGACCCCGATCCAAATGCGGAACTTAGTTTTAAAGAAAGAGAGCGTTTGTTTAACTTGCCACGTTCTAATTGGACTGATTATGATAAAAAACTCATCTCCAAAGGTGGTGGTGTATTTAATCGTAATGCTAAATCAATTCCAGTCAGTAAAGAAATGCAAGAGCTTTTTGGCATTAAACAGGCTGAAATCGAACCAAATGATTTAATTAAAACGATTCTAAAAGCTAAGGTTGATTTACTTTGGAGTGGTGGTATTGGGACTTATGTAAAAGCAAGTTCTGAATCCAATTTGAATGTAGGAGATCGTGCTAACGATTCGACTCGCGTTAACGCCAAGCAATTGCGTTGTAAGGTAATTGGTGAAGGTGGCAACTTAGGCCTAACTCAATTAGCACGTATGGAATATTCGCTAGGTGGTGGCCTGGTTTATACTGACTTCATTGATAACTCAGGCGGTGTAAATTGTTCTGACAAAGAAGTAAATATCAAGATCTTACTAAACGGTATTGTCGCCGTTGGTGATTTGACACCTAAGCAAAGAAATGAATTGCTTAGTGATATGACGGATGATGTTGCTAAATTAGTGCTTCGTGATAACTTCTTGCAAACACGTGCGATTAGTTTATCTGCTTCACAGGCAATGCAGGCGTTGGAATTACAAGGTCGTTACATTAAAGAATTAGAGAGAACTGGAAAAATAGATCGTAATCTTGAGTTCTTACCTGATGACAAAGCATTGCAAGAACGTAAGTTAATGGGACAAGGTCTTGGCCGTCCTGGCATTGCTGTGTTGATGTGCTACAGCAAGTCAATTTTAAAAGAGCAGATACTGGCTTCCGGGGTTCCTGAAGAAAGTTATATGGAACAGTTTCTGATTAATTCGTTCCCCAAACAACTTCAAGAGCGGTTTAGCAAGCAAATGCAAGACCATCCGCTGAAGAGAGAAATTATTGCAACTAAGTTAAGTAATATCATTGTAAATGAAATGGGCTTTACTTACGTTTACAGATTACAAGATGAGACTGGTGCGCCTGTTTCTGCGATTGTTAGAGCGTATATGATTACGCGTACAGTGCTTAATTTAGAGTCCATTTGGAAGCAGATCGAGGACCTAGGTACGCAAATCAGTGCGAAACGACAAATTGAAATGATGATGTTTTATGTTCGACTTTCAAGACGTATTACCCGTTGGTTCTTACGTACACAACGTAAAACAATGGATATCAGTGAGGTCGTAAAGTTATATTCACAAGGAATGAAAGAGCTGAAAATGTCTATTCCTTCTATTCTTAACGAAGAACGTAGAGGTCGATACGAAGAACACTATCAAGAGTTAATTAAAGAAGGTATTCCTGGAGGCTTAGCACATGAGCTTACTGTAGCTCGATGGCTGTTCTCTGCGACTGATATCATTGAAATTGCGAGTAAGCGTGATATGAAAGTATCGCAAGTTGCTGAAGTTTACTTTGGTATAGGGGAGTTCTTGGATCTCGCTTGGATAAGAAAGCAAATCATCATGCATCCAACGGATAACCATTGGGAGTCTTTATCTAGAGAAGCATTACGTGATGACTTGGATTGGCAACAGCGACAGTTAACGGATGGTTTACTGAACTACGATGGCGCTAATACCGATTTACAAGAACGTTTGACGTCCTGGGGAGATGCTCATACGGCGTTGATTGAGCGTTGGCACTTTATTTTATCAGACTTAAAAGCAAGTACTGTGTTGAACTATACGATGTTTTTTGTTGCGATAAGAGAGTTGCTGGATTTGACTCAGACGACATTACAGTCGTATTCCGAAGTAGAGATAGCATAATAAAAAAGCGCGCGTAGGTCGGGCCCATGGCCCGACATTTCTTCTTGAGTAATTTATTTTACGATGAGGAACTTCGGGCCATGAACCCGACCTACGCTACTTGCAACCAGATTTTATTAAAAAGATACTTCTTCTAACTGCACAGCGTTTTTATGACCTTCCAATAGCACTAATGGCTCAATCCCTTTAAGCTCGCTAACTGCAATTAAATAACGTCCTGCCCCCAATATCGAATAATCAACTAATTCTCCTAACTCCGAACCAGTAGCCTCATGCACTAACTTTTGTCCAGAATAAATATCTTCATCAGTTGCGATTGAATAAATACTTAATTGATGCTTTAAGGTCGACTTGTAATGCATACGGGCAATAATTTCTTGTCCTTTATAACAGCCCTTATTAAAACTAAGATATGGTGTCTGATGTAAATCCAGACGATGAGGCAAAAATAAGCCGCGCGACTCGGGATAAATTTCAAGTTGCCGTTGAGCAAGCCTTAAGCTGTGCCAAGTTAAAGAACCTAATAATTGCCGTTGTTCAGCAAAGCGTTTAGAAACTGTCTCAGCAAAAGCGGGTTCACCGATAAAAATGTAAAAACTATTACCTAAATGAAAACAACAATAGCCTGCACCAATGGTTAATGCATAAAGGTTATTAGGAAAAAAATGAGACTCAGGAACTATATCTTGAGGATTTTGTAAATAAAATCCAAGAACAGTTAACTCATTGTTTTCTTTAAGACTGACTCGTGAAAGCATTGCTGTCTTATTTAAGGAGTTAATCGTTGCTTCTAATAAGTCTTTAGGAAGCATTAATTTCATTCCTTTCCAATCTAATATGTCCATCAAGGTAAGGATGCGGCCTTTGAGATTGCACTGAGCTCCTTGAATCATTTGTATGTCCGAAATTGAATTGACATCACAAGTGAGTTGGCCTTGCAGAAATTCACCAGCCTTGTCTCCAACAACATCGAGCATACCTAAATAAGATAAATCAAATAAATAATTCTTTTCAGGGTGGAGTTTTAGCTCTGTTTCAATGGGGCCAAAAGTGGTTAAGGTTCTATGGTTAATTAAGTGACTAAAAGTAGTGTTCATCATAGATAAGCGTTTCCGATTTCAAAGACAGTAGTGTATCATTTGCGGGTTCATTAAATCATTAAGAGATTTACAATGTTGGATGCACGTGAAAAAGCAAGATTAGCATGGCACTGTCGCCGCGGAATGCTAGAGCTGGATTTAATACTGCAGCGTTTTTTAGAACATGGTCTTGATAAGCTATCAGCGGATGAGGTTAACGTGTTTGATTCTCTATTGAGCTGTACTGATCCCGAGCTTTATGCATGGTTAATGGGGCAAATCGATCCTGAGGATGACGAGTTAAAAGCAATTGTTACACTTATCCGAAATCAACATTAAAGTTGGGACATCTGAGATTTATTTCCGATTGGTTTTGGTAATCAGTTTATTAACCACGGGTTTGATCTTTTACTCCGCGCTTTATTTTTCTGTAAAACTTATTCTGACTGGCTTTATTTTGGCTATGCTCCGGTTGGATTGGTTACATAAACAGCCGAGGAATGGCATTAAAGAAATTCAATTCAGGGCTAACAAATGGACTTTGATTTTAAATAACAATGAACAACAGGATTATCAGGATGCTCAAGTCCTTCTTCATAATGTTCTGTTCCAACTAATTCAATTTACTGATTTAACGCAAAAAAAGCATGTTATTCTCTTTATGGATCAAATTTCAGAAAATCAATTTCGACAATTACATTTAAAACTTCTTTAGAGGGGAATGAATTTTTATTGAACAGTTCGTGTCCTTTTATGGTACAATATACTCATTTTGTATCCTAAGAGATGTAGCCATGGGAATTGAATCAAAACAAGGTAAGGCAGTTGTGCATGTAGGACTTGACGATGTGTCTTATACCCAATTAGATAAAATCTATCCAAAAAGTCAACTATTCCATGTTGGTTCCTACAAAGCATATATGGGGGGTGTTTCTGGTTACTGGAATGATTTAAATAAAGGTATTTCCCCACATCGAATTGAGGACTCTGATCAGTTTGCTTTTTTTACAAAGACAGATTCGCCCCGTGATAATGATTCCTCTTGGAAAATTCATTTAAGTATTCATCCGAGTGATCTTAGTAGAGCGTGGGATTTAATTTATCCTATTCTTATGGAAGAAAATGTTCCCTGTTTTAAAACAACACGCAATGTTGTATCCCAAGCTATGTATATTGCAATGAAGGACGCTGATACAAGTACTGACTCTCTTACGGCAGCGGAAAAAGCTCAATCATTGCGTGATATCATTCGTGTATTTAATGGAATGCAAATCACTGTTTATATTCCTGAAGGAAAGGAGCGTGAATACAATGAGCTTTTGGAACGGATAGAACCAATACTCTATCAGGCCGGTATTCGTCCAGGGGTAATTGATAAAAGTGACCGAGCTTTGGGATTGTACAGTTCTGTGCGTAATGAGGGCGTAAAATATACAGCACACAACAACGTGTCAGGCTATAAAGTTGCTGAGCTGCAGGATCCTTTTCATGCTCTTGGTGTTGAATGGAAGAAGGTCAAAATAAATTGGGGTGGTTTAGATTATGCACGGCATGTGAACAAAGCCAAAGGGTTGGTTTTGCAAATGCTTGATGCTGAAGCGAAATATAAAAGTGGAATGCACACGAAGAATGAGTTTCAGCAGATTTATGACGTTGCAATGGAGTACTTTCAGCGCTGGCATACTTTTATGGGAAAGGCTGCGCCGGAAGATTTGGCAACGTTAGCCGCTCGAGATCAAGACGGGTTCTTGGAGTTAAAGGAATGGATTGATCGAGGATACGAATTCTTGCCACCAATAAGAAAACATAATGTGAAAAAGGTCAAAGAGGCAGAAGATGTTCTAGCCAGATCCCCACGTGTTGATACTTTATCATTAAAGACGGTGCATTTACTTAAAAGAACGAAGGCACATTTTGCTTTAAACGAGGGAGTAGTTGTTAAACCACAAGTTGATGATGTAGTTGAGCCAGTAGAAAAACCAAAGTTAGAGAAAGAGTCTTCTGTTAAAGCGCTTCAGGAATTAAAGGCTTTTAGAAAAGAATCATTTAGCGATCCTCTCTTAAAGCTTAAGCTGGAAGAGGTAATTAACAAGCCTAAAGCATCAAATACCAGCAAATCATCAGCGCGAGTATTTTGGGGGATGTTTGATGGTTTATTGATAGGTGGCGCCTTGGGTTTAGCGCTCAGCATAGCGTTTGCCCCTTGGGCTTTAGTGATATGCCTTAGCTTAAGTGCTGGCGGAATGGTGATTGGTGGGGGGATTGGGCATTTTACAGCTCCATCCAGTTCGGATGTTGAGAAACAGCCTTTTATCCAGAAAAAAGCGGTTGAAGTTAAAGCAGAACAAGCTACTTCTCCCCATAAGTCATCAAAGGGGTTAGGCTTTTTTGATAATGACGTGGTAGACGATGGGCATCAGATAGTTGTTCAGCCTACAGATAGTATCCAGTTAGTTCAATAAAATTATTAAGCGAAGCCTGGTTGCTTGCAACCAGGCCACACTCGCAAAATTAATCTGCGGCTTGATAGCTGTATCTATAAGCAATGCCCCATCCAGATGACAATTTAACAAACTAATTTCTCTAAATGATATATACTAAATCATAACGGACAAATAAAAATCCAATTTCGCACAATGGAATGAAAAGAAAGAGGGTGTAATGAATCGAAATGTTTCTTATAGTGACGAAGAACTCGTAAACTTAGCACAGCAAGGGAATCAGGATGCATATAATCTATTGTTTACGCGCTATCATAATAAGGTACAGCAAATTATTTATTTTCACATCAATGACCAAACCTATGTAAATGATTTAGCACAAGAAGTTTTATTTAAGGTTTTCCGTTATCTCCATTATTTCAAAGAAGAAAGCCAATTTTCCACATGGCTTTATCGTATTACGCAAAATACTATTAAAAATCATTATCGTACGGCAAGTACTCGTAGCGATTTGGAAACTGAATTTGAAGAGAACCAAACTCATTCCATGACCCATCAATCTCCAGAATACGCATTAATAACTATTGAGTTCGGAGAACAACTGGAGTTAGCTATATCTATGCTCTCTGAAGAATTACGAGCATGCTATGGTATGCATATTTTTGATGGTCAAACCTATGAGGATATCGCTAAAAAGATGGATTGTCCCATAGGAACTGTTCGCTCCCGCATTTTTAGAGCCAGAAAATTATTAATGGCCTCAATCGAAAATTTTGTTTAATACCAGGAATGGTTTAAAATAAGCCACGCTAAATTACGACATAAAGGGTATCATTATGCCAGACATGTTTAAAACACGTTTAAGTTCTTGTAATACGAGGCTTGATGGATTTTTTCAAGGATTGATTTTGAACGAAAAACTTAACCTTCAGATACAAGCAATTAAGCTCCATTACCACAGTATGATGCTTAATGCAGGTGAAAAAAAAGAACGTGTGATTCATATGTATGAGTTTTTTATTGATACTCTGTATCGGGTTGAAGCTAATAAAATCACGCTAAGCGATGCAATACAGCGCATTGAGCAAAAGGCTACGGCAAGAGAAAATGAAATTTTTTGGAATAATGGTTTTAATGGGCTATCACTAGCTGCTTTAGTCCTTTTAGCAACGGCAGCTTATCTATCTCTTTATGTGATAGTTGCTTCATGTTTTCCCATACAACCGATTGTTGGTTTTGCAATGCTTGTTTTTGCTTCGGGATTATTTGTTGAGCAGATGAATAAGCTTTTTAGCGAATATATTGATTTTGAAGTTTCTGCTCCGATTAAAGATGAATGCAAGCGCGAGGTTAGTGTTATGTCATTTTTTAAGCCAACTTCGGTTGAAACACCATCAACATTTAATGTGGAGAGCCCACAAGTTGATGTTTCTTTATAGCTGAATAAGCTGTTTTTAGAAACATTTTTAAATTCTAGCTCAGATATACTAAATAAATCATCCGCTATTAAAAAAACATATGTTAACATAGCTGCATTTATCTGAATCCTAATAAGAACTATGCTGGAAAGTGATCGCTTAATCAGTACCCAAAGCATTGCCTCGGAAGAAGCTATTGATCGCGCTATTAGACCGCTAAGCCTTCGTGAATACATTGGCCAAGAGGCGGTGAGTTTGCAAATGCAAATTTTTATTGATGCGGCAAAAAAACGCAGAGACGCACTGGATCATGTACTAATTTTTGGCCCGCCGGGACTAGGCAAAACAACATTGGCTAATATTATTGCGCATGAAATGGGTGTAAATCTTCGCCAAACCTCTGGTCCTGTTATTGAACGGGCAGGGGATATCGCTGCAATATTAACGAACTTGCAAGAAAATGATGTATTGTTTATCGATGAGATTCATCGTTTAAGCCCAGTTATCGAAGAAATCCTTTATCCGGCAATGGAAGACTATAAACTGGATATCATGATTGGTGAAGGACCTGCCGCGCGCTCTATAAAATTAGAGTTACCTCCTTTTACTTTGGTTGGTGCTACAACACGCGCAGGTTTACTTACCTCACCATTACGAGATCGATTTGGCATCGTACAACGATTGGAATATTATTCCGTCGACTCCTTATCACAAATTGTGTCACGTTCAGCGCAATTATTAAATGTTAAGACTGAACAGGAAGGAGCACGAGAAATTGCAATGCGCTCACGAGGTACGCCTCGT
Source organism: Legionella lytica (assembly GCF_023921225.1). NCBI lineage: Bacteria > Pseudomonadati > Pseudomonadota > Gammaproteobacteria > Legionellales > Legionellaceae > Legionella > Legionella lytica. Next base: position 1,749,270 of record NZ_CP071527.1, read on the forward strand.
ATTGCTAATCGTTTATTACGACGTGTCCGGGACTATGCTGAAGTGAAAGGCGGGGGAATAATTAGTTTAGATATTGCCCAAAGAGCTTTAGAGATGCTTGATGTAGATCAGCATGGATTTGATCTGATGGACAGAAAACTTTTAATGTCAGTTATTGAGCAATTTAATGGCGGTCCTGTTGGGGTAGACAGTATTGCTGCTGCAATTGGTGAAGAAAAAGGGACAATTGAGGATGTTTTAGAGCCATTTTTAATACAACAAGGATTCCTTATGCGCACACCACGAGGTAGAATAGCAACACCTCGGGCTTATCAGCATTTTGGTTTAAGTATGGCTGCACAGGAATAATCCATGAATCAGGAAACGATTTATCAATATAATATACGTGTGTATACCGAAGACGTGGATTATATGGGTATTGTGTATCATGCAAATTACCTGTGTTATTTTGAACGTGCTCGAACTGAAATGTTGCGTCAAGATAATGTAATTCTTAGTGATTTAGCAAAAACTGATACGCTTTTTGCAATTACTGAGATTAATATCCGATATCTTGCTCCAGCACGATTAGATGACTTGTTAAGCATTACTACTAAATTAGGAAAGTCAGGAGCTTGTAGTTTTGAATTTGAACAGGAAATGAAAAGCCAGCAGGAAAAACTGCTGTGTAAAGCACAAATTAAAGTAGTCTGTGTTGACGGAAATTTAAGACCGAAACGATTTCCAGGTAAATAAAAGATAATAGGGCACGTCATTACAATGGCGTTCTTTGAAAACTAATTAAAAATAAAGATCTTGGTAGCGGAGACAAAAAAAGATGGGTAGTCAGGCAAATGTATTAATGTATTTTATGCAGGCAGGGTTAGTAGTTAAATCAGTGATGATGTTGCTCGCCGTTGCGTCCATTACTTCTTGGACATTGATTTTTCAAAGAGCCTGGTTTTTTAACCGTAAAAAGCAAATGACCGAAGCCTTTAGCCGAAGATTTTGGGACAGTGGCGATTTGAGCCGCCTTTATGCAGATATTGATAGTAATGCCGATGAACGACAAGGCATGGCGGCAATTTTTCATGCAGGATTTAAAGAATTTGTGCGCGCTAGAAAACAAGGGCAAGTGGTTTTAGAACCTATTCAGCGTGTAATGCAAATTAGTCATGCCAAAGAAGCTGAGAAATTAGAACAGCATTTACCGTTTTTTGCCTCGGTTGGCTCCATTTCACCTTACATTGGATTATTTGGTACGGTTTGGGGGATTATGACCTCCTTCCAAGCATTAGGACATGCACAACAGGCGACCATTGCAATGGTTGCTCCAGGTATTTCTGAAGCTCTGGTTGCAACGGCTTTAGGATTATTCACGGCAATACCTGCAGTTATTGCATACAACCGATATTCAACTCGTGCTAATGGTTTATTGGATCGATTTGAATTGTTTCAGGAAGAATTGATATCACTTATAGAGCAACAAAACAATAATACTGTAAGAGGATAAAGTTCAAAATGATCAAAGCAAAGACCAAACGTGAACGTCCCATATCTGAGATTAACGTTGTTCCTTACATTGACGTAATGTTAGTTCTGCTGGTTATTTTTATGATTACAGCTCCAATGCTGAGTCAAGGCGTGACCGTTGATCTACCTAAAGCGGCAAGCCAGAATTTGGCACCTACAGATAGAGAGCCGATTATTGTTTCAGTAAATCAAGAAGGTACTTATTTTCTTAATATCAGCAGTACGCCGGCAGATCCTATTGATCCACAAGCGTTAACGGTTCGTGTTGCTGCTGAATTAGAATTAGCAAAGCAGTCAAATCAGAAGCTAAATGTATTAGTTAAGGGAGACCAAGGCGTCGCTTACGGTAAAGTAGTTCAAGCCATGGCTTTATTAAAGCAAGCAGGCGCTGAGCAAGTAGGATTACTGACTGATGACACAACACCCAATCAATCAGAGGGGCAAGCATGATAAATCCTAGTTACCGTAATGCTTTTTTTATAGCGATTGGTTTGCATCTTTTTTTAATCGTGATGCTCCTGTCTGATAATTCAAGCGAACGTCCAGTATTAACTGCCGAAGCTAAAAACGAACCAGGAATCGATCAACCTCTTGCAGCGACGCCACCGCCACAGCAAGAAGTTGTTAAAGCGGTAAGTGTTGATAATAAGCAAGTGATGGAGACGGTTAATCGTTTAAAGCAAGAGCGTGAGCAGCAAAAACGAGCCGAACAGAATCGTCAACGTGAACTGAACCGACAGCTCGAGGCGGCCAAACAACAACGCATCAAAGAGCAGCAACAGCTTGCACGCTTGAAAGAAGAAGCTAATAGAATTGCAATTGCTCGTAAGAAGCAGGCAGAAGAAGAGAAAAAACGGCTTAAACAGATGGCTGAACAAAAAGCATTGGAAGCCAAACACATTGAAGAGTTAAAGAAACAAAAAGAAGAGTTGGTAAAACAACAGAAGCTTGAAACCAAAAAGCTCGAAGAGCTTAATAAGAAAAAACTTGTCGAAAAAGCGCAGGTTGAAAAGCAAAGGGCCGAAAATGCCAAAGCAGAAGCTGATGCTAAAGCGGCAAAAGAGCTTGCTGATAAAGAGCGTATAGCTAAAGAAAAATCAGATCTTGCCAAAGCGGAAGCAGAGCGCAAGAGACAAGCTCAAGCTACGGCTGCTCAAAATGCGGAACGTGATGCTCGAATTGCAGGAGAGGTGGATAAGTATAAAGCATTGATTGTGAATGCTATCGGTAGAAATTGGATTCTACCTGAAAATGTAGACAGCACTTTATCCAGCCAGTTTAGAATACGTTTAGCTCCAGATGGAGCTGTATTGGAAGTTACTTTAACACGCAGCAGTGGCGATCCACTTCTTGATCGCTCAGCACAAACAGCAATTCGCAAGGCGTCACCACTTCCTGTACCTACAGATGCAACGACGTTTAATATGTTCCGCGATATTAGTTTAACCGTTCGTCCACAACAAGTTAGAGGATAAAACTCGTGATTACTCGAATAACTACATTATTTCTTTTGTTGTTTACGCAACAGCTTTTCGCTCTTGATTTAGAATTAACTCAAGGGATTAACTCAGCTTTACCAATAGCTATTAATTCTTTTGGCTCTGATCGTGGCGCCCAGGAAATAGCCCAAGTTGTTGAGCATGATTTAACTTTTTCAGGACAATTTAAAATTGTTTCAGGTCCCCAAGGTCCTAATGCACAATCATCCGTTGCTACGTTAAAGCAATTAGGAGCTGATAGTGTGGTGACTGGGCGTGTTGTTCCCGTGGGGGGGCAATATGAGGTTAGTTTTACCTTGTCGGATGCCGTAGCTAATGGTTCAGTTTTATTGACCAAAACCTATAAAGTTGCTGCGAGTCAGTTAAGACCTTTGGCACATCATATTAGTGATGAAGTCTACCAAAAGCTGACTGGTGAGCGAGGAATTTTCTCTACTCGTATCGCGTATATTTCTGTACAAAGAAGTACTCGTGGATCTCGTTATTCACTAGAAGTTGCTGATGCAGATGGCTATAACCCACAAAGTTTATTGGTTTCATCTGAGCCAATTATGTCACCATCTTGGGCACCAAATGGGCGCAGTATTTCGTATGTATCCTTTGAGAAAAAGCGCGCGCAAATTTTTACAGTGTCTGTTGAAACGGGACAGCGTCGATTAATTACTAGCTTCCCAGGCATTAACGGTGCTCCAGCCTGGTCACCAGATGGTAATCAATTAGCAGTAGTTTTATCAAAAAGTGGCACGCCTAAACTATACAGTGTTGATGTGGGTAGTGGGGCGATGAAACAGCTCACCTTTGGTGATGCAATTGATACAGAGCCTCGCTATGCACCTGATGGTAAGAGCATTCTTTTTACTTCTGGTCGCGGTGGTTCACCTCAAATCTATCGTTTATCTTTAGCTGATGGACAAGTAAGTCGTGTTACTTTTGATGGTAACTATAATGCTCGTGCATCATACACTCCAGATATGAAAAACATCATCATGCTGCATCGCGATGACCGACAGTTTAATATTGGCCTACAAAGTGCCAGTGGCGGTCCTGTGGTAAGTTTAACCTTTTCTGGGCGCGATGAATCTCCATCTGTAGCCCCTAATGGACGGTTAGTGTTGTATGCAACTCATAACCAGGAGCAAGGTGTGTTAGGTATCGTTTCTCTTGATGGTCGTATTCGAATGAAATTACCAGCACGTGAAGGTGATGTTCAAGAGCCAGCATGGTCTCCATATTTAGGCTAAGGTTTATTGTCAGATGAAACGGATTTTATATATATTAATACTTGGTCTGATGGCGTTAAATTCTTATGGATGGAATATGCAAGGCCATCAGGTTGTGGCGCAAGTTGCGTATAATAATTTGACGCCACAAGCAAAGGAAATGTGTCGTAAGATTTTGAATTCACGTTCAAAAAAATCATTTAATGCTAATTTTATTGCTGCGGCTGTTTGGTTAGATCAGATTCGTTTTAAAAATGTGCATTGGTACGATACGTTCCATTATATTAATACTCCATTTGCTGAGGACGATACTGCACTTCCTTCTGTTGAGACGAGCAATGCTGTATGGGGTATTAAGAATGCGATTGCCGCACTGTCGGCAAAAAGGGCCAGTGCTTCTGATAAACGTTTGTCATTATTGATTTTGATTCACTTGGTAGGGGATATTCATCAGCCTCTACATACAGCAACTAAAGTCAGTCATCGCTTACCTAAAGGTGATTTGGGTGGCAATTTATTCCCCTTGGGTGCCAATTATGTTGGCGCTAATTTGCATCAATATTGGGATAATGGTGCCGGATTTTTTATTGGACGCAGTAAAATAGGCCAAATTAAGTTTAAGGCACGATTATTAGAACAGCGATGGCCTTGTAATCAGGTTTCTACTTTAAACGATCCGGGGCAGTGGGCTAAAGCCTCTTATGAATTAGCTACCAATCAGGCTTATCACATCCATCCCAAGGAAGTACCTAGTAAGCAGTACCAGCTAAGGGCACAAAGCCTGATTCAAAAGCAGACTGCTACTGCAGGATGTCGTCTGGCTTTTGTGCTTAATCAACTAGCCAAGTCTTAGTCAAGCTCTGTAAATGCAGGCTAGCTTGCAGCAGAACCTTGGTGCATCAAGATTAACAGAAACATAAGAACGAAATCATATATTGACCTGTACTAAATTTGTATTTTATGTTAGTCTTATCGCCAGATAATTTGGCGTCAGGATCTTCTATATGAAAAAACAAGTTGAACGATTAGCTCATCAAACATTAAAAAAGCTTACCCATCAATTATTAGAATCTCCACGTGCATCCTCTTTAACAAAAGACGAAATAATTCAAATTATAACCGATACTATTCATAATGATTATATATCTTGTAGAAAATCGCAAAGACAGGATTTTTATAAAAAGTTATCCCATTTATTGCATCCTGATCGGTTTTCTAGAGATTTGGAATATAGAAACCTTGCCGTTTATCTAAATGAGCGGGAACTACTCGAAGAACCCCAGAAAATTTTAAATGAACACTATAAAGGCGAATCTGTTGAAACTTATTTTACTTTTTTCAAGGACGTTTTTAGTAATCCAAGCCAATCTCTAGATATTCTTAGACGTCGTGCACCAGATAATCCATTAGTTAAGAATATACAGCGCTATAACGCTCCTATTAAGTTGGGAGTTATTATCCTATTGGCTGTTTCTTTACTTGCCTCTGGGGTGATTGCGGTATTAAGTAGCCTTGCTTCCACTATAACTCGTTCGCTTATCAATGCTGCGAATAACCTTATCAATCATGGGCTAAATAAAATTACAGAAAATAGATATGAGCAAATGGCTGAGCTTTATAAAGAAGCTAATTTTTTGCAATATAAAAAGCAGTTTTTGATCAAATCAAAGATAACAATACAATCTGAAATGTTAATGAGTAATTATGAGTTGTATAGCGCCATAAATAGCATGGATGATTCAGAGTTTTGGGACTACCTGTTAACTATTGAGCCCATCAATGAAGCGACAGTTAATACTGCTGAAGAACTGGTTCATGAAAAAATAAAGAAGAGTGCCGTATTTTCAATAGATAAAATAAAATCTGCCTTTTTTGCACTTTATGAAACAGGAACTGATGTAAATAAGGGCCTATCACAGCGAGCTATGCTGTTAATTACGTCTCCTTTCGTATTGACGGCACTTGTATTAGGAGAAACAGTTTCATTGGCGCAGCATTGGTTTTTTGCAGCACTGGATGCCGCAAACGTGGTTTCGTCTTATGTGGTGTTTACGGTATTAAATGCACCTCTTATTAGCTATGATGTTTCAGTGTCTCTATTGGAGTACTTATTGGATAAAGATATTGTTGACCATGAGGTATCTGCAACTGAAGTTCATAAAACTCCATTGTATTTATTATTTGATAAGCCTGTGGATTCTGTCAGCCTGTCAAGCTCTGAAGTAGAACCTATTCATATGGGCTCACCTATTCAAGGTACTCTAGTACAAGAAACAAGTGTTAGTGTACAGACTAATGACAGGTTAACTGTGTCGTTATAAGGTCACTTCCCGAGCTATATGAGGAAATTTCACTTTGCGGTCTGCGCCGTAATGACGAAACGTACGCGTACATTTTGAAATTTTACGGGTACGTTAAGTAGCATTAAGTTAACTTATTGTATAAATAAAAATAATTTTTATTTATAGGATTGTTTGTTCGTGATTTTGTTTTGTGTTACTATTTGACCATTTTGCGATAAATGGTTTGTATTTGATGAATAAATCACCTGATTTGTTAGCTGTTCATACAATAGAATCGATTGGTAATGATCTTTCAATAATGCAAGAAGAAGGGATAGCACTAAATCCCAAAAGGGTTTGGGCCCTTATTAGTCGTCATATTAGCAAATCTTATGCTGAAGTAGGGAAAGAAGATAAAAATACATTCTATCATGAGTTATCGTTTCGTTTGCAATCGGACAAATTCAAGGCCTTTTATCCTGAGTTGTATAACACTTTAAATTTTTTGAAATTGGTAGATAAACCACGAGAAATATTAAATAGTCTTCACCAGAAATATCACGATCGTAAGCAATTATTTAATAATTTGGTTAAGAGTAAAGCATTAAGAACTTTGTTAGAGTATACATTAGATAATCCACTAACAGCTCAATTAGCGCGTTATACACAACCATTTAATTTTTTATCAAAAGCAATTTATTTAACCATACTTATCCCATTAATTATCAGCATTTTTCTTGGTTTTGTTGCGATAAGAACCGTCGATTTAGCATTATCGGTTATTGATTTTTTTGCTAATGTACTGACTCCACTTTTTGTGGGGCATTATTATTCCCAAGAGCTAAATAACTATCGTTTATCACAATTTGCTCATTATAAAAAAGAGTATTTAGTTACTTTACGTGATGATTATATTGCCAAGACGATATGGAATGAATTAGACCATCAAGGATTGCAAAGTTTAAACGATGAGCAGCTTTTTGAATTAATTTTAAATAACGAACTTGATGATAATGGACTCTATAAAAATGCTCCTACTCAAAAGGAAAATGAAACTGCATCCCATTATCAAGAATTACTTAATGATTGGGGGCAAGCTAAAGAGCGGCATGTCGAAGAGATATTGACTCGCCATAATAAAAAAATTAACGATAGCATTTACATTAATGGCGTTGGTCGTATAAAACGCTTATTCATGGCTTTTTATATGGCAATGAGTGAACCAGTAAATGTTGTATCACTATTTTTTCGTCCTTTGCAATTGATTGCAGCAGCATTCATTTTAGCTATGGTTGCGTTAACCGAGCTGGTTCGTTATGCTGCTTTTACTGCGGCTTTAGTAGGAATGACGGCTACGGTATCCGTATGTTTCCTTACTTTATCTTTGTTGAGTAGTCCTCTTTATTCCTATGATTTTTCTCGAAATGTAATGAATAAGTTACAACGAAGTTCTGATAATGCGGAAAAGGCAGAAGCCGGTTCTGAGCTTGAGTTTACAAGCAATCCCTGGCAGGAGTTGTTGAAAAACAAATCTGTAACGCAAAATAAGGCTAAAGGTCGGACTGAGCCGCCTTTCCATCATCACTCTCCTATTGATGAGGTTTCAAAAGGGCCGGAGGATGGGCCTCAAAATGAGCAGGGTTTATCTACCACATTGGTTCAATGATCTGTAGCCTGAACACACATTCAGCGTGTACGCTCTGAACCAACCCATATTAGCTTGCAATAAAGTATTTTTATTTTATTTATAAGGTAGAGCACTCTATGTTTCCAGCAGTTTCTGATAGTAAGTTAGATTCTAAATTCCAAGAAGAGTTAACACCAGAGGTTTTATTAATCGCTGATAAATGTGTGCAACTAATACAAGATACCAATACGAGCCAACCTGATAATCCATTCGATTGGTTTATAAAAAATATGGGATTTACCTCTAAGCATAGACAACCACACAAGGATTCTTCTATTTGTTTCTATTTCCGTATTGTCCGGAATCTGAAAGTGGCCGGAGAAATTACATTTGGATTTCAATTTGCCAATTGGTTTCTATCATTCACCCCAGCTGGGAAAGTTGTTTGCGAAACATCTAGAAATATAAGTAATGATTTAATTTATCACGAACGTGTGGCGCTTTTTTCTGACGATAAAACTATTCTTGAGGTTCTGAAAAAGCTACTTAGCTATAGATGGGCGTGTGATCACACCAGATATTTTGATGAAAAAAAATTTAATGGCGCTCATTTTGTTAGTTATGGTTTGCAATACTTGGGTTTATACGATGCGTTGACTTTTATTTCTAAAAAATATTTGGAAACTTATATGGAGTCTCAATGTTTTCCTTGCATGCTACGTGTGTCTAAAGAGTTCCAAGAGCTAGACGAGTTCGATGATATATGCAAAAACAATCAGGTGCAAAAAGAAATATTGCCCAAAGGTCAGTTTTTATTAACAGCAGAAAGTTGGGCAAAGTTTGATAAATTATATTGTGAGCTCGTAGAAAAGTGGCCTGCGCTTACAATACATTCATCAGACGATGTAAGAGGCTCAATGGAGATCGTTAGGCTTATGATAACCCAGGCGGGAAATTCATTCGCAATGCCTCAGTCAACGTGGCCGAATGACTGCCCACTTTTATGTAGGTTTAATTGGGCAGGCTATAATAACTTAAAGGAAAATCTAAAAGAGTGGTTTTCAGCGGATAAACCCTTAATCAATGAATCTATTGATACAGAAGATAAACCTATATATATAAAACAAAATAGTTTTTTTGAGCAAGCTCCGAATTTATCCAACGAAGTTTTACCTGTGCCGGAGCTATTTAATAATTTTAACAAGCTCTAGTTGTTAAGAGCGCCTATATTCATACGTACTAATATTTTAAAAATACGATTAGAGTAATCAATGATAACCCTCATTTCATTTTAAGTAGCGGTACACCAAATTTAATTAACTGTGCTATATTTTATTGGCAACTGTACAAAAAATAATAGATATCTTTCATTAAAAGGAATTAAATTATGAACAAGATTCTTGCTAAAGCAGGTATGTTTACTTTATTAGTTAGTGTTTCTGTTTATGGTTGGGCTAATGCCTGTATGCCTATTGCAAAAGCATGCATGCAAAATGGCTATCATAAAGGCGGTGAAAAGGAACATAAAGGCTTAGTAAAAGACTGTGTTATGCCAGTTGTAATGGGCTCTAAAACCTTACCAAATACTAATTTTAGCCAAAACGAACTGCAAGGTTGCAAGGAAAAAATTGCTCAAAAAGTAAAAGGTAGAATGTAAGATAAATGTATATCGTAGGCTGGGCTGGTAAGCCCAGTTGACAGAATTTTTGCTACTTCCCGATGCTGGGCTTAACAGCCCAGCCTACAAACGATTTTTGCTACGCTTGTTTCAATGACTCAATTACCGCACCCAAGAAGCGAGTTGCCTCACCTCCAGTTGCCGCTCTGTGATCAAAACTAAGTGATAAAGGCAGCATGTTATGAACTTCAACAGCTCCATTCTCATTTGCAACAACAGCCTTGTAGAGTCGTCCTACTGCTAAGATAGCTACCATCGGGGGGACAATGATTGGACTAGCAAAGCGGCCTGCAAATTTTCCAAAATTAGATAGAGTAATGGTTGCGCCTTTTAATTTGTCGGCAGAAATCTCTCGATTTGCCACAGAGGTTTTAAACTCATTAATCGTTTGACGTAATTCAGCATCAGAACGTTTTGCTGCGTCATGAATAACTGGTACAAATAAGCCTTCATCATTATCCATGGCGAGTCCAAGATGTACTTCGTTAAAGCATTGGCGGGCTCCATGCTTCGTATCAAACCAGGCATTCATTGCGGGCTCTTTTTCTGCAGCATGAATTAATGCACGAATTAAACGCACAGTAATGTCTGTTCCTGGTTTCCAGTTATGGATATCTGCTTCATCAAAGATACTCACTGGAACTACTTCTGCATGTGATTGCACCATGCTGTTTAACATGGCTCGTCGTACACCACGGAGAGGCTCATATCCTACCGGAACCTGGGAGTTTTTATCCGCTTGAGCCTGCACGTCTTCACGTGTAATCATGCCAAAATCACCAGTACCTTTTAGGGAAGCTAAATCTATCCCTAATTTTTTAGCAAGCATTTTTACTGCTGGTGTTGTCTTAATTCGGGCTTTGTCAGAATGCTGAATACCGATAACAAAATTATCTTCACTGATTTCGCTACTTTCTTCTAGGTTTCCAACTACAGTTCCTTTGTCAGCTGTTTTTGCAGTGCTTGATTCAAATGCTACTAATGGTTCACCTGTTTTAATTACATCGCCTGGTTTACCAAATAATTTACCAATAACACCACTTTGAGGGCAGGGAACATCAACAACAGCTTTCGCTGTTTCCATAGAAACCAGGGGCTGATCTGTTACAACTGTATCACCTTCTTTGACAAACCATTCATGAATTTCTGCATCAGGTAAACCTTCGCCTAAATCAGGTAGATTAAAAATATTCATTATTACTCCATTATGCTCATAACACTGTTTTTAATACGTGCAACACTTGGGATGTATTGTTTTTCTAATTGAAAATAGGGCATAACTGTATCATAACCAGTGACGCGTTGAACCGGTGCCATAAGGTCTGCCATTAAATTTTCCATAATCAGCGCGGAAATTTCTGCGCCAACACCGCAGGTTTTTGCCCCTTCATGAACAATAACGCAACGTCCTGTTTTTTCCACAGAAGCAAGAATAGTGTCGATATCTAGTGGCTTTATGGTTGCAACATCAATGAGCTCACATGAAATACCTTCTTCTTCAAGTTGCTTCACTGCTTGCTGGGTTTCATGCAAACTAGCGCCCCAGGTAACTAGCGTGATGTCATCGCCTTGTTTTAAGGTAAAACATTTGCCAATTGGTAATGCTTCTCCATTATCTTCAACTGGCTGTTTAACTAAACGATAGATTCGTTTAGGCTCTAGGAATATAACGGGGTCAGGATTTCGCATCGCTGCAAGCAATAAGCCATAAGCTCTTTTCGGTGACGAAGGAATTACTACTTGCAAGCCTGGAATATGTGCAAATAATGCTTCTGTGCTTTCTGAATGATGCTCTGGCGCTCTAATTCCACCACCAAACGGGGCACGAAATACCAAGGGACAACTCAATCGTCCACGAGTACGGTTGCGCATGCGCGCAGCATGAGAAATAATCTGATTCATTGCAGGGTAAATAAATCCCATAAATTGGAACTCAGCTACAGGCTTTAAACCTTGTAGAGACATACCAATCGCTAATCCTGCAATCATGGATTCAGCAAGCGGTGAGTCAAACACTCGTTTTTCTCCAAATCGTTCTTGCAAGCCTGCTGTTGCACGAAAAACGCCCCCATTCTTACCAACGTCCTCTCCAAAAACAACAACATTATCATCATGAGCTAACTCATAAGCTAGGGCCTGAGTAACAGCTTCAATTAAGGTAATATCAGGCATTAGATGCTTCCTCCATAGCGATTGCACGTTGTTCCACTAAATATTCAGGTAGTTCCGCAAAATGATAATCGAATATACTGCTGATTGGTTGTGGTGTTCTACTCAGGTACTCATCCACTGCTTTTTCAACTTCAGCAGCACAGTGCATCACTAATTGTTCTTCTTCCCCAGCACTCCATAGGTTGTTCTGTACTAAATATTCTTTGAAGCGAGCAATCGGCTCTTTGGGTTTTGCTTGTTCAACTTCAGCAGAAGGTTGATAGCGAGTCGCATCATCAGCTGTGGTGTGATCGGATAAACGATAAGACATGGCTTCAATCAGAGTAGGGCCTTCACCGCGACGGGCTTTTTCAATAGCATCACCAATTACTTGCCGGGTTGCTAAAATGTCATTACCATCTATTTGCACGCCAGAAAATCCGGCGGCTATGGCTTTTTGAGCAATAGTTTCTGTTCCAGTTTGTTTGTCTCTGGGAACAGAAATAGCCCATTGATTATTATTTACTACAAAAACTACGGGTAACTTCCAAGTGCCTGCTACGTTAATGGCTTCATAGAAATCACCTTCTGAAGTTCCACCTTCACCAATACATACTACCGCTACTCTTGGCTCATTCCGGTATTGGAATGCAAAGGCAAGCCCTGTTGCATGCAAGCATTGAGAAGCAATAGGTACACAGATGGGTAAATCTTGAGATTTGCAGGCAAAATCACTGCCACGCTCATCACCACCCCAATAGGTTAGAATTTCAGACATTTTTACGCCGCGCTGAATTTGCGCTGCATAATCGCGATAATATGGGACAAACACATCCTCAGGCTTCATCGCATGACCTATTGCGGTAGAAATCGCTTCTTGGCCATTGATTGGGGCGTAGGTCCCCATTTTACCTGTCCTTTGTAATGCAATTGCTTTCTTATCAAACGTTCGAGTAAGCACCATAACTCGATAGAGTTCTTTAAGTGCTTCAGGGTTACTGGCAAAAGCAGGGGCTTGTCCTGCTAATTTGCCTTGTTCATCTAGAAATTGAGTATATGTAATATCAAATTGAGCAATCGTTGCCATACATGGCTCCTTGTCAACAAAGCGTTTGCATAGCATACTCACAAATTAATTTAAAAACCAGTTAATTATTTGTATCAAATGATGAGAAATATTATAAAGCAATCAGTGCTCTTGACGCTCGATTATTTCCCCTTAATGCAAGAGTATTATCAAAAATTGCGCCATTTACCTGGATTTGTGCTTTTGGAAAGTACGGACCGTTCTCAAGCGCGTTATGATCTAGTCAGTGCCTATCCATATGAGCGGATTAGGATCGATCATCAAACACAAAATGTATCTGAAGTATTATCCTCATTACGAGAGGTTTTAACGGTACAAGCTTCTGTAGCTGATCTTCCGTTTCAAGGTGGGGCAATAGGTTATATTTCTTATGACTTGGGTGCTCAATTGGTTGGAATCGAATCTTCTGCACAACCCAGTTTGGAGACAATGCCCTTATTGGATTTAGGATTGTACGATTGGGCCATTATTGTTGACCATCAGTTTAAAAAGGTAACGTTATTTGCTGCGAATACGCAGCCTTCAACCGCGGCCATTCTTGATGAAATTCTTAGTTTATGGAATGGCAGGCAGGATGAGCCGAGTAAGGCGGTACTAACTAGTGATTTTATGCCCTTAATTTCTCAAAACGAATACCAAGATGCATTCGACTCTATTTATAATTCTTTAATAAAGGGTCGATGTTACCAAACCAATTTGACTCAACCATTTCATGCTAAATATGAAGGAGACAGCTGGGCCTTTTATCAGAAAATTAGTCGTAAAAATCCAGTTCCATTTTCTGCCTTTTTACGAACCCAGGATGCTGATATTTTAAGTTTTTCGCCTGAGCGTTTTCTTCTTTACGATGAAGGTGAGCTACGTACATCTCCAATTAAAGGAACCATAGGGCGCTCCGCAGATCCAATCGAAGATCAGCGTTTAATAAATGAGTTGCTAGCAAGTGAGAAAAATAAAGCTGAAAATGTCATGATTGTTGATTTATTACGTAATGACTTGGGTAAAATAGCTAAGCCTGGCTCGGTACGTGTAACCTCGTTATGTGCTATTGAAAGTTATAATTCAGTACATCACTTAGTAAGTACTATTGAAGCCCAGTGCATAGACTCCATTCATCCGTTAGATGCTTTTTTATCGTGTTTTCCTGGTGGTTCAATTACAGGAGCACCTAAAATTGAATCGATGCAGATTATTAACCAAGAAGAATCTTATGGCCGAGGGGTTTATTGTGGGTCTATTGGTTATTTTTCCCGTCATGGGTATTTTGATACGAACATTGCGATAAGAACCGTGACAGCGAAAAATAATTTATTACACCTCGCGGCAGGTGGTGGAATAGTTATTGACTCCAACTGTGAAGACGAATATCGTGAATGCTTCATCAAAATTGCGGCGATAATTAATGGACTTAAGTGAATTCAAGGATCGTTCTCCAGCTAATGCAGCGGTTATGGTTTTGTATGAACGAGCTTCAGACTCACTCATTTTAACAAAACGCCGAGAAAATCTTCGTGCTCATCCGGGGGAAGTCTGTTTTCCTGGTGGCGCTTGGGAAGAGGGAGACCAAGATTTATATGCTACTGGGTTAAGGGAGCTCTATGAGGAGTTGGGAATTGCTTGCGAGCGAGTTACTTTAATTAAAGCGTTAGAGCCTCAGCCTACTTTATTAGGTAAAATTATCCAGCCTTGGTTTGCCCATATTGAATGCGTTAAGCCTTATCAAATAAACCCTGATGAAGTAGCACGATTGATTATGATTCCTATGCCTTTGGTGCAATCAGCAAAAAATTATAAGGATATAATAGTTGAACGAGGACATTTTCGGTTTAAAAGCTGTGAGTTTGTTTTTCATGAAGATTGGGTTTGGGGGGCTACGGTGAAAATCATGAAGCAGTTGATTGTTGATTGATTACTTAGGGTTCTATTTAATTTAAGGAAATGCCGGGCCATGGGCCCGACCTACTCGGCATGTTTTTGTTATTTCAATGCACGACGAAGAATTTTACCCACGTTCGTTTTAGGAAGCTCATCAAAGAACTCCACAATTTTAGGAATCTTATACGCAGTTAAATGCTCACGACAATACGCAATCACCTCTTCTGCTGTTAAGTTAGGGTCCTTTCTTACGATACAGGCTTTAACACGCTCCCCTGATTCTGCATCGGACACGCCAACCACACCGACTTCCAGTACTCCTGGGTGCATGCTAATTACTTGTTCTACTTCATTGGGGTACACATTGAATCCAGAAACCAGGAGCATGTCCTTCTTTCTATCAACCAGATAGATAAAACCCTCTTCATCCATCCTGCCGATATCTCCAGTTTTTAAATAGCCTGAGCGGGTAAATACTAATGCTGTTTCATCCGGACGCTTCCAATACCCAGGTGTAACTTGAGGGCCTTTAATACAAATTTCACCACTGGAGCCAATAGGTACCTCATTTTCCTCATCATCCAGTATCAAAATATCTGTTGAAGGAAGAGGTAAGCCAATGCTGCCGTTATAACTAGATAATGTCATTGGATTAATGGTTGCCGCAGGGCTTGTTTCTGTTAGTCCATAAGCTTCCAATATAGGTGACTTGGTTACTTCTCTCCAACGTAGAGCAACACTCTTCTGTAGCGCCATTCCACCAGATAAAGACAGTCTTAACTTACTGAAATCCACTTCTTTAAATTGGGGATGATTTAATAAACCATTAAACAAAGTATTAACACCAGTAATGGTAGTGAAGCCGCAATTTTTAATTTCCTTAATGAAGTGCTTCATATCTCGAGGATTGGTAATTAAGATGTTTTTTGCCCCCATTTTCATAAAGGTTAGGCAGTTCGCTGTTAATGAGAAGATGTGATACAAAGGTAATGCGGTGACAATGACTTCTTTTTCCTCCTGTAATGCTGGAGATATCCATGCATAAGCTTGCAACAAATTGGCAACCAAATTTCCATGAGTTAAAATCGCACCTTTGGCTACCCCGGTTGTACCACCAGTATATTGTAAAAAAGCGATATCACTGTGGTTCAACTCGACCTTGTGTAAGGTTGATTGTTTTCCTTCAAGCAACGCATAGTTAAACGCAACAGCATGCGGAATAGAGTAAGCAGGAACCATTTTTTTGACGTATTTTACAACAGCATTAACAATAAAGCGTTTTACAGGAGGGAATAAATCACCGATTTGTGTCACGATAACGTGTTTTATCGTTGGGGTCGAAGGTAATGCGTTTTGAACTGTTTTGGCAAAATTAGCAAGTACAACAATTGCTTCAGCTCCTGCATCATTCATTTGATGAATAACTTCATCAGTCGTATATAAAGGATTTGTATTAACTACAACATAGCCCGCAAGCAAAATACCAAATAGTGCAACGGGGTATTGCAATAGGTTGGGCATCATAATACCGATGCGTGCACCTTTTTCCAACTTAAGCTGTTGGAGGTAGGCTGCAAAACTGTGGCTTAGTTCTTCTAATTCAGCAAAAGTAATTTCACATCCTAAATTGGAGTAAGCTACTTTCGTTGCATGATTAGCGCATGATTCTTTGAACAAAGCGACAAGGGAAGAGTATTGACTAGGGTCAATTTCATGTGGAACGCCATTCTGATATTGTTCAAACCACCGTTTATCCACCTTAATATCCTTCTGTTATTGTTTTTCACATGATAGTATAAATGTTAGTATAAACAAAAAATCTGGTTATGGATATCATACTCATGAGTGAAAATACAACACAAACTCAAGCATTTAAGCTTAAAGGCCGACTTTACACATTCACTGTTTTGCAAGTGCTTAATACTGATAGTGAGGTTTTTACCCAACAATTGGTTGAAACTGTAACAAGAGCTCCCAAACTTTTTGATAAAACTCCAGTTGTTTTTGATCTTACAGCGGTTCATCAATTAGAGTTTGATTTGAATGCTTTAATTCAAGTTGCACGTGCTAATGGGATGATTCCTGTTGCTATTCAGGGCGGAAGTGCCTTGCATGACACATTGGCTCAATGCCAAGGCTTAGCTGTGCTGCATGCTTCTGCAACTCAAGATAAGCCAATTATTGAACGTTCTATTGAACCTGTTCCACAACAACAGCCTGAGGCTGCAAAAACTAAACTAATAACAACTCCGGTACGTTCTGGGCAGCAATTTGTGGCTAAAAATGCTGATCTAATCGTGGCTTCCTCTGTAAGTCATGGTGCGGAATTATTAGCTGATGGTTCAATCCACGTCTATGGTGCTTTGCGTGGTAGAGCTTTAGCTGGGATTTCTGGGGATAAAGAGGCTCGTATTTTTTGCCAATCACTTGAAGCTGAGTTGGTATCAATTGCTGGATTTTATCGTTTAAGTGACGCAATTGAACCGCATAATGGCCCATGCCAAATCTATCTGTTGGATGATCATATCCACATCGAGCCTTTATGATTGATGCTGTTTTTATTTCTGATCTTCATTTACATCCAGAGGAATACGGCATTCAGGCTCATTTTGAATCTTTTCTTAAATGGGCCGTACAGCATTCAGTAAAAAACATTTATATATTGGGTGACTTTTTCCATGCCTGGGCTGGTGATGATACCCTAAATGATTGGAGTAGGGGTATTGCAGAACAATTACATGCCTTAACACGACGAGGGATTAATTTATTTTATATGCATGGCAACCGAGACTTTTTATTAGGGAAAAGTTTTGCCAAGTTGGCAGGATGGTCTATTTTAAAAGAACCAACGATTATTCATTTAGATAATGAAAAAATAATGCTAGTGCACGGGGATCGTTACTGTACCAAAGATGCGGCTCACCAGCGCTTTAGACTTCTTACCCGCAATAAAATTTTCCCCATCTTATTTTTAAGCTTATCGCCAAAATATCGTGAACATTTAGTGAATCAAGTACGCACTCGTAGTCAGAATAATGTGAGTAAATCTATGGAGCAAATGGATGTGGTTGCTGAGTCAGTAATTCGGCATATGCAAGAGCATGGAGTCAGCAAACTTATTCATGGGCATACTCATAAACCGGGTGTGACAAGGTACCCTATTGAGCAAGAAGAATTTGTACGTTATGTACTTAGTGACTGGGATGACAATCCCAACCTGTTGTGTTATGATAATACAAAAGGGCTTTATTTTACCCATATGTAATTCTTTTTTAGGAGCTAAAGATGGCAGAAGACAGATCAACACAAGATGAAATAGCTCAAAAGAAAAAATCGATGGACGATGAAGCTAGGCGTTTAGCGGAAGACAATGCTAAGAAAGCTTTTCAAGCTGCCAAAAATCAAGCAGACGATCTACGAAAAGCAGCCATAGTGGAAGAAATTGAAAAGATAAAGAGACAAGCCATTGAGCGTTATGATGAAAAAGGAAATCCCATTACGAAGCAAGCTATTTTTGAAGATAAGCTTAAATCGGTAATGAGTTCTGAACAAAGCTCAATCCATGACTGGAAGTCAGCCATGATGTCATTGATGTCCGTATTGTCAGCGTTTGTTTCTGCAATGAACCAAGAAGTTAATGAGAAAACGTCTCCGTATTATGTTACGTTAAAGCATGCTCTAAAAAATGGCATTGTCGATATGAAAGATACTCTTTTAGATAAGCTTCGTGGTAATCCAAGAGTGGATTTACCCACGTTAGTTCATAACGTTCAATTAGGAGCAGATAATAAGCTAGAGGTAAAATTACATGCTGGTGCGCAGGAGCTGAAGAACGGAGAAGAGCTTCCTTTAGGCCTAAGAAGTTTAGTTGCTCTGTGGTTAAGAGAACAAGGATATCAGCCAGATCAAAATAACCCAGAAGGATTTTGGACTACAGAAGGGCATGAGCCTTTAACTGCTCAACGGTTTAATGAGCTTAAAAACGACCCAGATAATGGATTAAATGCGTTTTTAAACCGGGCATCAGAAGTGCAATATCGTGAGGAGCTTGATAGTAGTCCAAATCCTCCTTAGGGCTTATTTTTATTAAACAAAAAGCCGTCATGCCCAGGCGAAACCATGACGGCTTTATGTATGTTTTTACTAAGAGCTTTGCAATCTAACATCTGGGATTCCACTGTGAAAACGAAATACTGTATCTGCTGTTAAAATAAATTCATTTTCAAGCGCTAAAAATTTAGCAATGCGCTTACTAACATCCCCGCCATATAACTTAGCCAGACGTAAATAATCTTCAAAATGCCGAGCTTCAGATTTAACCAGGGTACCGTAAAATTTTGCTAAGGCTTCATCTTCAATGTAAGGCATAATTGCATAAAAGCGCTCACAGGAGCGAGCTTCAATAATAGCACCGACGATTAATTGATCACATAAGCGTTCAGTGCCATCCTTACGTGTGACTTGTTTATGTAATACAGTAGCGTAGCCTGATGGATGCAATGGCGCAAATTTAATTCCACGCTGAGTCATTACATTTATTACTTTTTCAAAATGTAGAAGCTCCTCGCGTGCTAAAGGGGACATAACGTCAATAAGTTCCTTTCGCTCAGGATATTTGCTCATAAAATTAATGGCAGTAGCGGCTGCTTTTCGTTCACAGTGTGCATGATCAATCAGTAATAAAGGAATCTGCTGAGCAGCATGATCTAGCCATAATTGGGGTGTTTTTATTTGGAGAAATTCATTTAATGTTTGTAAATCAGTATCTAATCGTTTTAACATCTGGGAAATACACTATACTTTCAAATAAATAGTCTTATATCACATACTGTAAATAAATTAAATTGGATGAAAAATGAGCGTAGAAAAATCAGAAAATGACTTAAGCAACTGGTTTTCAACTTACGGGGTGATAACTGCTGAGCGTATTTTAGGTCGATATCATATCAATTTAACGCAAATTGACTTAGTCGCGGCGGTAAAAAGTAGCTTTAGTTTTTATCATAAGGTGTTGCAAATACCGTTACGAAATGTCCTTAATGGGATCGTGTTGCAGCAGGCAAATGATTATCACGTCTATGTGCAAAAGCTTTTTATTGATTATTTATTATCCGGAGAAAACTCTAAGGATGAATCATCGCCGGGAGCGAATACTCGTGAGGCATTGGAAAATGAACGCCAGCAACTTCTTGCACTAGGTGAGGAATATCATCAACGAGAAGGAGAGCATAATCATTTAATTTCAAGCAGTCAAAGCTTCCTAATAAAAATTTCTGCTGATTTTAATAAAGCTTTTGAAAAGGCTATTACTTCAATTGCACAAATCTTTAAAAAAGAGGGACTTACTGAAGACAAAAACAAAATTCGTAAGGCAATTAATTTTGCACTAATTAATTGTGATTTAATTAATCCTAAGTTACAAAGTGATCCTTTACTTTTTGTAGTAAAAATGAGTGAAGATCTTAAATTATCATTAAATGATGATTTAAAAGAGAAAATTGTAGAGAGTATCTCTGAGCTTACTGATATAGTCCTTCAGTTTGACGAGAAAACGCGGGCTTTCCGTGAGCGAACAGAGGACATGACTGTCTTCGCAAATGGGTTTAGAACGCAATTTTATGACACTATTTTACGGGTTATTGAGCTTATTAAAATTTTACCCGAATATAAGATTGACGCTGAGCAGGATATCATCAACAGAGAGTCATTGTATTTTGATAAAAGCATAGGTCAACTTGAAAAAGCTTAATTCGTAGGCTGACTTGTGATGTCGGTCGGGTCCATGGCCCGACATTTTATCAAACTCTACATCCTCGCAATCCATCAAGTTTGTAAGGGAATTTATCTCCGAAACGTCGGGCCGTGTGCCTGACCTACGGTATTTTACGGCCCCGCATCCCTCTATGACGTACTCTTATGAATTTATATTAGCCATAAAGCATTTATTTCGTGTATAATAGCGCGCTTTAACTATTAATTCCTATGGAGTGTGCATAATGGCAAAAGAATTAACATTATCAATTATTAAACCGGATGCTGTAGCTAAGTCTGTAATTGGTAAAATTTATACTCGTTTTGAAGATGCTGGTTTAGATGTTGTTGCTGCAAAAATGGCTCATTTATCTCGCGAACAAGCTGAAAACTTCTACGACATTCACCGTGCTCGTCCTTTCTTCAATGCTTTAGTTGAGTTCATGATTTCTGGTCCTGTAATGATCCAGGTATTAAAAGGCGACAACGCTGTACTGAAAAACAGAGACATCATGGGCGCTACTAACCCTAAAGAAGCTGCTCCTGGTA